>CAUJJW010000156.1 GCA_963205105.1 Verrucomicrobiota bacterium | reverse complement strand
TTCCTGATCGCCGACGGTGCGAACGACGGTGAGACAGTCTACTCCACCGACGCCTCCCTGAATCCGGACGGCATCAACCACGTCGTGGCATTCGCCTACACGATCAAGGACAGCCCTTACCTGATCCTTGGGTTCGAGGATCTCTACGGAGGGGGTGACCGCGATTACAACGACGTCCTCTTCGCCATCGACATCGGCCGAGCCAACCTCGCGGCACTCACGGCAACGCCCGAGCCGGCAACGCTGATCACCCTCGGATGTTTCGCGGGCCTGGGCTGGGCCGTGAAACGACGCCAAAACAACCGAATGAAAGGATTGCCCGCCGACTAAACAACCTCGTTGGTCGAAGAATACGGACAGCTCACGACCCGTGTTCAAAAACCGCCCGCCCGGCTCCACTGCCGGACGGGCGGTATGCTTGTCGTGGTGGCTTCCCAGGATTGCCATCCCCGGTGACTTGGCGAGAATCCCAACCACGCCCATGAGCCAAGACCGATCTGATTCGTCGTCGAAATCCCTCTCGTTTCCAGAGGAGCGCATTCTGCTGGGACCCGGTCCCAGCCCGGTCCCGCAGCGGGTCCTGCGCGCACTCGGCGCTCCCACGCTCGGCCACCTGGATCCCCAGTACGTGGCCATCATGGATGAAACCTGCGCCATGCTCCGCGAGGTGTTTCAGACCCGGAATCCCCTGACCTTTCCGGTCAGTGGCACCGGCATGGCCGGCATGGAATGCGTGGCGGTCAATCTCGTCGAACCCGGCGACGAAGTCATCGTGTGCGTCAACGGCGTCTTCGGCGGACGGATGAAGGATGTCATGGAACGGTGCGGCGCCATCGTCCACGCCGTCGAAGCCCCCTGGGGCGAGATCATCCCCCATGAAGCCATCGACGCGGCCCTCGAGCAGTTTCCCAAAACCAAGCTCGTCGGCATCGTGCATGCCGAAACCAGCACGGGCGCCCACCAACCCCTCGTCGGCCTCGCCGACCTCGTCCACGCCAAGGGCGCGCTCCTGTTGGTGGACGCTGTAACCAGCCTTGGTGGACATGAATTGAAAGTCGACGAGTGGGGCATTGATGCCATCTACAGCGGCACTCAGAAATGTCTCAGCTGCCCTCCCGGCCTGGCTCCGGTCAGCTTCGGCGAACGCGCCCTCGCCCGCATGGATGCGCGCAAGACCAAGCCGCAGTCCTGGTACCTCGATGTCTCCATGCTGCGGAAGTACTACGTCGGCGGTGGCGGCGGCGGCCGGGTCTACCACCACACCGCGCCGATCAACATGACTTACGCCCTCCGCGAGGCGCTCGCGATCGTCCTGGAGGAGGGGCTTCCCCAGCGGATCGCCCGCCATGAACGCATGCACCAACGCCTGCGCCGCGGCTTGGAAGCCATGGGGCTTTCCTACATTCCCAAGCACTCCCTCCATACCCTCAATTGCATTTCCATCCCCGCCGGAGCCGATGACGCCGGCGTCCGCCGACGGCTGCTGGAGGAATACGGCATCGAGATCGGCGCCGGCCTCGGCGTCATGGCCGGCAAAGCGTGGCGCATCGGACTCATGGGCCACGGATCCACGGTCCGCAATGTGGACCTGGTCCTGACCGCCCTCCGCGAAATCCTTGGCTAGGTCCCCATGCCCAAGGACCGGCTCCACGAACTGGCGGCGTTGCTGCCGCCGGAGCGTTGGCTCACCCGACCCGAACAGCTCGCCGCGTATGAGAGCGACGGCCTGACCGCCTACCGGAAACGCCCGGTCGCGGTCGCCATTCCCGAAAGCACCGACGAAGTCGTCGAATTGGTCCGCGCCTGTCACCGCGCCGGAATCGGATTCGTGGCGCGCGGCAGCGGTACCAGCCTCTCCGGGGGCTCCTTGCCGGTCGAAGGCGGCGTGGTCATTGCCCTCAATCGCCTCAACCGCATCCTGAAACTCGATCCGGTCCAGCGCATTGCCGTCGTCGAACCCGGGGTCGTGAACTCCCAGGTCACCCAGGCCGCCGCTCCCCACGGATTGCTCTACGCCCCCGATCCTTCCAGCCAGTCCATCTGCACCATCGGCGGCAACGTCGCCTTCAATTCGGGCGGCGCCCACTGCCTCAAGTACGGCATGACCGCCAACCACGTGCTCGGCCTCCGCGCCGTCCTCGCCACCGGCGAATGCGTCAGCTGGGGCGGCCGCAGCCGGGAATCCGTCGGCCCGGATTGGTGCGGCCTCTTCACCGGCAACGAAGGCCTCTTTGGCATCGCCCTCGAAATCACCCTCCAACTCCTCCCCAAACCCGAGCGCTACCACACCGTGCTCGCCGGCTACCGCACTCTCGACCAAGCCGGTGACGCGGTCGCTGCCATCGTCGCCAGCGGTATGCTCCCGGGCGCTCTGGAAATCATGGACGCCCTCGCCCTCCAGGCCGCCTCCGCCGCCGTCCACGCCGAGTACCCGCCCGGTTGCGAGGCCGTCCTGATCGTCGAATTGGAGGGACCTCGTGAATCGGTCGAGTGCGATCGCCTGCGCCTCGACGCCATCCTCGCCGCCAGCCAGCCGATTGAAATGCGCCCCGCTCGCGACGCCGAGGAACGGCTCGCCATTTGGAAGGGACGCAAGAGCGCCTTCAGCGCCGTCGGCCGCCTTTCCCCCGACTTCCTGGTCCAGGACGGCGTCGTACCCCGGCGCCGACTCGGCGAAGCACTCCGGCGCATCGTCGAAATGTCCCGCGAAGCCGGACTCCGCTGCGCGAACGTTTTCCACGCCGGCGATGGCAACCTGCATCCGCTCATCCTCTTCGACGGCCGCCAGCCCGGCGCCCTCGAACGCGCCGAGGCCCTCGCCGGCCGGATCCTCCGCATGTGCGTCGAGATGGGCGGATCGATCACCGGCGAGCACGGCATCGGCGTCGAGAAGCGCGACTTCCTCCCCGACATGTTCCGCCCCGAGGAAATCGACTGCCTGAAGCGCATCCGCTCCGCCTTCGATCCCTTGGAGATCGCCAACCCGGGCAAGATGTTCCCTGGACCCGAAGCCCCCGCCCTGTCGCGCCCCGGCCTTCATCCCCTGGAAGCCGCCGGCGTCATCTCCCGCGAATGAACGCCACCGCCGCCTTCTGCCCCGCCACCGTCGACGAAGTCGTCGAGGCGGTCCGCGCCGCGCCGCGGGTGATTCCCATCGGCGCCCGGACCAAACCCCGGCTCTCCGCCGTCGATGCCCAGGCGATCAGCACACGACGGCTGACCGGGTGGGTCGAATACGAGCCCAGCGAGTACACCTTCACCGCCCTGGCCGGCACACCGATCCGCGAGATCCGCGAAGTCCTGGCCGAACGCGGCCAGCACTTGCCCTTCGATCCCCCCTGGTCCGAGTCCGGAGCCACGCTCGGCGGAACGGTCGCCGCCGGCTGCAGCGGCCCGGGCCGCTTCCGGTTCGGCGGGGTCCGCGATTTCATTCTCGGCGTTCGCTTCGTCGACGGAGCCGGACGAGTCCTGCGCATGGGCGGCAAGGTGGTGAAGAACGCCGCCGGCTTCGACCTGCCGAAGTTCTTTGTGGGTAGCCTGGGCCGATGGGGTGTCCTGGTGGAATTGACGTTCAAGGTGTTCCCGCGGCCTGACGCCACCCGGACCCTCGATCTTGGGGTGGAAGGATTCGCCGACGCGATGCAGGTCCTCGGCGAGATGTCGGTGAACCGCTGGGAACCCCAAGCTATGGAGCTCCTGCCTTGCGGGCACCGGCTCCTGCTTCGCCTCGCCGGCCCCGAAGGTTCCCTCCAACCGCTGGCGGACGAAATCCTGCGGCGCTGGCCCGGCCAGATCCTCGACCCCCAACAGGCTTCCGCGCTTTGGTCCGATCTCGCCGAATTCCGGTGGGCTCACCCTGACGGCGTCCTGCTGAAGGTCCCGCTGACCCCGGACCTCGTTCCCGCACTGGCCCGGGTCATCGAAGGGGCCGGCGACGTGCGGATGCAAATCGGAGCCGGCGGCAACGTGGCTTATCTTTCGTCGGGCTCCGACACCTCGTCCGCAGCACTCCTATCCGGGCTCCGGGAGCTCGGACTCGTCGGACTCGCGCTTCGCGGCCAGGGCCCACTGTGGTGGGGCGACCGCCCCGTCACCGGCGTCGAATCGGCGCTGCGCCAAGCCCTCGCCGCCGACGATCGATTTCCAGAACTCGACGCCTGAACCCATGCTGCACGCGATCTCCGCCGAGGATCATGGACCCCACGGGCCCGCAATGACCCGCGCCATCCAGGCCTGCGTGCATTGCGGTTTCTGCCTCGCGGCCTGCCCCACCTACCAGGAATTGGGCCAGGAAATGGACTCGCCCCGCGGGCGCATTGTCCTGATGAAGGAAGTCCTGGAAGGCACCCTCGACTGGCAGGCCGCCCAACCCCACGTCGATCGTTGCCTCGGCTGCCTCGCCTGCGAACCCGCCTGCCCCAGCGGTGTCCCTTACCGCGATCTGATCAGCCCGTTCCGTGCCCTCGCCCGTGAGCGCTTCGCCCGGTCCCAAATGTCCCGCCTGCGGCACTGGCTCGTCGCCCAGACGCTCCCGTACCCCTCGCGCTTCCGCGTCGCGGCCACGCTCGGTCGCCTCGGAAAGCACTTCCCGAACTTGGTGCCGGAATCCATGCGACCCATGCTGAACCTCCTGCCTTCCTGCCTTCCCCCCCGGCAGTCCTGGCCCGAGGTCGTCCCCGCCCAAGGCGCCCGCCGAGCCCGCGTCGCTCTCCTCCTCGGTTGCGCCCAGCAAGTGCTCGATCCCGACATCAACGCGGCCACTCTCGCCGTCCTGTCCCACAACGGTGTCGAGGTCCATGTCCCTCCGGGCCAAACCTGCTGCGGCGGTCTTTCCTGGCATACCGGCGACCGGGAAGCCGCCCGGGAATTCGCACGCCGCAATCTCGCGGCGTTTCCCTCGGACCTCGACGCCATCGTGACCAATGCCGCCGGCTGCGGCTCCGCCCTGCACGAATACCCCGTCATCCTCGCCGGCACGCCCGAGGCCAAACAGGCCCACGCCTTCGCCCTCCGGGTTCTCGATGTCTCGGTGTTTCTCCGGAAACTCGGCCTCCGCCGACAACCCAAGGGCTTCGGGAAACCCACGAAGATCGTCTACCAGGACGCCTGCCACCTCGCGAATGCCCAGGGCGTCCGCCAGGATCCCCGGGTTCTCCTAAGCTCGATCCCGGACGTCCGACTGGTCGAGCTCCCCGACGCGCACCTCTGCTGCGGCAGCGCCGGCACCTACAACCTCGACCAGCCCGGAATCGCCGCCTCCCTCGGCGAACAGAAGGCGCGCGCCATCGTCGCCAGCGGCGCCGATCTGGTCGCGAGCGGCAACATCGGGTGCATCACCCAGATCCGCTTTCACCTCGCCCGACTGGGCTCCGCCATCCCCATCCGCCATACCCTCCAAATCCTCCGCGACACGGACCCTCTCTAAGCGAAAGCACCCCGGATGGAACCCGCCCTGACCTGGTCCCAGAATTACGCCCCGCTGGGCAGCATCGGGCTCTCCGCGCTGGTGGCCCTGCTCCCCGTCGCCACCCTGCTGGGCCTGCTCGCGTTCTGGCATGTGCGCGCGGAAATCGCCGCTCTCGCCGGCCTCGTCGCCGCTGCCGTCATCGCCATGGGCGTGTATCACATGCCTCCAGCCCTGACCCTCGCGTCCGCCCTGTACGGCGCCGCCTTCGGCCTCTTTCCCATCGGCTGGATCATCGTCAACGCCCTCTTCATCTACGCGCTCTCCGTCGAGACCGGCCAGTTCGCCGTCCTGCAACGACAGGTCGCCGGTGTCTCCGGCGACCGCCGCGTGCAGGCGCTTCTCATCGCGTTCAGTTTTGGCGCCTTCATCGAAGGCGCCGCCGGCTTCGGAGCCCCCATCGCCATCTCCGGCGCACTGCTGATCGGCCTCGGCTTCCGTCCCCTCGAAGCCGCCAAGCTCGCCCTCATCGGCAACACCGCCCCGGTGGCCTATGGCGCCCTGAGCGCCATGGTTGGCCGCCAACTCCCGTTCTTTTCGGTCATCGTCCCGTTCTGGCTCATCTGGGCACAAGCCGGCTGGCGCGGCATGAAGGAAGTCTGGCCCGCCTGCCTCATCACGGGCGCCAGTTTTGGCCTCACCCAATTTGTCGTCAGCAATTACCACGGACCCTGGTTGGTTGACATTGTGGGGGCCTTCGTCTCCATGGGCGCTCTCGTCCTTTTCATGAAGGTCTGGAAACCACGCCGCATCGAGGCCGCCGCAGCCACCTCCGCAACCGCGGGTCTGTCTTCGCCAACATGCCCAGCCATACCAGAACCTGCGAAGGGCGAGGGCTTGCCGCCGGACTCTTCGCCGTGGCGGGCCTGGATCCCGTGGCTGCTGCTCTCGTTGTTCGTGTTCCTCTGGGGCTTGCCCCCGGTGAAGACGTTCCTCAACGGACTGTTCACCCTGAGCTTCGACGTGCCCTGGCTGCACCAGGCCATCCTCCGGGTGCCCCCGGTCTCCCCACGCCCGGAGCCAGAGTCGGCGGTGTTCACCTTCAACGCCCTTTCCGCCACAGGCACCGCCCTGCTCGGTGCGGGCATCCTGGCGGGATTCGCCCTCGGCCTCGGCCCGCTCCGAATCCTTCGGTTGTACGGAACCACCCTGCTGCGTCTCCGCGCCTCGCTGGTCACCATCGCCCTCATGCTCGCCCTGGGGTTCACCACCCGCTACAGCGGCACGGACACCACCATGGGGCTCGCCCTCGCCTCGACCGGCTTCCTGTTCCCGTTCTTTTCCCCGCTGATTGGCTGGCTGGGCGTGGCGCTCACCGGCAGCGACACCTCGTCCAACGTGCTCTTCGGCAATCTCCAGCGCGTGACCGCCCAACAACTCGGCCTCTCCCCCATCCTCATGGCCGCCTCCAACAGTTCGGGTGGGGTCATGGGCAAGATGATCGACGCCCAAAGCATCGTGGTCGCCAGTGTCGCCACCGGCGGCCACCGGGACAGCCCCGACGCCGGCACCATCCTTCGTTCCGTCTTCTGGCACAGCCTCGCCCTCGCGGTGCTGATGGGCTTCCTGGTCCTCATCCAGGCCTACCTCTGGACCAGCGTCGTTCCACCCGGCTGAAGGCATCCTGTTCCCGGCGGTAACCTTTTGCGTCCCCAAGTGTCTTGGCATCGAAACGATCCATTCCCCCCACACACCTCGCCACACCGCCAACTCATGAAACCAGGACTCCTGCTCACCTTCTCGGTCGCCGCCAATCTCGTGCTCGCCGCCCTGCTCCTTCGCCCCGCCAAGGTGACCCAACCAGCAACAGCCCCCGAGGTGGCGCACGCTCCCGCCCCGGCCACGCCAGCGACGCCCAACACGGAATCCCCGCTCCAGGTCGTCACCAACACGCTCGTCCGGAAGATCACCTGGGAACAGGTCGAGTCTCCCGATTACCGCCAATACATCCAAAACCTCCGCTCCATCGGGTGCCCCGATGAAACCATCCGCGACATCATCCTCGCCGACGTCAACAAGCTCTACGACTCGAAGCGCAAACAGATCCGGGGCGCGTCGCGGAAGTTTGAGTACTGGAAGGCTGGCAACCCGCTGACCGCCCTGCTGGGGGATTCGGATGCACTGAAACAGAGGCGTCTTCTGGAGGAGGAAAAACTCAAGGTCCTCAACGACCTCGGCATCCAACCGGACGCCATGAATCAACTCATGGCTGCCGCGGGCGGCAACGCGATGGACGCCATGTTCGATTTCCTCCCGGAATCGAAGCGCATCGAGGTCACCAAGGTCATGACGGAGCAACAAACCAAGATGGCTGAAAACATGAAGGACGGAGCCCCGGACCCCGAGGCCATCATGACCATGCAGAAGGATACCGAGGACGCCCTCCGCGCCACGCTGACGCCCGAGGAATTCCAGGACTACCAGCTCCGCTTCTCCATGACAGCGAACATGCTCCGGCAGCAGATCACCGGGTTCGACCCCTCCGAGGAGGAGTTCCTCAAAGTCTTCAAGATCAAGGAGGAATTCGACCGCACGTATTCAATTTTTGGCGCCGGCAATGAAACCGAGGCCGAACAACAGAAACGCTCCGAAGCCCAGACCCAGCTCAACAATCAGATTCGTGAATCGCTCGGACAGGAACGCTACGCCGACTACGAACGCGCTCAGGATTACAGCTACCAACAGCTCTATCAGATCGCCAAGAAGGCCGAACTCCCGCCCACGGTTGCCAACGAGGTCTACGGCATGAAGCGCGCCGCCGAAAACCAGGCCAACCAGATCCGGTCCGACGTCAGCTTGTCCCAAGACCAACGCTCGGCCGCCCTCGCCGCCATCCGCGCCGAAACGGAGCGCTCGATGCAGCAGTCCCTGGGAGACAAGGGCTGGGAACAGTACAACCGTCCCAACAACACTTGGTGGCTCCGAACCATCGCCCCCAACTCGGCCAACGCCCCCGTTCCCAGCTCCACCGTCGTTCACGACTCCGTCATCATCGCGCCGACGCCGTAGCCGATTCAGATTCCCACCCCCGGACGGGGCGGAAGAACCCTAGCCCACGGCGTGAGCCGTAGGGAAACGGCCCTCTCCATGAACCTGCTTTCCGTAGCGGCGGGCGTCTCGCCTGCCGTAGAGGGGGGGCGTCCCGCCCCCCGGAATCCTCGGTTCAAGGGCCGTGAGCAGGTCATTTTTGAACAGGTAGCTTTCCATGAACCTTTCCATGGCAGCGATCGCGAGGCTTGAAACCGGCCCCCTCACCCCAGCCCTCTCCCGGAGGGAGAGGGAGCCGCATATCCCGCACGGCGACATGCCAGAACTCCAGCCGTCCGAGCCGTCTCGACTCGCTCCAGCGAACGCCTGGCTCAACCCTGCAAACCTCGCGGAGCATTTTCTCCATCTCCCTCCGGGAGAAGGCCGGGATGAGGGCCGCCCGCTCCACTCCTCGCGCCCCGGTTCATGGTCCCCATGCGCCATTGGCGAATCGTGGGGCCTCTCCATGAGCCTCCCCTCGTCATCGTACTCCTAATCCTCATCGTAATCCCCCCCGCCTCTCCTCGGTTCAAGGCCCGTGCGCAGGTCGATTTCGAACCGATGACTTCCCATGAACCGGTCGTCCGGAGCGGCGGGCGTCCCGCCTGCCGTAGAAGGGGGCGTCTCGCCCCCTGGAATCCCCGGTTCATGGCCCGTGAGCAGGTCATTCTTGACCAGGGGGCTTCCCATGAACCTCCCCTCCCCTCGTCATCGTCCTCCTCATCGTAATCGTAATCCCCCCCGCCTCTCCCGCTTCATGGCCCCGTGAGCAGGCCGTTTCGGTGGTCCGATTTTGTGGGCGTGCGTTCGCATCCGCGGACCACTTCCTCCGATTTCGAACCGGTTCCCCCGCCATTTCCCACGGAAAGAGGCGAAAAACTCATGGCATGCGGGTTGCTAAGTAGTGACAGCGAGCGCTCCGAGTCCGTTCTTCCGAGCAACCGCCGCAGTCATTTACCGCATTCGACATACCCATTCATGAACCTTCGCTCCAACTCCCTCGGGTCGCTCTCTCAAGCCCTTGCCGCCGCGCTCGCCGCCGTCGCCTCCGCTTCGGCATTGGCACAATCCTACACTGTGATCGACCTGACCCCCACGGCCGGGAACGCCATCGCCAACAGTGTGGAAGGCGGAGTCGCTGTCGGTTACGAGGCGCCCCTCATCAACAGCGCACTCCTCCGCGCCAAGATTTGGGCACCCGAAGGAACCCTGGATCTTCATCCTGCGATCCTCGACAACCCGTTGACAGGCATCGTGGGTCGCTCCGGCCTCGAAGGATCCTCGGGCGATCTCCAAGTCGGTTGGGGAGCAGGACCGCTGACATCCAACCGCACCGCCCCCATGGCGTGGCGCAGCACCGCGGATAGCGCCGGTTTTCTGCCTCTCCCGTTCACCAGTCTCGGTGGCCTTGCATCCTCCACCGATGGCAACCAAATCGTCGGATACGCCGTCGAAGCCAGCGGCGAAACCCCCACCTCGGGAACCAGCCATGCCTTGGTCTGGGATGCAGCCACCAGCACGGTGACCGATCTCGGCGACGGCGGCAAAGGCGCTCGGGCGGTAGGTGTGAGCAACGGACAGCAGGTCGGCTATATCACCAAGGCCAACGCACAGGCGGCTCTTTGGACGGGAACAGAGAATTCACTGGTGGTCCTTCATCCTGCTGGCGCGGCCGTGTCTGTCGCCAACACCACCGATGGCTCCCGACAAGGAGGCTACGCCGGGTACGACGTCCGGGTGCGCAATGAGGCGCGGAAAGGGAACAAATACGCCCGCTTCACCTACGCCACCGTCTGGACGGGTACCGCCAACAGCGCGTTGAGCATTCACCCCAGTCCTTCGAACGCCCCTGCCGTGCCGTTCAACAACAGCTACGTCCTGGGCATGCAAGGTGCCTGGATGGTCGGCTACGCCACCGACCCCGCTGCCACCGGAAGCCCGGCCTACAATCACGCCATCGTTTGGGATGCGGAGTACCAATCCATCGATCTGAACGCCTTCCTGCCTGCCGGCTTCACCGGCGCCATCGCCTACTCCGTCGATGCCGATGGCACCGTGGCGGGTGTCATGACGTCCGCCGCCGGAAAACGGCACGCCGTACTCTGGGTGCCCACTCCGTCCGTGAACTAAAGAGGAATTGTCGGGTTCCATCTCCGACAGTCCCCACGCCTCATCAGGGCTGAAGCGGCGGTGCGGGCGCCACCACTCGGAAGTACCGGCGCGAGACCGCCGGTTCGACCGGTTCGATCCAATCCAATCCACCCTCCGGCAACGGTTGGGTGGCGATCGGCACCCAGTCCATCAGGTTCGTCGATGCCTCCAACACGAAGACGACTTGACCCGGCCCCAGGATGTGGAGACGAAGCTGGTCCGGGCCCGCGAAGGCCAGCGATTCGATACCCAGGATCGGGTCCTCCGTCAGTTCCGACGCCAAAGCCGGCATCGAGGCGGCGGCGGAATTGCGAATCACCACTTCCAGATTGGTGTAGGTCCCGAGACTGGTGCCCGTCGGGGACGACAAACGCACGTACATGGACTCCGCCGCCTCGGTGACGGAGTCCGTGCGGAGGGTGAGGGAGATGGGCTTGTTGGTTTCCCCTGCGGCGAAGGTGAGGGTGCCGGAGGTGGCGTTGTAGTCGCTGCCCGCCAGGGCAGTACCGTTGGCGGTGGCATAACGAACGCTCACCTGACGGTTGGTGGAACCGGTGCGCACCACCGCCAGCGGCACGGTGCCGCTGTTCTCATCCACCCAACGCTTCGCCAGGGTGAAACTGACATAGCTCACTTCGTCGTCGGTGATGGTGACGGTGGCGGTCGCGAGGCCCAGGGTTCCATCAAACGGCGAGGTCAACTTCACCGTGAAGGTCTTGTTCCCGCCCAGCTGATCGTTGTCGGTGACCGGCACATAGAACCCTTTGCTGGTCTCCCCGGGCAGGAACACCATCGTGCCCGAAGTCGAGGTGTAGTGGGTGCCGGCCAACGCCGTCCCGTTCGCGGTCGAATACCGAACCGTGGCCAGGTTGTTGGTCGGGGTGTCCCGACGCACCCCAATACGCACCGACGTCCCGTTCTCGGCGATGGACGCCGTCGAAGAACTGAAGCGGAGCACACTCTTGTCGCTCTGCCGGATCGTCACCTTCAAGTTGGTGTAAGTGCCCAGCGCCGTGTTCACCGGCGTCGAAAGTCTCAAATAAAAAATCTCGTCCGCCTCGTTGGCGCTGTCGTCCTTCACGGTCAGCGAGACCGTCTTGTTGGTTTCTCCCGAGGCAAAACTCAGAGTGCCACTCGCCGAAGTGAAATCCGACGTTGCCGTCGCGGTCGCC
The DNA here is from genome assembly GCA_963205105.1 of Verrucomicrobiota bacterium. Lineage (GTDB taxonomy): Bacteria > Verrucomicrobiota > Verrucomicrobiia > Limisphaerales > CAIMTB01 > CAIMTB01. The sequence continues at coordinate 24,722 of CAUJJW010000156.1, read as the reverse complement.
GCCACCGTGGCGTAGCGCACCGAAACCGCGGAATCAGCGTTTCCCGTCCGTACCACCGGAACCTCCAGGACAATATTCGTCTCGAAAGTGGTCCGGTTCGCCGAGGTGAAGGCGACGGTCGATTGATCGTCGTCGGTGATGGTGATCGTGGTTGTCCCCGTGCCGAGTGCGCCGCCAACCGGCGACGTCAGGCGGAACTGGAAGGTCTCGGTGTTCTCGTGGTTCTCGTTGTCGATCAGGCTGACGGCGACCGACTTGAAGGTCTCCCCCGGATTGAAGGTGAGGGTGCCGTTGGTCGAGACGTAGTCGCTGCCGGCAAGCGCCGTTCCGTTCGCGGTGGAAAACGAAACCGTCACCGTGCTGTTGGTGCCGCCGCTGCGGGTGATGTTGAAGGTTGTGCTGCTGTCGGCTTCTCCCACGGTTCGAGTCGCTCCCGGCAGCGAAACCACCGTCACCGTGCCCCGGAAGTTGGCGATGACCGGCGCCGTGTTGTTGATCGACAGCGCATTGTTGGCCGAGGTCGCCGAACTCGACGCCACACCGGTTGCCGTCCCGTTGTAGGAGACGTCGGGATTGGAGAAGTACGGGATGCGCGCACCGGGGGCATACGCCATCACGGTCCGGTACTGGGTGCCTCCGGCGTAGAATCGGTGGCCATAGGAATAGGAATAGGCTCCCGGGCTGGTGGAGTTTTGGCGGTCATGGGCGCACCCGATGTTGTGCCCGACCTCGTGGGCGAAGACGTACTGACCGGTCGCGTAAACCCGACGGACCACGTTGAAGGCGTAGGGCGCGAAACCGGTGGAGGAGGGCGACATCACATAGCCAAGTCCCGCGTAACTGGCCATGGACTCGGTGAAGAGCGAAACGACGTCCGCGCCATACTGGCTGCGCAGAGAGTGCACCACATCCAGTTGCCCGTCCGAAGTCGCACGAAGCCTGCCCAGGTCCGTGCTGGCGTTGCCGGTCTCGGTGTAGGTCACCTCGGCGCGGTGAACGAGGTTGAGCCGCGCGTTGATGGCGCTGTTCTGATAGCAGGTGTTGGCCTCCGCAATGGCCAGGTCGATCAGGGCGTGCATGGCCGACGTGCCGCCCGCCCCCACCCGGGCCGCCGCGGTGTAGACCACCATCACATCAATCATGTTGTAGTCGCCGGCGGTCGGCGGCAGCGGATCGCCCGAAGGGGGAATCACCGGTGGGTTGGTTTCCGGGATCGAATCACCCGCGTCCCCAGCTCCCTCCGGAGGCACCACCATGTCCGGCCCGCAAGGCGGGAGCGTGTCCGGGTCCACTTCGATCACTTCGTGCCCCCCGTCCGCAGTCGGCTGGATCTTGAAGATGCCGTGTCCGGGCGCAAAGAGCGTCGCCGCAAGGGCATCACCCTCCGCAGCGAAGATCGCCAGGCTGCCGGGCAGATCCTTCATGACCCCGCGGGCGACAAAACGGGTGGGTTCCCGGTACTCGGTTTGTTCGATGACAGCCTCGAACTGCGCATCGGGAAACAGGTTCAGCGCCAGCCGCGAGGTGGGTCGGGCCAAGGCCCTGGGCGAAGGGCGGTGCAGCGGGGAACTCACCCCGCCGAGGAGGCGGGGATTCAGGGAGACCGTGCGTCCGCGCCTTACTCCTGCCGCGGCACGGGTAGGTCCCTCCGCCTCCGAGGTCATGTCGGTGAACAATCGTTCCGTGGGAACGATGCCCTGGCCTTGCGCCGGAGCCGGAATCATCCACCCCGACAAGAGCACTGCCCAAGCGAACCAAGTCGCGACACAACGTTTCGGACTCATACAAACACCCGAATTCGCGGCCGGTCACGGCTTGGGCAGGCTCAAAAGCGTCGATCGCGTGCGAGCGAGATCCCCACACAACCGCCAGCCAACTCCAATAATTGATCGGCCATTCCCCGCGCCGACTTGAGCCCCGATTTAAGGCACGATCGTCGGCGTGATGAAGATGACCAACTCCGTCTTCCGGGTGTCGTCGTAAACGCCTCGGAACGCATAGCCCAGGCCGGGGATGTCCCCCAGGATCGGGACCTTGCGGGTCGTCTTGTATCGCTCGTTCTGAATCAGCCCGCCGATCACCACCGTTGAGCCTTGGGGAATGCGGACCAGCGACGACGCCTGCTTGATGTCGACTTCCGGTGCCGTGCTGCCATCAGGACCCTGAGCTGTGTTCACCAGCCGGGTGATCACCGGTGAGATGTCCATGGTGATCCAGCCGTCGTCGGAAATCTGCGGGGTCAGGGCAAGGATGGTGCCGATGGTGATGCTGGTGACCTCGACATTCGACTGCGTCTGGGTGCCGCCATTGGCCGTGATGACATTGGAGGTGCGGCGGAAGAACGGTTTGTCGGTGCCCACCTTGATCATGGCCGCCTGGTTGTTCAGCGTGCGAATCCGAGGCTGGGACACCACCTCCAGGTTGCCCATCTCCTTGAGCGCATCGATGACGATCTTGGTTTCGTCCTTGGTGATCGCCAGGGACAATGCAGGCTGACCGGGCGTGTTGCCGCCGATCGGGTTGCCGACGATCAGGTTGGAAGTCGGAATGCCGGCAGGCGCGCCGCCGCTGGACATCGCCCATTCACCCGCCTTGATCATCACGTTCTGCCAATCGATGCCGAAGTGGAACTCGTCGTTCAGAACCAGCTCATAAATCTGGGCTTCCAGGTCCACCTGGCGATGCAGCGTCTTCTTGATGTGCTTCAGGTAGGTGCTGATCCGATCCACGCTCCCCTTCTGGTCGGTCACCATGATGGTGCCTGAAACGCGGTTGATCGCGATCTTGCCGGTCGGGGTCAGCATGTCCTTCAGCTGGGTCTCCACTTCCGACCAGAAATCCACGCTGTCGGACTTGCTGATGGAAACGCTGGTGGAATCGCCGCTGCCGCCCGAGCCGCCGGAACTACCGCCACCCGTGCCGCCGGCACCGCCACTTCCCCCGCCACCACCACCCGAGCTTTCGGATGAGGACGAACTGATGTTGGCGGAACTGCTGCCGTTCCCGCTGCGAATCAGCCGCAGGTAATCCACCGTGAAAAACTCGGTGCGCTGGCTGTGCACCCGGATGAGGCCGCCGGAGGCATCGGCGTAGTACCCGAATGCCCCAAGGATCGCCTCCATGCTCTTCTCGATCGGCAGGTTGCGGAACTCCACCGAAACCGTTCCGGTCACGTCGGGGTCGGGAACAATGTTGAGTTCGTTGCTCCGGGCAAACAGAGCCAGGGCGTCCTTGATATCGAGATCCTTGGCGGAAAAGGAATATCGCCGTCCGTCACCCGGTGGGGTGGCACGTGCCTCCGCCGCCTGTTCCGCGAAGGTCTTCTCCGGAACCTCCGTCGATGCAGCGGGCGGCTGGTATCCGGACACCGCCACCGGCGCCACCGAACTCGGCATCCGCGGCGGAGGCGCCGTGGCCTGCCCCTGGTTGGTGGCCACCATCCAGCCGCGATTGGCTCGGTCCTTGGCGATTTCGGTTTCGCATCCGGTGCCCGCCAGGAGCAGAGCGAAGGAAACGAGAGGCAGGGAGCGCGCCCAGACCGGCGCGCTTTCTCGTGGGTTGTGTTTCATGGCAGTGACAGCAGAAAGGATCTCATTTCCGAGGGGCCGGTTTCAGGCTCGCCGATGACGCATGGGTGGACGGGGCGTTCGACCCCTGGGCCACGACAGGTTTGGGTGCGGGTAAAAGGACCGGATCCCGAGCCAGAGTCAGACCCACCTTTCCCGAGGGCCCTGTGATCCAGACTTTGTCGGTCTCGATCGTATCGACCTTCCACGGACCCAGGGTCTCGCCCTCCCCGACAACGGTACGATCGAGGATGGCAAGCGGTTGGCCGGCTCCCACGCTGATGCCTCGAAGCACCGGCAGAGCGGGGGCCAAAACAGCGGGCTCAGCGAGCACGCGAGGCTCGGTCCAATCGACGAATGGATCGTCACGAAATGTCGGTCCCGGTTCGGCGAGTTGCTGGACGAGCCACTCCCGCAGGGGGCTATTTTTGGAGAGTTCAAGGGGCGTGGTGTCGACGGCGGTCCATGGGGCTTGAGGCTCGACAGACCTTCGGGAACGGGGAGTCACGGTGCTGCCTTGGGGACTTCGCAGGTCCCCGATCCACACGGCCAGCGCCACCAGAAGCGCGCAAGGCAGCGCCCATCTACTGTGGAGCAGCTTGGTCATTCTCCATCACGCCGAACACCTGAAGATCCACCCGCAGTGAGGTCCGGCCTTTCCCGTTGGCCCTCAGCGACAGACCGGTGACCGCCGTGTGCCGCGGCGATCGAGGGATCCCGTCGAGCCAGTCGATGAGCGACCGGAATCCGGGCGGTGCATCGTCGCCTGACGGCGTCAGATGCAGCGCCACGGGATAAGCGGTCACTTGATCGAGCCCATGAGGACGGTTGACCGGCGGTGACAGGCTCAGTTCCACCCGCCAACCCCGCCGACGCGCCTCGTTCTCGATGCGCTCCAGAACGGTTCGCAATTCCTGTCGTCCCGCGAGCAGCCGGGCCCGGGCCCGTTCCGCCTGCTGCCGCAGGACCTCAAGATCCGCCTCCGGAATCGCAGGCCCGCCAACCAGCGCCGCCGTGGCATCCTCTTCGGCCCCGTGCGCCCGCGGGCCAAGAAACTTCGATCCCACCACGGCGCTGATGCTCAGGAGCAGCACCGAAACAACGCCGACGGCCACGACAACCCGCAGGCTGGTGACCACCTCCAGCCATGGCGGCCGACGATGGCGCGTTCTCGGTGTTCCCGAATCCGCCGGAGTCCCCCGAAAAGCAGCCAGTGCGGCCGCAGAAGCGAGCGCCACCGCCGAACCTGGCCGCGCCGGCGATCCGCCGGCGGCCTGCGCGGCCGAACCGTTCGAATCACCAATGCGCATGGGAGGCTGGGCCTTCATGGAATGGTTCCAGACAGAAAGAACCCCTTCTCCCCCGCCTCAGTGTTCGAGGCAGCCTTGCCTTCCACATTCATCGGCAACGTGGACCCCAGTCCGACGGAGGAGCCCGCGACAGTCCGCCGCTGTGTGCTGTCCACGACCCGCACCCGGAAGACTCCTCCTGTCAGGCCGGCTTCCCACTCCTCGATTCCCGTCACGAACCGGCCGCCCTGCTCCCGCGAGATGCCCTCCAATCGCAGCGTCCAGCCGTTTGTCGCCATCGCAAGATCCAGACCGGTCAGCCTCATGGCCGCTGGCGTCGTCGTCTGGAGGTATCGGCAAAAGGACGAAATCACTGCCGGTTGATCAGGATCGCCCACGGCCAGGACCAGGGCCCGAAGGCTTTCCCACTCCCGCCGCCGGGAAAGGCGCGTTTCCCGAATCCGCGCCGCAGCCCGCACTTCCCGCTTCCATCGCTCCTGTTCCGAGGACCGGGTCCGCGCCTCGTCGAGGACCCAGGCCGCCGTGCTCATTGAGACCAGCAGCAGCGCCGCCATCCCTGCGGCCAGCAACGGACGGGCCCAAGGCGACTGCCAGAGACTGCGGCGAACAAAGTTGAGACGGATACTCGAACCGCCCTCGGAACCCGCGGCAGCCAGTGCCGGATCCTCCAGATCGGCGACCAGCGTCTCCACGTTCAGACCTTCCCGAAGCGGCCGGCCCGACAGTGCCGATTCGCACCGTTCACCCATCGCCACGATGCGGCTGACCTTGCCCCCGAATCGTTGTTCGGCGAAATGCAGGGTCCGGTTGATCTCCTGATCCAGGCGCCCCTCCGTCTCCGAGCGCGAAGCCGCAATGGATCGCGCGAACAGGATCTGGCCGTCGCCCCGGCCGACGAGAAGCCCGTGCGACCCGCCGAAGTCCGCAATCAACAGCACCGCTTCACCCGGTTCGGCCCGCACCTTTCCCAGATGGCGCGCCAACAGCGCCGTCGCCGGATACAAACCCACCAAATCCAGTTCGTTGTCGTCGCACGCCGACTTGATGTCGTTCCAGATCGACTGGGGCGTCAGGGCCAGCAGCCACCGGTGATGGCGGGCGCCAGGAGGGAGTTCCAGCTTGGCCCAGACCGAGGGCTCATCGAAAAAGCGGTTCTCACCAATCAGCCGATCCAGCATCTGATCCAGGAGCCGACCCTTCGCCGGCGGTGTCTCCTGCACATGAAACAGCAGGTTGCGATGGTCCATCAGCACCACCACCCGCCGGAGATCCTCACCGCTCCGACGACACACGTCCCGCATCACGCCGGACAGCATCGCGCCGTCCTTGACCGCGGCGGGGGCATGCCAGGTCTGAACAGCACCGTCCCGGCCTGCCCATGCGGCGGTCAGCGTCTCGTTCAACCAACTGATTCCCAGAGTGCCCCGTTTCATAACCACAGCCCGGTCAGCTAATCATCGTTGTCACAGTTCCAATCCCAGTGGTCGTCGTCGTTGCCACGCCCATGCCAGTCCCGTCTCCATCCACGCCAACGCCAGCGAATCCGCCCATCGCGGATGTCGCGGTACCACTCCCAATCGTCATCGTTGTTATCCAGGATCTCCTCCAGCAGCGCGCTCAGATCGAACTGGGCCGACTCATGAACCACGTGGATGCGATGGGAATTGCCATTGGAGTCGTTGACCTTGAGCAGGGAGCCTTTGAGGAAGTAGCGCGTGCTGCGGGTCAGAATCGTTCGAAGGGCAAAAATGAACCGGCCCTGCCGGATGCGTTTCCCCGATCCGAACGTGATGTTCTTGAAGCCGACCGGGGCGAAGAGGGTACGGAGGGGAATTCTCGCCACATGAAGGTGGGCACCCATGCCGGACCAGGCCGCCGGCCAGCCTGCAGGGGGAGCGCTGGTCGTTGGGTCGTACGACCAGTTCCACAGGGCGTCAAAGACACTGTTGTCGAGAACGCCCGCTTGGACCGGCAATGCGAGACCCATGCGTGAACAACTCACGATCATGACCCGGGCCCGATCCGAGAGAAATGGGTTCTGGCCCGACGTCAAACCACCGTTCGACTGCGTGAACGGGAGTCCTCCCTGCCCAATGATGCGATCCACCACCAGGATGCGCCGCAGGGTGGACCGTTGACTGGCCGACGGATCCACGTATTCCACCAGGGCCGGACTTCTGCCGGTGGCATCGGCCACAACACCCACCCAATCCGACGGCCCCGGAATCCTCAGCTGAACACCGACCGCCAAAACAAAACCCTCCGCAAGCTGAGCGATCCGTGTTTCCTCCAGGGCCCGCGTTTCTTCCATGCGACGTTGGCGGTAGTCGGACATGACCACGACGCCGCCGACCGCAGCCCCCGTCAGGAGCAGCATCAGGCCGAGCAAGGCAAAACCCGGTGTTCTGTTATTGAATGCCCCAACGGTCATTCTCGTAGATGAAATTCACGGAATCCCTGAGCGAGTGAACGATCTGAAGCGGACCGGGAGTGCCGGATCCCGGGTTGGCTTGATAGAGGCGGAAAGCCGTCCCCTCCAGGTACAGAGCATCGTGCGTGGCCGAGGATCCCATCGTGGTGGCGGCGGCAGCTCCCACCTTGAGGAAGGGATTCCGCGTTCCGGACATCAGGTTGCTGAAGGTGACCTTTCTGAAGAGGCTCAGGAGCTGAATCCGTTCGATGTGCAGGCAATGGCCGTTCCGACTCCAGTCGGATGGCCAGCCCGCCGGCGGCGCACGAGTGGCCGGGTCGTAGTACCAGCTCCAAAGGCTCTCGAATACCGACGCGCTGCTCGCCGCACCGCTGCTCAGGGGCAATGGCAGCCCGGGGCGGTACACACTGAGAATCATCACCCGCGCATCCGACACGGTGTCGGCGCCGTCCACGCCCTGGCTCCAGACGGGGTCCGTCAACGCCGAGCTGAGGGTCGGCGTCGCCGGCTCAATCGAGGGATGAATGAGATAGACGCGCGCGGTGGAACTTTCGCCAGGCACGGAGTACCGGACTTCATTGGCTGAAATCCCCAGGTTCGCCGAAACCCGGAGCGGCCAGGTTTGCAGTCCGGGGATCGCCTGATCGGTCTTGATGGCCTCCCGGAGTGCGTTGCCGATGGCTTGCACCTCGGCGGCGTCCTCGGCAGCCCGCAACCGACTCAGCCGCTGGGTGATCCCTGGCGTCAAAACCGCCGCGCTCATGGTCAGAATCGCCAGCACACCAATCATCTCGATCAGCGTGAACGCCCGCGGTGCGGCCCGCGGGGAGCGGCATCCCGTCGACAACACCGCGCGATGGGAGCATGGCGTCATGACGAGGAACCCAGGGCCGAGGCGATAGGCAGAAAGACGGACAGAACGATGGTTCCGACCACGGCGAGAAGGACAAGGATGATGAGGGGTTCGAACAGGGTGAAGAGCTTCTTGATGGTTCGCGGAACGATGACGTCGTAGTAGTTCGCGACGCTGTAGAGGGCCTCATCCAACGTGCCCGTCGCTTCGCCGAGCGCGGCCATCTGGACGACCATGGGAGGGAAGAGCGCGGTCTGCGCCATGGAATCATGAAGGGTCCGGCCACTGGCGACCCCTTCCTGGACCTTTTGGATGCTTTGCCGGATGAGGCGGTTGGCGACGAGCGGCTCGCAGAGCTTCAGCGCGTCCAGCAACGGGATGCCCGCCCGGTAGAGCGTCGCGAGGTTGTGCACGACGCGGCACAGGGCCGTCTGCCAGAGAATCCGGCCCACCAGCGGAAGGCGCAGCTTCACGCCATCCACCCACGCAGCCATGGCGGGGGACTGGCGAATGCCCGCAACCATCGCCAGGGGTGGAGCCAGCACCGCGAAGGCGACCAGTCCATAGTGGTTCAGGACGAATTCGCTGACTTGGATCATGGCGCGCGTCAGGCCAGGCAGTGGCACGCCCAGCTCCTTCAAGACACCGGTGAATCGCGGAATGAAGAAGGTGAACACCACGAAGAAAAACGAGGCGGCGGCAACCAGCAGGGCCACGGGATAAATCAGGGCCTGCTTCACGTCGCCCGTGAGCCGTTCACTCCAGTCGAAGTGCCGACGGATCTCGTCGCAAACCTCGCCCAGACGGCCGCTGGCTTCGCCCGCTTTCAGGAGATTGACGACCACCACCGAAAAGGTGCGCGGATGGAAGGACATCGCCTCGCTGAGGCAGGTTCCCGCCTTCACCCGATCCAGAACGTCGGCATGGACCGCCCGGAAGGATTCGGGCGCCCCGGGTTCGAGACAGAAGGTCAGGGCGGCCACGACATTGACGCCGGCCTTGAGCTGGAGGCTCAGCGACAGAAAGAACTGCTCGAGCACACGCTGGGAGGCGCGCCTCCCGCTCTTGCGTCGCGCGGAGCCTTCGCTCGCACTGCGGGCAACCCTGGCTTCGGCAAGCCACTGGCCCTCCTGTCGAAGCGTCACCCCCAGGGCCGCCTCGCTGGAGGCTTCACGCGACCCGCGCAGCTTCCTGCCCCGGTCGTCCACCGCGATGAATCGATAGTGCGGCATGGTGGTATCCAACGTCAGACCCCCGCGGTCCGAATCACCTCCTCGACCGTCGTGATCCCTTGCGCCGCCTTCTGAAGGCCGTCCTCCAGCAGGGTCCGAAACCCGTTCTTCCGCGCCATGTCCACCAGGGTTGCCTGGTCCGCGCCGGCGGCGATGGCGCCGCGCATGAGGGCATCGACCACCACCAGTTCGTGGATGCCGACACGCCCGTTGAAGCCCGACCCGTGGCAGTGCGGACAGCCTCTTCCATGCTGCAACGTGGCGGACTTCAGCCAAGGCGTCGCGACGTTCAGAGCCTCGGGAGTGATGGTCGCATTCGACACCGGTTCGCGGCACTTCGGGCAGATCTTGCGCACCAGACGCTGGCCCAAAACGCCGATCAGGGTTGGGCCAAGGAGGAAGGGCGCCACCCCAAGATCCACCAGGCGCGGAATGGCTCCGAGGGCGTCGTTGGTGTGAAGGGTGGAAAAGACAAGATGCCCCGTGAGCGCCGCCCTCACCATCAACTGGGCGGTCTCCGTGTCGCGGGTCTCACCGACCAGGATGACGTCGGGATCCTGTCGGAGCAGCGTGCGAAGTCCGTCCGCAAAGGTCAGCCCGACAGCCTCGTTGATCTGGGTCTGTCGGACAAACGGCAGCTGGTACTCGATGGGATCCTCCAGCGTGAAGATGGAGGTGGTGGCGGCGTTGATCATGCCAAGCGCCGTGTAGAGCGAGGTCGTCTTGCCGCTCCCGGTTGGGCCGGTGACCAGGATCATGCCGTGGGGCTTGTCCAGCATGCGCCCGAAGCTCTCCTCGATGTCGGGAGCAAAACCCAGCGAACCAAGAGTCAGGCTGACGCTCCGTCGATCCAGCACACGGATGACCAGGCTCTCGCCAAACGCGGTGGGAAGGCTGGAGAACCGCAGCCCCACATCGCGTCCGGCGATGATCACGGTTCCCCGCCCGCCCTGACTGCGACGCGATTCGGCGATGTCCATGCCACCCAGGATTTTGAAACGGGCGGTCAAGGCGGGTTGGATGGCCTTGGGCACCAGGTAGCCAGGTTCGAGCATGCCATCCCGCCGGAAACGGATGCGGAGGATCTTCTCCTCGGGATGAATGTGGATGTCGCTGGCACCGGAGGTGACGGCTTCGTTGAGAATCCGGTTGGCGAGCCGGATGGTGGGCGCGTCGCGCTCGGTCGCACCGGCCAGTTCCTCGCCGTCCAGCCGCAGCAGTTCGTCGACCAGCTGGCCGACCGTCTGACCCGATTCGTAGAGGCGATCGATCGCCTGCAGAATCTCGCCGTGCCCTGCCGCAACCAGCGTGATCTGGAGCAGCGTGGTGTGTTCGAGCAGATCGAAGGCGGTGACGTTGAGGGGATCCGAGATCGCAACGGTGAGCACGTTGCCATCACGGGAGATCGGCAGAGCCACCAGTCGACGTGCGAGGTCCTCGGGAACAAGGTCGAGAACCTCCCGCAGCACCTGCACACGGGTGACGCTGATGTTCTCGGTCTGGGTCTTGCGGGCGAGAAAGCGGGAGAGCGTCTCCTGAGTGACGAACCCCAACTCGATCAGTGCCTCACCCAGAAGCTTGCGACCCCGCTTCTGTTCGCGCAGGGCCAGGTCGAGCTGGTTCTCGCTCAGGTAACCCTGATCGAGCAACCAGTCGCCAAGACGGGATGGAGGCGCAGCAAGCGGCATGGATGTATGGCAAGAAGCCGATTCCGTCCGCCATGCGACCTTGATCGCATTGGGGACGGTGGCTTGCCCACGGCCGATCGGCCTGAGCTGCGACTTAACTGGAAATGACTTCTCTCCAGATGAGGTCCAGCGGCTGAACGCCCGCAGGTTGCCGTTCCGTCCTCCTCAGTAATGAGCCACGTATATGTACACCGTGGTCTTGCCCTCATCATCCGCCGCCGGATAGATGCAGCGCCCAATCGTGTCTTCTGAGGAATCACTGTTCACGTCGCCATCCAGCAGCTTGTTCAAAGCCACCGCGTCCGAGATGGCCACTTCGGGAATGAACAGCGACACGACTTTTTGCACCGCACTGAAGTCCGCCGTCGCCGCGTCCCGATCCAAGTCGAAGCAATCCCCGCCGTAGTCACTGGACAGCTTCGAGACCGTCTTTGAAACCATGGCTGCCAGGGATCGAACATGCGTCCGGCCCGTCAGCGCGCTGGAGTCAAAGGTCTGTGAACCGATGGCGCACGAAAAAAGCTTCTCCGTGAAACCGCCCGCCACCAGGTCGGCGTCGAACCGGCCTGTTGCCACCGCCGCATTCGTGGCCGCGGTCCCAGCCCGCACCGGAAGGGAGGAATTAGCGGCAATGTAATCCATCGTCGCCGTCTTCAGACCCGCGATGCCCTGCGACGTGCTGTTGATTTTCCCGCGCCCGATGACGCTGGTGACGCGTGGGGCCAGAACGGCCGCTAGCACGGCGATTAGGGCCACGACGCCAATGATTTCCACTAAAGTGAATCCCTGTTGATACTGTGTTCGCCGTTCAATCTTCATGGTCGTTCAGGAGGCTAATGGGAACTTATTGCCGACGGTACGTAGAGGCACCGATTCCCGCTTCGGATGGCAGATCGACGTGGGCGGAAAAACCTGTAGGAAAATTTTCGCTTCATGTTGGACTTCTTTGCGCCCCCAGCTCTTTCCAGCGTCCCAATCGACTCTTCCTTCGGGCAGCTGCCATCCCCACCGGCTTAATCAAAATGCCGTACCAGCCGATGAACGCAGGTGATGGGACGCGACATGGCGCGGTCACGCGCACCCGGCTCGGGTGTCGGGTCGTGCGCCCCCCAAGCGTAAGGCATGAACATTCTCCTTGTAGACCCCGACGCCTCGCGCAGGGCCGAACTCCAGGAAATCCTCCGACATGGGGGGCATTCCGTCGCGGAGTTCGCCGATGGCGCCTCAGCCCTGGCTGGGCTCGCGGAAATTCGTCCGGACGTGGTCATCGCCGAAGCAGCCTCCCGGGAGCGGGAAGGCACCGACGTGTTCCGCAAGATCCGCATGTCCGGCCCGATGACGCCGCCGTACCTGATCGCGATCGGCCAGCTCGATGCCATCGCCTCGGCGGAATCCGACAGCGGAGCCTGGGACGGTGATGCGGATGATGTGCTCTCCCATCCCATCCGCGCCGAGGAAGTGACGACCCGCCTGCTGGTCGCCCGTCGCACTTTGGAACGTCGGCACGATGAGGCGGCTCAGATCAAACGCATTTCCCGCATTCCCGCCGACAGCCCGCATCCGATCGTCGAACTGACCTCGAGCGGCGTTCTCATTCACGCGAACCTGGCGTCCATTCCGCTTTTGGAGACCTGGGGTTGGGTGGCGGGTCGCCCCGCACCGTCAGCCCTGCGGCATCTCGCGGCATCGGCAAGAAAGCAGGGAAAACCCAAGCGCGCCGAAATCGCCTGTGGTGAACAGACCTATTCGTTCATGGCGGTCGGGCTCGATGGCGGGGACGTCTGTCTGTACGGACACAACGTCTCCGACCTCCCGGCGCTCCATCCCGAGCCGGACACGTCCCGCACGTCCGTCGTCGGCCACACCACTCGGGATAGTCTGACCGGCCTCCCCACCCAGGCTCTCCTGGCCAATCGCCTCGGCCAGGCTCTCAAACACGCCCGCATCACCGGCACCCTCGTCGCGCTCGTCAAGGTCAACATCGACAACTGCGCCGACATCAACGACGCCTATGGTCATAGTGTCGGCGATCAGCTGATCATCCTGGTGGGTGAATCCCTGCGTGACGAAGTCCGCGTGGGCGACTCCGTGCTGCGCGACAACGGTGACGGCTTCATTCTCGTGCTTCAGGGGATCGGCAGCCGCGAAACAGCCGGCGTCACCTGTTCCCGATTCATCCGTGCCGCCCAGCAGGCCGGCGACGACGCCGGTATCGGGGTCCGTTTCACCCTGAGCATGGGCTTCGCCCTCTTCCCGGACGATGCGGACTCCGAACAGTCCCTGGTCGAACGGGCGGACCAGGCTCTGGCCGAAGCGAAGAACTCCGGCCGCAATTGCTGGCGCGACTACCCGGCTGCCGTCGGAGCCAACCCCATGATCGGGGCGGTTCGGCTTCTGCCCCGTCTCATGGGTGCCTTGCAGACGCGGCAGCTTCACGCCCAGTACCAGCCGATCATCGCCGCCAGCACGGGAGCCGTGGCCGGCTTCGAAGCTCTCGTCCGCTGGCACGACCAGGATCTCGGCTGGATCCCCCCCGACCGCTTCATCCCCATCGCCGAGGCCCGCGGACTCATCGCAGAGGTCGGACGGCAAATGGCGGACATGGTCTTCCAGCAACTCGCCGTCTGGCGGAAGGCGGGGCATCTGGTCACCGTTTCCCTCAACATCTCCAAACGGCAGCTCTGGGAGCCGAGCTTTGCCGATGCCATGCACCAGCTTGCCACGGAGCGCCAACTCGCCCCCGGCTGGATCATCATGGAGGCCACCGAGCGCCAGTCCCTTCTTCATGATCGGGCCTGCCGTGACACCCTGGAACGCCTCGCCGCCGCGGGTTTCAGGCTCTCCATCGACGATTTCGGTTCCGGCCACTCGACGTTCGATGTGGTCACCGACCTTCCGTTCCATGAACTCAAGGTCAACATGAGCCTGAGCCGGAAGGCTCAATCCCCGCGAGGGCGCCACGTGGTGAAGGCGATTCTGGGAATGTGCGACACCCTGGGACTGGAATCGGTGGCCGAGGGCATCGAAGACGCCACGTTGGGGGCAATTCTCCAGGAAATCGGTACGGACAAGCTTCAAGGGTACTTCTACTCACCCCCGCTCAGCGCCGAGGCCAGCCTTCAGTTCCTCCAACGTCACCCTCGCCAACCCGCCCCGACGCCCGCCAGCGCCAAGGGTTGAGAGCATTCCCCGCCCCGCACAGGGCGGAACGCCCCAATGGTCCTCCGTAGCGGCGGGCGTCCCGCCTGCCGTAGAGGGGGGCGTCTCGCCCCCCGGAATCCCTCCGGGTTCAAGGTCCCAATACGTGTCCAATTTCTGGAAAACGTTCCTTCCCGTGAACCGTCACTCTCAGCACCGGACGGGGCGGCAAGACCCTAGCCCACGGCGTGAGCCGTGGGGACACGGCCCCCAAAAAAGCAGAAGCCCCGGAGGGGCGATCAGAAAAGCAGGGGCGGGCAGAACATCCTGCGTTCCCCACAATACCAACCCCAACTCGGCCAATTCTGATCGCCCCTCCGGGGCTCGAAATCCAATGCAACGCCACACCCATGGCTTACGCCATGGGCTACCGTTCTTTCGGCCCTCCGGGCCTCCGTAGCGGCGGGCGTCCCGCCTGCCGTAGAGGGGGGCGTCTCGCCCCCCGGAATCCCTCCCCGAACCTGCACCGCATCACGCCGTGTGCCCGACACTGACCCGGTTGCGGCCCGCCCGTTTGGACTCGTAGGCCGCGTCATCAGCCGCCTTGAACAGCGTTTCAATCGAGGCCGCCGGCGCCCCGCCGTTGCGGCGGGTGGCGACCCCGAGACTGATGGTCACCTGGTGCTTCTTGCCGGAAACCTCGATGGCGCTGTTCGCGATCTTGTCCCGCAGTCGTTCAGCACAATTCCGTGCCCCGACGAGGTCCGTGTTGGGACAGATCACCAGGAATTCCTCACCTCCCAGACGGCATGCCACGTCGCACGACCGGACCTCCTGCCGGAAAACCCGGGCCACCGAAGCGAGCACCACGTCGCCCACCAGATGTCCATGGGTGTCGTTGACCTTCTTGAAATGGTCGATGTCCCCGACGATCAGCGAAAGGTCCCCGTCCTGTTTGGAGGCCTCGGACCACCCGTCGCGCATGGTTTCCTCGGCAAAACGGCGGTTGGGCAGCTGCGTCAATTCGTCGGTCATCGCGGCGCGATGCAGCTTGCGATTGGCCACCGCCAACTCCGCCAGGTGCTGTTGCAGGGTCTTTTCCTGGGCCGCGACACGCGATCGGAGTTGAAGCACGCGTTGGGCGGCGCGCAGGCGCAACAGACCGTCACCTTCAGCACAGGGCAGAAGCAGATAATCGTCCACTCCCGCATCAAACGCCGTCAGCAGGCGGCGCGAATCGGAGTTCGCGGTGGCCAGCAGGAAAAAGGTCATGCGCCCCGCCTCGAAACTGCGCATCGCCTTGCATAATTCCAGCGCCTCGGTGTCGTCGGTCTGCCCATGGGCAATGACGATCTGGGGTGCGTGGGTGACCGCCATGGACAACGCATCGCGAACGGTTTTCGATCGGACCACGTTATGCCCGGCGCGGCGCAACCATCCCTCGAATCCTGAGGCAATGCGGTCGTCGGACTCCAGAAGCAGGACGCTGGCGCCCGGTGAACCGGAAGGCTCCAGCGGCGGAGGGGAGGGTCGGGCGGCGACGCCGTCCTTGCGGGCGACTGTCTTGGCGGCGGTTTCGGGCTCGGCGGGGACCGCGGTGGGGCGAGCCACCGGTTTGGGAGCCGCTACGTTCAGCAAGGCGCCCCATTCCCTCCAGGTGGTGCGGATCGACGTCAGGGCGTTGGCGACCTGGGTGTCCTCGATCTCCAACTCCTTCAATGAATTGCGAAGTGTGTCGGAGAGCGCGTCGGCGGTGACCAGATTGGCGGTGATGGCGGCGACCACTCCATCGGCAGCCTGCAACGTTCGACGCAGCACCTTCAGGTTGGCGGGCTCGGCGAAATCGCCTGAGACGACCTGTTGATAGGTGGCGGCGGCTCGGGCCAGGCGCTGGGGAAAACCCCAGTCGGCCAGGAGCGCATCGGTCAATTCCCGGTGGTTGATGCCAAATTCCCGGGTCTCCATCGACACCAGGGTTTCCGGATCATCAGCTCCTTCGGATTCGAGAATGCGGCTGTAACGTTCCGGGTGGGATGCGGCGAGTCCGAGTCGGCCCATGCCACAGAGGAGACCGCAGACATAACTTTCGGAACCACCTCCACGGCCGCCAAGTTCGGTGAGGTACTGGGCGGAGACGGCGCGGCCGAGGGAGATATGCCAGAAAGCGCCATAATCGAACGCCCGACAGGTCGCCTTGGGGTTGTTTGAAATCAGGGAGAAGCCGAGGACCAGATCGCGGAGGGAAGCGAAACCAATTCTCAGGACGGCTTCCTCGAGGGGGGGAGCGGTAGGGGCGGTGCCTCCGGTGCGCGAACTGGTGAAGGTGTTCGCAACCTTCAGAATGCGCCCGGTGAGGCTGGGATCGGACCGTACGACTTTGGTGATCTCGTCGAGCCCGCAGTCTTCCTGCTGGGTTAATTGCAGGATTTGCATTCCCACCCCGGCCGGTGAGGGCAATTTTCCCGAGAATTTCAGCTCATAGAAGACCTTGTTCACCGCTTCTTGTATCGACCTCAGAGACGGGGGACTTTAGCCGGCAATAACTTCGCGAATCACCCGGCCATAAACATCGGTCAGCCGTTCGTTCCGACCCTGGTGGAAGTACGTCAAAGCCTCATGATCGAGTCCGCACAATTCCAGGATGGTGGCGTGGAGGTCATGCAGGTGGACCTTGTCGATCACGGCCTCGAATCCAAACTCATCGGTCTCCCCATACGCCATGCCGCCACGCACGCCGCCCCCGGCCAGCCACATGGAAAAGCCGTAGGGGTTATGATTGCGGCCCGGTTCGCCCCGGCCCTCGCTGAACGGCATTCGCCCAAACTCGCCGCCCCAGATCACCAGCGTGCCGGAGAGCAGCCCTCGCTGTTCCAGATCGGTCAGAAGCGCCGCGATGGGCTGGTCCACTTCCGCGGCGTGCCGGCCGTGGTTGCTCTCAATGCCGGCATGCGCGTCCCAGGTCTCTTCGAGGTGGCCGCCGCCGGAGTACAGTTGAACAAACCGAACACCCCGTTCCACCAGACGCCTGGCCACCAGGCAGTTCCGTCCAAACTCATCGGTGGGCTGATGTCCGACCCCGTACGCCTCCAGGGTCGTCGCCGTCTCCCGGCTCAGATCGACCGCTTCGGGCGTTGCCGACTGCATCCGATAGGCCAGCTCATAGCTGTTGATGCGGGCGGCCAGTTCCTGACCACCGGGCCGGGCCCGCAGATGCTCGTCGTTCAGCTGGGCCAGAAGGTCCAGTTGATCGCGCTGGGTCTCCGGCCGTACCCGGGAAGGTCCGCGCAGATCCAGGATCGGATCGCCCGTCGGCCGAAAAAGCGTCCCCTGGTACGCACTCGACATGAAGCCGCTCGACCAATTGGGCTGACCACTGATGGGCCCGCCGCGTTTGTCCAGAATCACCACGTAACCCGGCAGGTTCTGGTTCTCACTGCCAAGGCCGTACACCGCCCAGCTGCCCAGGGATGGCCGGCCGATGAAGGTCTTTCCCGTGTTCATCGCCACCAACGCGGATCCATGGGCGTGGCTGTCGGTGTGACACGAACGGATCACCGCCAGTTTATCGGCATGTTCCCGGACTTTTGGAAAATAATCGGAGATCATCAGCCCGCTTTGTCCGCCCGGGCGGAACGGCCGGAACGCCGGGGTGAGAAAACCCACCTTGCGTCCCCCGGAGTTGATGAACTTCTTGCCGTCGGGCAACGGCTGGCCGGCGTACTTCGCCAAAGCCGGCTTGTAATCAAAGGTGTCCACCTGCGACGGCCCGCCGTTCATGGTCAGGAAGATCACACTGCGGACCGGCGTCGCGCGGTGCGGCGGCCGGGGCGTGAGCGGACCTCCCGCCACTTCCGCAACAGGACCGGAGGCCATCGCGCGACGGCCCAACCAACCGTCACCGGCCATCAGACTGCTCAAGGCAATGCCGGCGAAACCGACGCCCATGTCCCAAACGAATTCGCGCCGGGTTTGGCCGCAGGGAAAACGGCGGCCGGGATCGTTAGTCGACATAGATGAATTCGTTGGTGTTGAGCAGAACGTGGCATAAGGAGGCGAGCGCGTGCATGTCCGGCGGACGAAGGTCGCCCACCGGTTCCTTCCGCTGACGCTCCAACACCCGGGCCGTTTCGCGGGCCAGATGTTCACGGGCCCGGGCCATTTCGGTCGGCGTCGGCGAACGGCCCAGGGCCAGGCGCCACGCCAGTTGAATTCGTTCCACCTCATCCCGGGCGGCGGCGGCGACCCGGCGGGTCAGACCTGCGCTTTGTTCATGCACGAAGGCGTTGTTCATCAGCGCCAGCGCCTGCGGCGCCACCACCGACACGTCGCGCTGACCGCACGGCAGGGTCGTGTCCGGAAAATCGAACACCGTGGCAAACGGGGGCAACAGGCTGCGCTTGGTGAAGGAATAGATCGCCCGTCGCCCTTGTTCCTCCGGAGGGGAGGCCTTCCAGGCTTGGTCCTTCATCGACAACCCCTCCAGCGCATCCGCGCCAATCACCGGGGAAAAACTGGGCCCGCCGATCCGCGTCAGGTCCAGATTCCCGGCCACCCACAGCAGGGAGTCCCGCAACGCATCCGAATCCAGGCGCCGACGGTCCGCACGCCAGAGAAGGCGATTGCCCGCATCGCGGTTCCGGTAAGTCCCCTGTTTCGGATGCACCGACGCCTGCCGGTAGGTGGCCGACATCACGATCTGTTTGTGCAGCGGCTTGGACCGCCAGCCGCCTCGCACCAATTCGTCCGCAAGCCAGTCGAGGAGTTCCGGATGGGTGGGAAGATCACCGGTGAAACCAAAGTTGTCCGGCGACCGCACCAAGCCCTGCCCCACGTGATGGAGCCAGATTCGATTCACCCAGACGCGTGCCGTCAGGGGATTCGCGGGATCCACGATCCATTCGGCGAGATGGCGTCGGCGTTCGGAGGTTCGGGCATCCGCGGGCGGCGGCGGCAAGGGGCGGTTCAGCGCGGGGATCATCGACAGGTGACCCGGTTCCACGGGATCGCCAGGCCGCTGGGGATCGCCCTTCTTCAGAAAGCGCAAGGGCTGCGGTTCCCGGGAAACATCGGTCCAGGCCAGCACATCGAAGGTGAGTTTTTTGGGGTCCGGCCCGCCGAGAACGCCCTGGCCGGGCTGGATATAGCCGGCCCAGAACCCCGCCGCCATGCGGTGGTAATCCATCTGAGTGATCGGATCGAATTTGTGGTCATGGCAGCGCGCGCATTTCACCGTCATCCCGAGAAATGCAGTGCTGGTGGCATGAACCAGGTCTTCGAGCCGCTCGTACTTGTATTCCTCCGGATCGTTGGGTTCGTCGTTCCAGGTCCCCAGCCGCAGGAAGCCCGTGGCCACCCAACTCGCCTCATCCGCTCCCGCAATCTCGTCACCCGCGAGCTGCTCCAGCACAAAACGGTCGTAGGGTTTGTCCTCCTGAAACGCCCGGATCACCCAGTCCCGGTACTTCCAAACCTGCGGTTTGACCTGGTCCCGTTCGTAGCCGCAGGTCTCCGCGTAGCGCACCACATCCAGCCAGTGGCGGGCCCAACGCTCGCCGAACTGCGGCGAGGCCAGCAACCGATCCACCACCCGCTCATACGCATCCGGCGAGCGGTCACCCACGAACGCCTCCACCTGCTCGAACGTCGGCGGCAAACCGGTCAGGTCGTACGCCACCCGCCGGATCAGCGTCCGCCGGTCCGCTTCGGGCCCAGGTTCCCACCCCGCCGCTTCCAGCTTCTCCAACACAAAGGCGTCCACCGGCGTCTTCACCCACTCGGTGCGCTTCACCCCCGGAATCTCCGGACGTCGCACCGGCTGCAAGGACCACCAATCCCGCCCACCCCGACGGTCGGTGGTGAATTCAAAGAGATCCAACCGCCGATCCGCCGGCCAGTCCGCACCTTCCTCCACCCAGGTCTTCAGAATGGCGGTCTCCGCGGACGGCAGCGGTTGCGGTTTTCCCTGCCGCTTCGGTGGCATTTCACCCGCATGAACCCGTTGGAACAGAAGGCTGGCTCCCGCGTCGCCCGGCACCAGCGCCTTCCCCGATTCCCCGCCCTGCCAGGCGCCGTCCCGTGTGCCCAAATTCAACCGCCCCGAAGCGTCCGCCCCCGAATGGCATTCCAAACAATGCCGGACCAGAATCGGCGCCACCTCCCGCTCAAAATCCACCCCGGCGCCCTGTACCCAACCCGCACTGCCCAACAGCACCAGCCACACCCGCCAGAAATCCGTGCCCCGCCGCTGCACGGATCGGCACACCTTCGGCATGAGGGGGCTTCGGCCGGGGGCAGGCGGGTTCACGGATTCAAGCAATAGCAGCGCGAACCCGCCCACGTCCAAGCCTTATCTCGGGTCCATCACCGGCCGTGGCCGTGTCTCCGTGTTGTGGATGGGGGATCTCCAAGCATCGGAGGGTTTTGGACAGGTTTCACAGGATGAACAGGATGCTCAGGAACCCAAGCCGAACGGCATTTCATCCTGTTCATCGTGTGCATCCTGTCGAAAAGAGGGCGGTGTCCTCGGACAACACGGAGATGCGCCCCCGGCCGTCGTCCCGTGAACTTCGGCTGTTCATCCGCGCGCCGAGTTGCCAGCCTTCGCGCTCCAGATTCCCGGACGACGCTTCGCCGCGGTACCCCGTGCGCAGGCTCGGAAGGGTCAAACACAACGGACCTTCCCATCATCCCATGCACCGCATGTCGCATCCCATCCGCTCCTCGCTCCTGGCCGCCAGCCTGGCGTCCCTCGTCGCTGTCCCAGCCACCTTCGCTCACGACACCGGACACTCTCACCCCGACGAAGTCACCACGGCCGCCGCCCTGCCGTTCACCATCGAGGCCAAAGGCCCCGTGCCCGCCCCGAAGCTCCGCGCCGCCTCCGGCACCAAAACCACGGGCCAGGGTTTTTGGACCTTCATGGCCGATCGCTCCAAAGTCCCCGTCCCGGAGGGCGCCGTCGCCAAACTCAAGGGCGCCCACGGTACCCTGATCGTCGATGCCGCCACCGACACCGCGTACTGGGGACTCCAGGACATCGGCTGGATCGCGTTCACCGAGAAGCTGACCCAGTCCGCCATCATCACCCAGGACCCCGCCTTCCCCGCCGGCAATCTTCACGGCGCCGACATCCTTCCCCGCAAAGGCCAGCGCGCGGCCATCGTTGCCGCCGACAACGCCCAGGGCGAAGTCTACCTGACCGACACCTCGTTCGGAGCACCCACGACCCTGAAGATCCCCAACCTGGAGCCTTATGCGGATGGCAAGGGCTACGCCCCCACCGACGCTGCCTTCGGGAAGGACGGCACCATCTGGATCACCGACGGCTACGGCAAGGCCTGGTTCATGCCGGCTTCGAGCGAACCGTTCGCGTTCCAGGGCCAGGCCTACGGCGGCAAGAAGTTCTCCGGCACACCCCACGGCATCACCCTGAATCCGAAAACCGGGCGACTCCTGGTTTCCGCCCGGCCCGAAGGTCTGGTGAAGGACTGGGACCCGAAGTCGATGCACACCGTCGCCATTGATGGACTGCCCACCGGCAGCACCGTCTGCGACGTCGACGTGTGGGGCGACTACGCGCTGGCACCGTGCCTCGACGGCGCCAACCGCACCCCCGGCCCGATCTACATCATCAACCTGAAGAAGAAGGCCGTTGTCGCCACCCTGAAGCCCAAGGCTGAACTCGGCTACGAGGACGCCCAGCACATTCACGACGCCTGCTGGTACGTCACCGGCAAGGGACGCAACCGCGAAGTGTACGTGCTCTTCACCAACTGGAACCCCGGCGGCGTCGGCGCTCTCCGACTCGTCGGCCCCACCCCCTAGCCCTGCGCCTTCCTCATGAACCGACTTGTCCTGTCCCTCGCCCTGATGTCGTCGCTCCTGGCCTCATCGGTCCTGACCGCCTCGGCGGCCAGCCCTGAGGAAGCGCTGACCCTGAATCTTCGCCATCGGAAAAAGTCCGACGCGAGACCCGGGGCGCGCGCCATCGAGCGAACCGTCCGGTGGGAACCGGCCAAGACCGCGCTGATCGTCTGCGACATGTGGGACGATCACTGGTGCCAGTCCGCCGCCCGTCGGGTCGGCGAACTGGCCGGGCCCATGAATGAGATGCTCAAGGCCGCCCGTGCACGCGGCCTCTTCGTGATTCACGCCCCCAGCACCTGCACCGGTTTCTACGAGGGAACCCCGCAGCGCCAGCGGGCAAAGGAAGCACGCTTTCATCCAACCCCGGTTCCCCTCGCGGCCAGTCCGCGCTGGGGAACCGCCTGGTGCTGGACCGATCCCGCCCACGAGGCCGTGCTTCCCATCGACGACACCGACATGGGTTGTGACTGCCAGCCCGCCAAGTGCGAAATCCGTGCTCCATGGACCCGACAGATTGCGACTTTGGAAATCGCCGAAAGCGACGCGATCACCGATGACGGCCAGGAAACCTGGAACCTCCTATCGGACCGCGGCATCGAGAACGTCATTCTCTGTGGTGTTCACCTGAACATGTGCGTGCTCGGACGCCCCTTCGCCATTCGACAACAGGTGAAGCTGGGCAAGAACGTCGCCCTCATGCGCGACATGACCGACACCATGTACAATCCGGAACGACCACCCGGCGTTCGACACTTCGACGGCACCGCGCTGGTCGTGGAGCATGTCGAAAAGTATTGGTGCCCCTCATTCCTCAGCACCGACATCACCGGCCGGCCTGCGTTCACCTTCGCGGGCGATTCTCCGAAGACCGCCCGGAAACAGCCCTGAACGACCTCGCCCAACGCGAGTCTTCACTTGTGGATGCCTGCCATGAACCTGCCTTCCGTAGCGGCGGGCGTCCCGCCTGCCGTAGAGGGGGGCGTCTCGCCCCCCGGAATCTCCTCGGGTTCATGGCCCGTGAGCAGGTCATTTTTGAACAGGGTGCTCTCCATGAACATTTCCGTGGCGGCGATCGCGAGGGTTGAAACGGGCTCCCTCACCCCAACCCTCTCCCGGGGGGAGAGGGTGTCGCGTCCTGCCCGCGGGGACATGCCTGTACCCCGTTCTTCCGTGCCGTCTCGACTCGTTCCAGCGAACGCCTGGCTCAACCCTGCAAACCTCGCGGAGCATTTTCTCCTTCTCCCTCCGGGAGAAGGCCGGGATGAGGCCCGCCCGCTCCACTCCTCGCGCCCCGGTGGTTGGGCCCGGGACGTTTCTAAACTCTGGATCGCCCTCCTGCTGTTCGTCGGCACCCCGTTCGCGTCGAACGCCGCCACCACCTCCACCATCGCCGGCACGGGACAACCCGGCCATTCGGGCGATGGCGGACCGGCGACCCTCGCGCGGCTGAACAACCCGTTCGGCGTCGTTCGCGGACCCGACGGCGCCCTCTACGTCTGTGAATACGATGGCAATGTCGTTCGCCGGATCAGCGTCGAAGGCACGATTTCAACCGTCGCGGGCTCGGGTCGGCGCGGTGCCGGTGGCGACGGACGCCACGCCTTGGACGCGGAATTCGATCAACCGCACGAGATTCGCTTCGATGCCGACGGGAATCTGTTCATCGCGGACATGCGCAACCACCGCATCCGCAAGGTCGAAGCCCGTTCAAGAATCGTGAGCACCGTCGCTGGAACCGGAGTGCCGGGATTCTCCGGCGACCTCGGCCCCGCGACGCAGGCTCAGCTCTTTCAACCGCACAGCATTCAATTCGGACCGGACGGCAGCCTCTACATCTGCGACATCGGCAATCACCGGGTGCGGCGGGTCGCCAGGGGCACCGGGACCATCACCACGTTCGCAGGCAACGGTGAGCGAGGCCGAACGCCTGACGGCGCATCGTTTACGAACGCTCCGTTGAACGGACCGCGATCCCTGGACTTCGACCCGTCCGGCCAGCTGTGGTTGGCGCTCCGGGAAGGCAACCAGGTGTTCCGCCTGGATGTGCGGTGGGGCACGATCCATCACGTGGCTGGCACGGGCGCGAAAGGCTTCGGTGGAAATAGCGGACCGGCGAAACTCGCCACGCTGTCGGGCCCCAAGGGTTTGGCGGTCGCCGCGAACGGGGATGTCTACCTGGCGGACACCGAGAGCCACTCGATCCGGAAGATCGACGCCCGCACGGGCCTGTTGGAACGGGTGGCGGGTACCGGCGAGAAGGCGGACGGCCCGGAGGGCGATGCTCTGGAATGCCGATTGGCCCGACCGCACGGGGTGTTCGTGGACGCCGACGGATCGATTCTGGTGGGCGACAGCGAAAACCATCGGGTGCGCGTGCTTCGTTAGCGCCACCTCTCCGTAGCGGCGGGCGTCCCGCCTGCCGTAGAAGGGGGCGACTCGCCCCCTGGAATCCCCGGTTCAAGGGCCGTGAGCAGGTCGATTTCGAACAGGTGGCTCTCCATGAACCTGTTTCTGCCGGCGCATTCCCAAGGGCCATGGGCCCGTTCCATCCCAGCCTGGGCCGAAGGCCCAGGAAGCGTTGCCCCGAAGTCTGCGGAGGGCTGAAGGCCCGACCCATCGGTGGAACGGGCTTTCAGCC
>CAUJJW010000155.1 GCA_963205105.1 Verrucomicrobiota bacterium | reverse complement strand
GTCGGCGGCGGTGGCCACGAGCATGAGGGCGACGGGCAGGAGGATGGTGGTGATGCTGAGCGCGAAGCCGGGCGGGTGGGCGGGAGGTTGGGACTCCTTGAATTGAGCGCCGACACCGCCCGGGACGATGGTGATGTGGCGGCCTAGGAAGCGGGCGAGAATGGGGCCGACGAGGATCGCGGTGGGAAAGCCGACGACGATGGACCAGAGGATGGTTCGGCCCATGTCGGCATGGAGTTGGCCGATGGCGACGACGGGTCCCGGGTGCGGTGGGACCAGGGTGTGGCAGATGGACAACGCGGCGAGCAGGGGGAGCATCAGACGGAGGAACGGGACCTGGGTGGCGGCGCCCAGGGTGAAGACGACCGGCACGAGCAGCACCAGGCCGACGCCAAAGAAGACCGGCATCCCGACCAGAAAAGCGGCGAGGAGAATGGCCCAATCGAGGCGTCGTTCGCCGAAGGTGTTGATGAAGGTGCGGGCGATGACGGTGGCTCCACCGGATTCGGCCAGGAGCTTGCCCAACATGGTGCCCAGGCCGACGACCACGGCGATGAGTCCGAGCGTGCCGCCGACGCCGTCCTGGAAGGCCTTGGCAACACCGGTGGGTGACATGCCGGTGCCGAGACCGACCCCGAGGGAGGCGAGGGCGAGCGCGAGAAAAGCGTGGAGCCGAAGTCCGGCGACCAGCACGACCAGTCCGACCACGCCTGCGAGCGTGACGAGGAGCAGGCGGGTGTCGTGGGTCATGGAGTGCGGTTTGGGTTAGATGCGGATGCGGCGGGCTCGGGCGGCAACGGCCCATCGGCCGGTCGCCTGGGAGCCATCGATGACCCAGGCTTCGGCGTGAAGCGCCATCGTCGGGCAGACGTGCCAGGGAATGCCGTAGATCACGGAGCCCACGGGGTATCGGTCGGCGTTGGGCGTCTCGACCACGAGATGTTCCTCGTTGTGAGCGACCGGGGTTGCGTGGGGAAGATTCAGGAACACGACCCTGGGCTGAGGCATTTCCGAGGCCACCGCCTTGTGACCGAGATCGAGGCAAAGGCGGTTGGGTCCCGGCCGGCTGACGACTCGGGAAAGAAGGATCGCTGCGGGCAGGAAATCGAGGTCCGGCAACTTGGCTTGGTATCCGGCATCCCAGAGAACGCAGGTGCCCGGGCTGCACTCGACGTCGCCGCGTTGGGCGTAAAAAGGGAACGTGGGCGTTCCGCCGGCCACGATGCGAGGCACGGGGATTCCTTGGGCGCGGAGGGCGTCACTCAGGATGTCGACGGGCGCGAAGGCTTCACGGCAGGCGGCTTGCCGGACTTTGACATCCGACTGATGCAGGTGGCCGTCGTAGGCGTGCAGTCCTCCGAAGGCGACGCCGGGGGTGTTGGAAAGGGCGCGGGCCAATTCCAGGGCAGGGGCGCCGGGAAGGACACCGGTGCGATGCTGGCCGATGTCGAGATCGACGAGGAATTCCAGGCGGGTTCCGGCGGCGGCGAGGACCAATTGGGCGAGGGCTGCGGGGTCGTCGATGAGAGCGGTCCAGCGGACCTTGGGAAAGGCGCGGTGAAGCTCGACCCAGCGTCGGGCGTCGGGGCCGACGGGTTGGTAGCCGAGCAGGATGTCGGGGGCGCCGGCGGAGGCGGCGAGTTCGGCTTCCGCGATGGTGGCGCACTTGAAGCGGGAGATGCCCAGTTCGATCTGGCGCCGGACCAGTTCCGCCATCTTGTGAGTCTTGATGTGGGGGCGGAGGCGGGCGGGATCTCCGGCGATGGCGATCATGCGCCGGAGATTTTCCTCGATGCGCGAGCGGATCAGGAGAACCGCGGGGGACGGGATTTCCGCGACATTGGAGACCTGAAAGGTGGCGAGACTGTCAGGATCGGTGGCTCCCGGTCGTTGAGCGAGATCGCCGAGGGTATCGGCGGGCAGGGAAGGCGACGGGGAAGTCATGGTGCGGGCGGGCTTAAACGAGTTCGAAGGTGGCTTCGATCTCGACGGCGATGTTGCCGGGGAGGGGGCCCATGCCGACGGCGCTGCGGCTGCCGACGCCGAGGTCGAGGCCCCAGATTTCGGCGAACAACTCGGAGCAACCGTTGATGACCTTGGGATGGTCGTAGAAGTCGGGGGCGGAATTGACCATGCCGAGAGTCTTGATGATGCGTTTGACGCGGTTCAACGAGCCGAGCTGATCGCGCAGGGTGGCGAGAATGGCGAGTCCGACCTGGCGGGCGGCGGCTTTGCCCTGTTCGAGGTTGAGGTCCTTGCCGACGACGCCGGTGATGAGGGTGTTGTCGGTGCGAAGCGGGCCGTGGCCGGAGACGTAGGCGAGATTGCCGGTGATGATCAGGGGCTTGTAGACGGCGATGGGCCGGGGGGCGGGCGGGAGTTCGAGTTTCAGTTCGGCGAGCCGGCTTTCGGGGGATGGGATCATGTCAGGAATGAGGTGGGGGTGAATAGCACCGCGGGGAGGTGGAGTCGAGGACGTGATCGCTGGGGACTAGCGGAGGAAGAAATCGCTGGGTGTCAGCCAGGAAGCTCGCCGTCGCGCATGGCCTCCTCCTTGAGGCGGGCGAGGGCGCGGACCCAGAGCATGCGGACGGCGCCGGGTTTGCGGTTCATGCGTTGGGCGATGGCGTCGTGGGAAAGCCCTTCGAGATGTCGCAGAACGAGGATGTCGCGGTAGTCAGGAGGGAGGCGTTCGAGCAGGCGGGCGAGTTGAACCTGGCGATCGGCCACCACGGCATTCTGGCTGGGGGTGGGTCCGCTGCCGGGGAGGAGATCGCCGAGTCGTTGCGACACAGCGGTGAGGTCCTGGTCCAACGAGACCTCGCGATCAAGGTCGCGCTTTTGGGTGCCGGCGTAGCGGCGGATTTCGTGGGCCAGGGTGTGGGCGAGGATTTGCCGGAGCCACGCGAGGAGTTCGGGTTCGGTGGTGCCCTTGAACTGAGGGAAATCCCGAACGGCCTGGGCGAGGGTTTGCTGAACAAGATCCGAGGGGTCGAACTTGGCGGCAAAGCGGCTCTCGACCTGGCTCCGGGCGATGACCTTCAGCCACGGTTCGAAACGGCGGAAGAGATCGTCGGCGGCGGAGAGAGAGCCGGCCTGGACGGCGGCGATGCGATCGGGGAGGGAATCAAGACTCATGGGATGTGCTCACAGGCGATGAACCGTGGCGCGAGGCGTGGAGCGAGCGGCCCTCATCCCGACCTTCTCCCGGAGGGAGAAGGAGAACATGCGCCGCGGGTTTCGGAGGGTTGAGCCAAGAATTCGCTGGAACGCGTCGAGACGGCTCGCACGGATGGGGATTAGGCGTGTTGCCACGGGTGGCGACGCGACTCCCTCTCCCTCCGGGAGAGGGTTGGGGTGAGGGAGCTCGTTTCAATCCTCGCGATGGCCGGCTTGGTGGGTTCATGGGAAGCCCCCTGTTCGAAATCGACCTGCTCACAGGCCATGAACCGGGGATTCCGGGGGGCGAGACGCCCCCCTCTACGGCAGGCGGGACGCCCGCCGCTACGGAGGTCCGGTTCATGGAGAGCCCCCTGTTCAAAATTGACCTGCTCACGGCCCATGAACCGGGGGAGGCGGGGGGAGTACGATGAGGAGTAAGAGTACGATGACGAGGGGAGGGGAGGTTCATGGAGAGTCCCCTGTTCGAAATCGACCTGCTCACGGCCCTTGAACCCGGGATTCCGGGGG
>CAUJJW010000154.1 GCA_963205105.1 Verrucomicrobiota bacterium | reverse complement strand
AACGTGGTGGCTGGTGCTTCCGGGGTTGCTTTGATGCCTTCACGCTGAAATCGGTCGTCGATGATGGCGTCGTGGGGATGTGTCGCGGAGATTTCGGTGGTGGGAACGGCCGGTTGACGGGGGGGGTCATACGCCCAATGACGGCCCCAGGCGGCTCCCGTATCGATCCATCGGGTCAGCAAACCAATCTGCTCCTTGGTCAGGGGTTTGTTGGCTTTGGTCGGCGGCATTCGGTCGTCCGCGTCGCTCGTGTGGATCCGACGTAGGAGTTCACTGGAGCTGCTGTGGTGAGGGACGACGGCCGGGGCGCCGCTGTCGCCCGGGGCGAGGGCGCCTTCACGGGTATCGAGGCGGAGGCCGCCTTTGCGGGCGTGTTCGTCAGGTCCGTGGCAGGCGTAACAATGGTCGGAGAGGATGGGGAGGATGTCGCGGGAGAAGTTGGGCGCATCCGGGCTTGCTGCGCGGGCGGGTCCCAAGGCCAGTAGGCAGGCCCAGGCGAGGCAAAGAAAACGCGGTTCCATGCGAGGGTAGGGGTTACGGAGTTCCGCTGATTCGGCGTTGGAGGGGGCGGGCGACGAGCAGGAGCAGCAGGCCGGTGCCTCCGGCGGTGGCGACGACCTGCAGGAATCGCATGGGCATGTCGCCGGTGTTATCGCCGCTGACCTCGCCGGCGAACAGTCCGGCGATGAGGTTGCCGAGCGACGTGGCGAGGAACCAGATGCCCATCATTTGGCCCACCAGCCGGCGAGGGGCGAGTTGAGTGACGGAGCTCAAGCCGACGGGACTGAGCAGGAGTTCTCCCCAGGTGTGAAGGAGGTAGGTGACGATCAGCCAGGAAGGCCAGACGGGACCGGACTGGATGGCGCGTTGAGCGCCGAGGGCGAGCACCAGGAATCCCGCGGCAAGCAAGACCAGGCCGATGGCCAGTTTGCCGACCAGCGGGACGTCGATGCGACGACGGCTGAGGGTCATCCACAGGGCGGCGACGGCGGGGGCGAAGGCGATGACGAACCCTGCGTTGAGCGACTGGAACCAGCCCGAGGGGATGACGAACGACGAGCCGGGTAGGGTGCGTTGGGTGTGGCGATCGGCGAAGAGATTCAACGAAGAACCGGCCTGTTCGAATCCGGACCAGAACATGGCCGAAGCGATGAACAAGACCGCAATGACTCCGAGTCGGCGTTTCTCGTTGGCGGTCAGCCCGGCGAAGGCGAAGGCCCAGACAAACCAGACCAAGGCGATTCCCACGATGACGAAGGCGGTGCGTCGGGCGAGCCAGACGGGGTTGATGACAATGACGCCGGTTGCGGCAAGTCCGAACACGACCACCATGCCAGCGATACCGATCAGAGTGACGAGGGTGATGCGGTTGCGTTCGGCATCGGGCACGGTGGGAGGTTTGCCGATGGGTCCGAGATGATGTCGGGTGAAGCGAAACTGGATCAGGCCGAACACCATGCCGATGCCGGCGGCGGCGAAGCCGAAGTGCCAGTTCCATCTCTCGCCCAAAGTGCTGCAAATCAGCGGGCCCAGTGCGGCGCCCAGGTTGATGCCCATGTAGAAGAGCGTGAACCCGGCGTCCCGGCGGGCACCGCCTTCGGGGTAAAGTTCGCCCACGAGTGTGCTGACGTTCGGTTTGAGCAACCCGGTTCCGACCACCACCAGCACCAAACCCAGGAAGAAGAAGGTGGTTCCAGGGATGGCGAGGGCGAAATGACCGGCGGCGATGATGACTCCACCAACCCAGACGGCCCGTTGGGCGCCGAGCAGGCGATCGGCGAGCCATCCGCCGGGAAGCGCGGCGAGGTAAATGCCGGCGGTGTAGAGGCCGTAGATGGCGGTGGCGATTTCGTCGGTAAGCCCGAGCCCGCCGCGGCGAATTTCGTCCACCATGAACAGCACGAGCAGGGCGCGCATGCCGTAATAGCTGAGCCTCTCCCACATCTCCGTGAAGAAGAGCGTGTAAAGGCCGCGGGGATGGCCGGTGGAAGGAGACGTGGTTGGCATGAGGATGGGGCTGTCCAGGGTCTGGGGCGTGACATTGTTCCGATCCGGCCCCGGAGCAAAAGGGAAGACTTTGTGGCGCCGGGATTGCACGCGGGGCTGCGGGTCGAAATGCTTTGGGCATGCGGTATTTCTGGCGCTCAAGTGGAGCCGCGCTTCTGGCGGCGATGTCGGTGGCCTGCGCGGTTTCGGCGGGGGAAGCGGAACCGGTGGTGCTTCGGGAAGCTTTGGTTCTCGAAGCTGTGGGTCGGGCGGGGCGAAACACGCTGTTTACCGATGCAGTGGAGGCCGCGCTGGTGGGCGGGCGGTGGACGGCACCCCGGGCGGGAGACGAGGTGGTGTCGACGCGTGGCGCGCTTCGCCGCACCTGGACAAATGCCGTGGCGAATCCCGAAGGGTGGTTCACCGGGCGCGCATTGCGCGGTGGCTGGGCGTACGTTCCTCATGTCGTCGACCAACCCTCGGTCGTGCTCTTCAACGCCGCGGGTCATTCCATGGCGTATGTGAACGGGGAACCGCGTGCCGGGGATATCTATGGTTACGGGTATGTTTCAGTGCCGGTGGCGCTCAGGGCCGGGACCAACGATTTTCTCATCGCGTCGGGCCGCGGGCGCTTGCGGGTGCAATTGACGACTCCGACGGCGCCGGTGTTTTTCCAATCCGCCGACATGACGCTGCCCGACCTTCTGGTCGGTGAGCCAGCCGACACCTGGGGGGCGGCGGTGATGGTGAATGCGACGACTCAATGGCTGCGTGGCGCGACCGTGTTGGCGGACTTGGCAGGCCGGATGACCGAGACCCCGGTGGGGGATGTTCCGCCCCTGGGGGTGCGCAAAGTGGGTTTTCGGCTTCAGGGCCCGGCACCCGAATCCGGAGAAAAAGCGCCCCTTCGGCTGGGGCTCCGATTTTCGGGGGCTGTGTCGACGGTGGGGGAAGCGCTTTCCATGGATCTGCGGATTCGAAAGCCGGCGGAGACGCACAAGCGAACCTTCGTCAGCCACATCGATGGGAGCGTTCAGTATTACGCGGTGAATCCCGGGCAACCCATGGCGGAAGGAAAGGCGCCGGCTCTCTTCCTGAGCCTGCATGGAGCCAGTGTGGAAGCGATGGGGCAGGCGGAAGCGTACGGGACCAAGCGCTGGGGAACGTTGGTGGCCCCGACCAACCGGCGTCCGTACGGGTTCGACTGGGAGGAGTGGGGTCGGATGGACGCCATGGAAGTGCTGGATTTGGCCAAGGCCCGTTTTCAACCCGATCCGTCCCAAGTGTATCTCACCGGCCATTCCATGGGCGGGCATGGGACCTGGAATGTCGGTGTGACGTTCCCGGATCGGTTTGCCGCGATCGCGCCGAGTGCGGGTTGGATCAGCTTCTTTTCCTATGCGGGTACCGATTCTTTCACCAACGCGACCCCTGTGGAGGCGATGTTGCGTCGGTCGGCGGCGTCGAGCGACACGCTGGCGATGGCGACGAACTACCTGCATCAGGGTGTCTACATTCTTCACGGAGACGCCGACGACAATGTGCCGGTGCGGGAGGCACGGCGAATGCGGGAAGTGCTGGGAACGTTTCATCGAGACGTTGACTGGTACGAACAACCGGGGGCCGGGCACTGGTGGGGGAACTCGGACGAGCCCGGGTCCGAGTGTGTCGATTGGCCACCGATGTTTGATTTCTTTGCGCGCCATCGCATTCCCGAGTCGGTGGAGCTCCGTCGGGTGCATTTTGTGACGGTGAACCCGGGCGTGAACGCGCGATCCCACTGGGTGGAGATCGAGGCTCAGGATCGGTCGCTGGAACTGAGCGAGGTGAACGCCCTATGGGATCCGGGCTTGCAGCGCGTGACCGCCACGACGCGCAATGTCGGGCGCCTGGCCCTGGATGCCGGGAGTTGGGGGGCGGCCCCTGCGGGTTTCCGGGTGGAACTCGACGGCAAGAGGTTCGAAGGGCTGAACGCGGAGACGTCGAAGGGTGAATCGCGGCTGCGGTTCGAGAAAATCCAGGGGGAGTGGGCGGTGGCGGGGCCAACGAACCTTCGGTGGAAGGGGCCGCATCGGGCGGGGCCGTTCAAGGACGCCTTCCGGCATCGCATGCTCTTTGTCTACGGCACCGTGGGAACACCCGAGGAGAACACCTGGGCGCTGAACAAGGCCCGGTTCGACGCCGAGAGCTTTTGGTACCGGGGCAATGGTTCGGTGGAAGTGCTCTCCGACCGAGACTTTGCGGCGGCGCGCTTCGCGGACCGCGGGGTGGTCCTGTACGGGCACGCGGACATGAACTCGGCGTGGGCGACATTGCTGGCGGAGAGTCCGGTTCAGGTGCGACGTTGGGAAGTGTTGGTGGGCGGGCGCTCCGTGCGACGTGACGACGTGGCCTGCCTGTTTCTTCAGCCACGTCCTGATTCCGACCAGGCCAGCGTGGCGGTGGTGGCCGGAACGGGGATGACGGGGCTGCGGTTGACGAACCGGCTGCCTTATTTCATGGCCGGAACCGGCTATCCGGACTGCCTGGTTCTGGGCGCGGACGCGCTGGACCAGGGGACGGCGGGCATTGTGGCAGCGGGCTTTTTCGGCAACGACTGGTCGGTGGCCCGCGGAGACTTCGCCTGGAGCGCTGAGTGAGGGTTGAACTTCGCCCCAGCGCAGGTCGCCAGGTGGGGCGTCAGCGGGTTTTTTTGGGGATTTTCGGACG
>CAUJJW010000153.1 GCA_963205105.1 Verrucomicrobiota bacterium | reverse complement strand
GGCGTTAGGCGGATCACGCGTTCATGTTCGCCAAACTCCAAAACTGGTTCATCAAGAAATCGCGGAACCACCTCCAAAGGATTCGGTTTTCTTTCGATGGTCACACCATCACGGCTGATGGCCCGCTGGCCCATCGGACTTCGGTGAGGATTGAGGACATTCGCGAAATAGGCGTGGAGACGAGCGACGGCGGTCCTTTCGTCGAGGACGTCTTCTGGCTCATCAATCGGGACACGGACGCGCTTCGTATTCCGCAGGAGTCTCCCGTCTTCAAAACGTTGATGGATGCTTTCAGTTCCTTCGATGGGTTTGATTGGCAGCCATTCACTGAGGCGATGTCTTGCACCGACCGCCGTTACTTTTTATGTTGGAGACGACTAAATGAATTGGCCTAACCATTGCGTCGAGCGAACAGGAGGCAGCCTCCACGCCCGCTTTAGCTCCTGAGACCGTTTCCCGCTGCCTCCTGTCGCTCACGCAGGCGTTGGGCACTGATTCAAAGCCGCGCATCACAGTGAGATCCGCTCCGCGCAATAGACGTAAATTTCCAATCTCCGGTGCCATTGTCGCCGCGGTGTGGCTGATGTTTGTGGCATGGCAGTACAGCAACACTGGCGTAACCTTCCCGGCGGTTGTGATTGGCTTCTACGGCGGCCTTCTATGGGGCGGTGTTTGGCTTGTCCGACTGATAGTCTGGTCCGTGCGCTTTAAGAGAATGGAAAGGTTGGGGCTCCCGGTAGCACCGCGAGGATTCTTATTTTGGGCAGTCGAGCCAGTTGCGGGCACGCTATCCGTATTTCTGATTCTCACGGGTGCGCTGCCCGCTGCCAGATTCCATTTGAGCAAATCAGCATTAGATGCATGCGTCAGACAGGTTTGGGAGGGCGCGCTGCCTGCTCCCGGGAGGTTACACAGGCCTCAGCGGGTTGGACTATACGTGGTGACCGAGGTTGAGCACTTAACAAACAATGTCATTCGCCTCATTACGTCTCCGGACGGATTGAACGACGCAGGCCTTGCATATTCCCCGGCGTCAGAGCCACCGACTATCGGCGAGGACAGCTACCATCCTGCGACCGGAGGTTGGTGGTACTGGCACCGGAGCTGGTAGCAGAAGAAATGCCCAACCATTGCGTCGAGCGAACAGGAGGCAGCCTCCACGCTCGTTTTGATTCCTGAGCCCGATTCCCGCTGCCTCCTGTCGCTCACGCAGGCGTTAGGCGATGCGTCGCACCAGCTATGAAAGCCAAGCGCAAAGTCCACATCATGGTGGTCGTGGCTTTGATTTGCCTCACTGCACTTGCGGCTTTGACAATCTACGCTTGTCGCGAGACCTACACCATCAAGACTGCTGCAGACGCAACGGCTGGCGACGTTACGTTTCTAAAATTGCCGACTTCCGCATCTCATATTGGTTACTGGCGAGACGGTCTCAATTACTGGGCAGAGTTTCAAATTCCTGAGCAAGATTTCAGACAGGTTTTCCTTTTGTATCGGTTTCAGGAGATCACGGGGGTGCTCGAGGTCAGGCCCAAAAAGTTCGGAGACCCTCAGACATTTCCGCCACACTCACCAGCGACACCTGTGCAGGTATCCAGTGGCCTGCTTTACCAAGAGCGATGGAGCAACGGTGGTGGTTACAGAATTGTCTACGACCGCGCTTCGTCGCGTGCTTACTACAGTTCAAGCAAACGATGACACATGATTCGCCTAACCATTGCGTCGAGCGAACAGGAGGCAGCCATGACGTTTGCCTCGACTCCTGAGTTTGCGCCCGCTGCCTCCTGTCGCTCACGCAGGCGTTCGACGGACGAGTCATCCCTGACGCGCGGTTCCGCCAGAGGCTTTACGGTCGTCACAGAGTTAGCCCATGCGCGCGCTATTCGGGGGGTTCCCGCAGAGCTTCTGCCGGGCCATTAGTCGCCACCGTCGTCCATGTGCCCGAGAGACCGTCTCCCTTTCGGACCAGCACCGTTTTTCGAATTGGAGTTTCCTTGCGGGTATGCCCGCCAGTTCCGCTCGCGATTCGCGAAGCGGCAACACCGAGAGACGCCGCCGAACCATGCGCTCCTGCCAACCCCGGTTATCGTGCAGCTTCCATGCTGAGCCTTGCGCCGGGGTGGCAGAGCTTGGGCGTTCGGCGATGGTACGCGTCCGGCGTAAACTACGTTGATGAAGAAGCTTTCAAGACACGGAGGCCTTGCCGTTTTAGCGCTGTTCGCAGCGTTCGCGTTTATTGCCGCGCTCCGGGCTACAACCGAGCTTCAGCGTCTTCCGAGTCCAGACGGACGATTCACCGCCGTCACCGAATACTACACTTGGCGTTCGCTTCTGCCGATGACTCCGGGCAGCTCCAGCGACAAGCCGGGCTTCGTGACCATCTACTCCAGCGACGGCCACTCTCTTGGTCGTGCGCCGGTTCCGATGCTACAACTCGCTCACGACTTGCGCTGGGAGGCCGAGGCGGCCGAGATACGTTTGGTCGCGCACTGGGATTTTTCCAGAGGACGTGTCATGATCTTTTCCCAATGAAATTAAGGCCGAACCATTGCGTCGAGCGAACAGGAGGCAGCCTCCACGATCGCTTTAATTCATGAGCCCGATTCCCGCTGCCTCCTGTCGCTCACGCAGGCGTTCGACGGACGACTCATCCCTGACGCGCGGTTCCGCCAGAGGCTTTGCGCTCGTCACAAAGTTTGCCCATGGGCGCGATGTACGGGGGTTTCCCGCGGGGCTGCTGCCGGGCCTTTCGTTGCCACCGTCCTCCACGTGGCCAAGCCACCGTTTCCCTTTCAGACAGGCACCGTTTCGCAGGTTGTCGCTTCCTTGCAGGTATGCCCGCCAGTTCCGCTCCGATTGG
>CAUJJW010000152.1 GCA_963205105.1 Verrucomicrobiota bacterium | reverse complement strand
GGGGGTTGGCAGGTGCCGCCATGGGCCCCGGTTGGGGGGTGGGTTGGGCCGGCTGTGGGGTGGGGGTGGGGTTCCGGGGGGGGTTGGGCCCGGGGTCAGACGAGGTGTTGAGACGCAACGGCGAGGAGGCAGGGATTTCTGAACTCACGCTGCGTGGTGTGGCGGTGCGTTTCGCTTCATTGGTGGTCGATGAAGGGTGAGCGGCAACGGCGACCTGGAGCAGGAGTGTGGACGCTAGGGCGAGGCTCAGTTTCATGGTTGGGTGTGGTTCAGTCCTGAAATTCAGGCTGGACAACGGACCACAAACTAGATTCAGAGGCTCTTTCTGCCAGTCGCCGGCAAAGAATGAACCCTGAATTAGGCTTTGAATTAGTCCGAATGATGTTGGCGGAACGGAGGTCGTCGCTGGGCGGGAGGGCAGGCCCCTGGTCGTCCGCGGCGAAGACAGGGACTAGGAAGACGTTGGGTACCGCGGGGTATCGCGAGCGCCGCGAAGCCGGGCATCGGCCCGGGGAGGTGGGCGTGCGGCAGGAGACCTACCAGTAGCCGTAGCAACCGTCCGCGCCCCAGATCTGTGAACCGCGGTAGCGGCTCATCTGGCGGATGTCCTTCCAGCGTGCGGAACCGTCGAGCAACCCGACGTTGCCTCCCTTGGCCCCGAGCTGAACGGGTCGCTGGTCGTAGGCTTCGGGATGGTCATCGAAGTAGGCGTCGTCGGCGACGCGCGGACCATTGGCGGTGTGGGGGGCGAGGATGCGCTGGTAAGCGGGCGAATCGACGTTGAGATCGGCGATCAAGGTCAGGTTGGGTTCGTCGGTGGATTTCTGAGGGGAGAGCCAGGTGTTGGTGACGCCGTCGATGAGGCCCCAGGGGGTGTTGGGGTGGCCACCGAGGTAATGGTAGCCGATGGCGACGCCGTAGTCGGGGTGGTTGCGCCACTCCGGTTTCTGCATCCAACGGGTGAGATTGGGGCAGTCGAATGCTTTCAGGTCGGTGGTGTAGCGAAGGAGGTTGGACTGGTTGGCAGTGGAAAAGACGGGGGTGTGGGTGTCGCGCGAATCGACTTTGTCGGTGCCGCCGGGAGGGAGTTTTTGATCGTTGTCCCCGGCGTAGATGAGGGCGGCGAGGGTGAACTGTCGCATGTTGTTGAGACAGACCGTGCGACGGGCGCGTTCGCGGGCGCCGGCGAGCGCGGGAAGTAGCATGCTGGCCAGGATGGCGATGATGGCGATGACGACCAGGAGTTCGATGAGGGTGAAGGCCTGGGTTCGCCAGTCGAATGGCGGGCATGAGGCCTCAGGACGCCCGCAGGACTTGGGTGAGGGAAAATGCATGGGACGGGGCTGGGAGAACTTACGGTTGGGTGCGCTCCGCGATCCGGAGATAAGTTGATGCGGCGGGCACAGGGATTTCGGCTTCCAGGGCATTGCCTTGGGCTTGGAACTCCACGGGCGCGGACTGCCAGTTCAGCCCGCTGGGTCCGGGTGGCGGCGACAGCTGCAATTCGATCCGGGGCGCTTCGTTGGCGGTGAGCGGGGATGCATCCAAGGCGGAGACCCGCATGCGAAGCCGGCCGATGTCTGGCATCAAGGAGGCGGTGAGATGGAGGGACGGGAGCGGTTGGACGGGCAAAGCGACGTCGAGAACCACCATTTCGGTGTCGCTGCGGGCGTAGATGCGACCGCGCGAAAAAGCGGGATGATTCCAGCTGGTGCCGTTCAGGGCCTGGAACCGGGCCACCTCGGTGTAGGCGGCGGGGTTGGGTTCGAGCAGTACCAGTTCGCCGGGCTCGGTCAGCACCAGCAGGTGGTTGCCGACCTTGATGAGGGAGGCATAGCCCGGGTTGCCGGAACCCACGGTGCTGGTGATCCACCGATTGGTGCGTCCCTCGAGATCGAAGCAGGCCAGACTGCGAAAACTGCGTTCGACCACGCTGTAGAGAAAACCATGGTGATGCACCGGAGTGGCCCAGTGGTTCTGGTAGGAACTGCCCGATGCGTAGTTTGTTGAACGGACGGCGAGGGCGGTGTTCGTCCGAAAGATCTGGGCGGTCCAAGCTCCACGACCGTAGGCGCACGATGCATAGACATGATCGTTGGCGATCACCGGGGTGGCGGCGGTGGAGGTGGTGGATGGTTCAAAGACATGACGCCAGAGCAGATCGCCGGACTCCGGGGTGACACCCAGCAGTCCGCGCGAGGTGAGGAACACCACTTGCGGCGTGCCGGCGAGGTTCGCGAACGCCGGTGTGGCGTGGGTCATGGTGTCGGATTCCCCGCTCCAAGCCGTGGTTCCGTCGGATTTGCGCACGGCGGAGAGGCTTCGGCCGGAGACATTCGAGTTCAGGTAGAGCAGATCCCCGACGAGCAGAGGGGAGGCGGCGTTCTGCCAGTCGATGACCTCCGTGCCGGGGAATTCCGCAATGAAATCGCGCGACCAGAGAACCGCGCCAGTGGCGACGTTCAGACAGAACAACTTCAAGTAGGACGTGAAGACATAAACCCGGTCGCCATCGACGGTGGGAGTCGATCGCGGGCCGTCGGTGGAGCCGGTGCCGGCATCGGGATAAAACGCCTGGTCCAGCGGTGTTGCCCAGAGTTCCGCGCCGGTATTCGCATCGAGGGCGATGCAGACTTCGCGAGCGGTGCCTTGGATGCGGCGGTTACCCTGGGTGAAGGCCCGGCCACCGCTGACGGTGATGGAACTCCAGGCGGGGGAGACGGTCTTGCGCCAGACCACCCGGGGCGGGGACTGAGCCCAGTTGGTTCGGAGATTCTCCGGGCTTGAACCGTCGTGGTTGGGACCCCGGTATTGGGGCCAATCGGCGGCAAGGGTGGGTACGGCAAGAGCTAGGGAAAAAAACCAGAAATTGATCCAGCGTGGCCGGTTCATGTTGGTTCGATCGGACCCGGAAAGGACCCAAGCGAGATTCAAACGGCCCCACCTGGCGTCGGTTGTCAAACCGTGCGGCCCATGGGAGGGCTGGGCGTTTGCGGGCACGGTGGCGTCGCCGGGTCGGCGTTTTCCGGGGGACCCAGGGCATGTCGCAATCTCTCCAGCTTCCCAATTCCCTCCTTTGGGTCTCGGCAGACGTGCTTATCCGCCGTTTGCAGGACCCAATGGTTCCTTGGTGGGTGGGCCATTATAGATGCCCGTCCATCGATCGCGCCCGTGCCAGAAGGTGCATTGTGGGCACTGGCCACCGTCCGGATAATCGATGCCTTCCTCATGGGGGCAGCCGATGATGCGCTCCATAAAAGCGACACTGACGACACCGTGCGCGCGGAAGATCTCAATGATGGCAGCCAAGGTGGCCCCATCGTGGCGAAGGTCGACTGTGTCCGAGAACCACTTCTGCAAGATGGGCTCGAACCCGGCTGAGAGAATAACGCCGGCGACGACCTTGGAAGGTCGACGATCGTCTGGACCGTAGAATGCGACTGTCCCCATAGGATACCCCTGGTGCTTTCGTCTGGAAGCGCGGCGCAGGATCGCGAGTGGAGTGCGTATTTTCATGATCTGATGGCTTTCCTTGGCGCCTTTGCGGCT
This sequence comes from Verrucomicrobiota bacterium, assembly GCA_963205105.1. GTDB lineage: Bacteria > Verrucomicrobiota > Verrucomicrobiia > Limisphaerales > CAIMTB01 > CAIMTB01. The sequence continues at coordinate 42,724 of CAUJJW010000152.1, read as the reverse complement.
TGGCGTGAGTTCAATGGATTTCAACTGAATGGCTGGCTCAGCGGAGTCAATGCGTGGACTGCTCGCGGAACAGGTACCAGGTTAGGAGGCCGAGGTGCAGAACGACGATGGCTCCGGCGGCGATGCGGAAGGAGAGCTTCGAGGTCTTGTGGCGGAAGAGGAGCATGCCCGCGATCAGGCCTGGGGAGCCACCGATCAACGCCAGCGTCAAAAGTCGGGCTTCTGGAATTCGCCAGTGGCCCTTTCGGGCGCGGTACTTGTCATAAGCGGTGACGGCGAAGGTCGCGACGCTGACGGCGGCGATCCAGGTCAGAAGCATGCGGGCGCAGGGTAGGAGGGAGGCGGTCGCCCTGCCAACCGTGACCTCATGAGGCGACCTCCTGAGGAGAAACGGCTTGGCCCCCAAGTCCTTGACGGCGTTGCGGTGCCTTGCGACCACGTATCCCGAAGTCAGGGGTGTCGGGATCACTCGACAGGCTTTGACGGCATGACCCCGGGACGCGGGACGACCGGTCGCGCGATCCGGAACCGAGCCATGAACGTATGCCCATGAATACCTTCGGCCGCATCGCCACGATGCTCGCAACTTTTTGGGCGGCAGCCCTTTCCTTCGCCGCACAGGTCGACCGTGCCACCCCAGCCGACGGTGAGGAGCCGTTCCTTTCCCCGACCGCGCTGGTGGCGTCGGCGGATGGACAGCGGCTGTACATCGCCTGTGCCACCGCGGATCGGGTGCTGGTCCTCGACACCGCCCAAGCCAAGGTCGTGCAGACCATTCCGGTGCCGCTCCGACCGCTGGGCTTGGCGCTGTCGCCGAACGGCGACCGACTGTTCATCACTTGCGCCGCTCCCGAAAGCACGGTGTGTGTGGTCGATACGGCGACAGGACAGCTGACGACGAGCATCACGACGGGGGGGCACACAACCATGGCGCCCGTGGTGAGCCAGGGCGGATCGATACTGTTCGTCTGCGATCGGTTCAACGACGAGGTCGCCTTCGTGGAACTCGCGACTGGAAAGGTGCTGCGTCGGGTGCGGGTTCCACGGGAGCCCATTTCAGCAGCGATCACGCGCGATGGACGATTTCTGCTCGTGGCAAACCACCTTCAGCCCGGCCGTGCGGATGTCGAGGTCGTGGCGGCGCCGGTGAGCGTGATTGATTTGGTCGAGGGCCAAGTGGTCCGTGAAATCGCGCTGCCGAACGGTTCGACGCTGGTGCGGGACATCCGGGTTTCGCCGGACGGTCGGCACGCGGTGGTGGCGCATCAACTGTCGCGATTTCATCTGCCGACGACCCAGCTGGAACGCGGCTGGGTCAACACCAGCGCGATCTCGGTAATCGACGTGGCCCGATGGGAGCGGATCAACACGGTGTTGCTGGACAACATCGACGCGGGTGCGGCGAACCCCTGGGCCGTGGCGTGGAACCCGGAGGGTTCACGACTGTGCGTGACCCATGCCGGCACCCACGAACTCAGCGTGATCGATTTTCCGGCGCTCCTGGCGAAGCTGGAGAAACTCGCGTCCCCGGACTCGGCCCGGAAAGTGGAAGCCTCGGCGGCATCGCGAACGGCGGCGGATGTGCCCAACGACCTGTCGTTCCTGGTGGGATTGAGGCAGCGGATCCGGTTGGCGGCGAACGACCGAGGACCGCGCGCGGCGTGGGTGGCGGGTTCGCGGGTGTGGGTGGCGAACTACTTTTCCGACACCCTGTCGGTGGTGGATCTTGCGGCGGGTCGGTGGGTCGCGGAGTCGGTGGCGTTGGGGCCGGTTCGAGCGATGACCCAAGTGCGGCGGGGCGAATTTCTGTTCAACGACGGGAGCATTTGTTTTCAGGGATGGCAAAGCTGCTCCAGCTGCCATTCGGATGACGCGCGGGTGGACGGGTTGAACTGGGACAACCTGAACGACGGGATTGGCAATCCGAAGAGCTCGAAGAGCCTTCTGCTGGGGCACCAGACGCCGCCGGCCATGTGGACGGGGGTGCGGTCCAACGCCTACCTCTCGGTCCGAACGGGCATTCGCAACAGCCTGTTCACGGTGCAACCGCCGGATGTTCCGTTGGCGATCGACGCCTTCATGGAATCGCTGAAACCGATTCCGAGTCCGGCGTTGGTCCAGGGCCGTCTAAGTCCGGCGGCGGAGCGGGGGAAGCTTCTGTTCTTCAACGATGACGCGGTGGGCTGTGCGCCGTGTCATCGGGGCGAACTCTACACCGACCTGAAACTCCATGACGTGGGAACAGTGGGGAAATACGACCAGGCGACCAATCGTTTCGACACTCCGACGCTGATTGAGGTGTGGCGAACGGCGCCTTACCTCCATGACGGCCGGGCGGCGACCCTGCGGGAGGTGTTGACCACCTTTAATTCGGGGGACCAGCACGGCACGACCTCCCATCTCACCCCGGCCCAGATCGAGGATCTGGTGGCGTTCATCCGTTCCCTATGACGACCCGTCTGCTGTGCGGTCACCTCGTTCCACTGGAACAGCCATCGAAGGCGAACCCGTAACACATCCATGAAGGCCTCGCAGAAAACCCCTCACATCTGGATCACGCTGTGGCTGATCGCCGTCCTGGGCTCGGGAGGGTTTGGCGTTGTTGGCACCGCAGGTGCCGCTTCGTTGGAACCGGGCGGTTGGCGTCCTGGAGCCAAGACCGAAGTGGCTTCATTACGCCTGGCGTTGGAGGACCTGAAGGCGACCCACGGAGCGAACTATACCAAGGGCGCGGAGTACCTCCGTCAACTCGCCGCATTGGAAGCGCGGTTGGCGGTCGATGCGAACGACGCGGGCGGGTTGGCGGCGCTTCGGGCGCTGTCGCGGGAGGCGTTGCTGGCCAACCCGCTGCTGGATTTTGATCGGATCCTCGTGCTTCAGCGAAAGACCAAGGCTCCCGCGCGGACAGCGGACGGGCGGTCGCTCGGGGTGGGAACTTCGAACTGGTCCACCAGCGACACCTTGCCGCGGACGGGTGAGTACGATGACGCGTTGGTGATTCTCTCGGACCTTCGCGGCGCGGTGCGTTCGACTCCGGTCTACCGGCCCGGGAATGGCGAAACGGTCATCGATCCGGTGCTTCACTTCGACGCGGACCGGGTGCTGTTCGCGAAGAACGGCGCGAAGGAGAAGAACTGGCGCCTGTGGGAACTCCGGTTGGGTGACGCCGAACCTCGGCAGGTGACCCCCGACCACGGCGTGGATGTGGCCCATTTCGATCCGTGCTATCTGCCGGACGGCCGGATTCTGTTCGCCTCGACGGCGTCCTATCAGGGATTGCCCTGTCTGTTCGGCAGCGATGCGATGACCTGCTTGTACCTGCTGGAGCCGGGATCGGGACACGTCCGGCAACTGACCTTTGAACAGGACAGCGACTGGTGTCCGACGATGCTTCCCAACGGGCGGGTGCTGTACCAGCGCTGGGAGTACACCGATCAGTCGCACGCCAACTCACGAATGCTGTTCCACATGAACCCCGATGGCACGGACCAGCGGGAATTCCGGGGGAGCGGCTCATGGTTTCCGGGGTCGTTCTTCTACGCGAAACCGTTGCCGGGCTCAGTGACGGAAGTCATCGGCATCGCGGTGGGGCACCATGATGTGGCGCGGGCGGGGAGGCTGCTGATTCTGGATGCGGCGAAGGGCAGGAAGGATGCGGAAGGCGTGGTTCAGGAAATCCCGTGGCGTGGCAAGCGCGTGGATCCGGTGGTGCGGGACGGACTGGTGCAGGAGACCCAGCCGTATCCGCGGTTCCTGATGCCGGCGCCGTTGAGCGCGAAGTATCACCTGGTGTCGGCGAAACTGTCGGAGCACGCGCTTTGGGGCCTCTACCTGGTGGACGTGTTCGACAACATCACGCTGGTGAAGGAACTGGAAGGTTCGGCGATGCTTTGGGCGAGTCCGGTCCTGGTGCAACCGCGTCCGCCGGTGTTGCGGGACCGGGTGGATCCGACGGTGGACGAGTCGAATGTCTTCGTGACCGACGTGCATGCGGGGCCGGGATTGGCGGGCATTCCGCGGGGAACGGTCAAGGCGCTGCGGGTGATCGAGTACTACTTTGCGAAGCGCGGCATGGGCGGGTTGTACGGCACGCTGGGCGCGGATGGACCCTGGGACATCAAGCGCATTCTGGGAACCGTTCCGGTGGAGGACGACGGATCGGCCTACTTCAAGATGCCGGCGAACACGCCGGTCTGTGTTCAACCGATCGACGCGCTGGGGCAGGCGCTTCAACTCGAGCGTAGCTGGTTCGTGGGTATGCCGGGAGAACGGGTATCCTGCATTGGCTGCCATGAAGGTGCCGACGCTGCCGTTCCCAGCCGGGTGACCCGGGCGATGCAACGGCCGGCGTCGGAGATTGAACCGTGGCACGGGCCGGCGCGTGGATTCGCGTTTGTGCGGGAAGTGCAACCGGTTCTGGACCGTTACTGCGTCAGCTGCCATGGCGGTGATGCCACCCCGGCCAAGCCACGACACGGGCGGGAACTGCCGGATTTCAAGGGAGGCCAGCCGTTGGCGGATTGGAAGACCCAGATGCCTGGCAACTGGCCGGGAGGCGGGCGCTTCACGCGGAGCTATTGGGAATTGCAGCGCTTTGTGCGCCGGCCGGGCATCGAAGGTGACCGGCGGATGTTCACCCCGATGGACTACCACTTTGGCACGACGGAGTTGGGCCAACTGCTTCGCAAAGGGCACTACGGCGTGAAGTTGGATGCCGAGTCCCATGGTCGACTGGCGGCCTGGGTGGATCTGAACGCGCCGTTCTTCGGGACCTGGAGCGAGATTCCCGAATTCACCACGGGCTACGGCCCGCTCGAGTGCAAGCAGGTGACGTCGTCGAGCGCGCGTGCGCTGGAACTGCGAAAGCAATTCGTGCCGATGGGACCCTTCCCGGACTACGAAACGATTCCGGAAACTCCGCAGTACGACACCAGACCCGTGCTCGCAGCTGGCGAATCGCGGCCGGCGGCTGTGGTGCCGGCGTGTGACGACTGGCCTTTCGACGCGGCCTCGGCGGTGGAACGACAAAGTTCCGCCACGCGGCAAGCCCTGCCTCTGGCGGGCGAGACGCGGCGCACGGTGGCGCCGGGGCAGAACGACCGGGCTGGGGGTGTGGAGGTGGCGGAGGTGGGTGACCGGCGGGTGGTGACCCTCGGGCCGGGCGTCACGCTCGAACTGGTGCGGGTTCCAGGTGGCGCGTTTGTGATGGGTTCCGCGGAGGGCGATGCGGACGAACTGCCGATGTCGAAGGTCGCGGTGAAATCGTTCTGGATGGCGCGTGTCGAGACGAGCAACCGGCAGTATCGGGCGTACGATGCCGTGCACGAAAGCCGGACCGAAGATCGGCATGGTTACCAGTTTGGGATCACGGGCCACGACCAGGACCAACCGGATCAGCCGGCGGTGCGGGTTTCCTGGGAAGAAGCGATGGGGTTCTGCGCGTGGCTCAGCCGCGAGACGGGCCTGATGGTTACCCTGCCGACGGAGGCTCAATGGGAATGGGCCTGCCGGGCGGGCACCTCGACACCCTTGTGGTACGGCGACCTGGACACAGACTTCTCGCGCCACGCCAACTTGGGGGACGCCACCCTGGCGCTGTTCGGCGGCGATCCGTACGTGCAGGACTACGCGAAAGGGGCCTTCAAGAATCCCAGCCGTTTCGACAACCCGATTCCCCAGGAAGGTCGGTTCCGCGACGGCGGATTCGTGACCGAACCCGTGGGACGGTATCAGCCGAATCCGTGGGGCCTGCATGACCTTCATGGCAATGCCCGGGAATGGACCCGCAGTGCCTTTCGTCCGTATCCGTACCGAACGGAGGATGGGCGGGACGAGGTTGCGGGGTTGCCGCGGACCACGGAACGGGTGGCCCGGGGCGGGTCCTGGCGGGATCGGCCCTTCCGAGCGACATCGAGTCATCGGCTTCCGTATTTCCAGTACCAGCGCGTCTTCGACGTGGGATTTCGCATCATCTGCGAGGATCCGATGACCACTGCCGAAACCTCCGACCGGAGGACGGCGCCGTGAACCGTTGTGCGAAGAAAGGCAATGCCATGAGTTGGAATGGATGGATGGCGTCGGTGTTGGCCCTGAGTGCAACCGTCGTGATGGCGGCAGTGGACGAGGTGCCGTCGGATCCCTGGCGGGCGATGGTCGAGACTGAGTGGGTGAAGGAAGTCCAGGTCTCGACAGAGGCGCGTGCGGCGAAGCGATTGACCCCGGCGGACGACGCGGCGGGCGGCTGTGACGGGGTGACGAACGGGCGCTGGGGCTTTCACACGGCGGTGGAATCGGAGCCGTGGTGGCAGGTGGACCTGGGGGCGGTGGCGCCGCTGAGGGATGTTTGCTTGTGGAACCGGGCTGATAACGAAAGCGCGGCGATGCGGGCGTCGAGGTTCCGTCTGCTGCTCTCGGAGGATGGCCAAACCTGGCGTCTGGCGTACGAGCATCCGGGGACGGTGTTTTACGGGTATCGCATGCCGGACCGTTGGCCGCTGCGGGTGCCGCTGACCAATGCGGTGGCTCGTTATGTGCGCGTTCAGCTACCGGGAGTCACGGCGCTCCACTTGGACGAAGTGGAAGTGCACGAACTGAGCGCCAACGCGCCGAACATCGCGCTCAAACGGCCGGCGGAACAAAGCAGCCTGAGTGAATGGTCGGTGGCCCACGCGCGCGTCGGGCGGGAGCCGGACTGGGCTGGGCTGACGCGCAACGTGATGTCGAACTGCGAACGCTTGGGCGGGAACGATTCGGATCGGGCGGCGTTGGCGGTGCTGAAGCAACGGCAGGCCGAGTCGACGCCGGAAACGTCGCTCCGGGGCCTGTATCTGGAGGCGCGCCATCTTCAACGGCGGTTGGTGTTGGCGAGTCCCTTGCTGAACTTCGACACCCTGCTGTTCACCAAGCGGGTGCCGGGCAGCTACAGCCACATGAGCGACCAGTATTATGGCTGGTGGTCCCGACCGGGCGGCGGTCTGTACCTGCTGAAGAACTTTCGAAGCGGCGCGCCCGTGACCGAGGATCTGACCGGGAAACTGTTCCCCTACCCGGGGAGCTTTCTGCGGCCGGCGCTGAGTGACGATGCGACCAAGGTGCTTTTTGCCTGGTGTCGGCATTATCCCGAACTGGCTCAGGAGAAGGACAAACTGAACAAGGCGAACGTGCCGGAGGACGCGTTCTACCATGTGTTCGAGATGAACCTGGATGGCACGGGGCTGCGCCAGCTGACACGGGGAAAGTACGACGACTTTGACGCCCGGTATCTGCCGGACGGACGGATCGTGTTTCTCTCCACCCGTCGCGGGCATGCGATCCAGGTGGGCAAGGCCAGTGCGGCGGCGACGGTGGCCAAGGCGGACCTGCCGGACTGCTATGTGCGCTGCGGCGGGGACGCGAGCCGGCCGGTGGCGGTGTACACGCTGCACACCATGGACGCCAACGGCGGTGATCTGACCGCGATCTCGCCCTTCGAAATGTTCGAGTGGGAACCCAGCGTGGCGAACAACGGGACCATTCTCTATTCGCGCTGGGACTACGTGGACCGCGACAACATGCCGTACATGAGCCTGTGGGCGATCAACCCGGACGGCACCAACGCGCGGTTGGTGTACGGCAACTACACGCAGGCGCCGCACTGCACCTTTGAACCGCGGGCGATTCCCGGGTCCGACAAGATCATCTTCACCGCCAGCGGGCATCATTCGCAAACCATGGGCAGCCTGGTGTTGCTGGATCCGACCCGCGGCACGGAAGGCGAAGCGCCGATCACACGGCTGACCCCGGAGACACCGTTCCCTGAAATCGAAGGATGGCCGCAGGGCTACTACGCCAATCCCTGGCCGCTGTCGGAGGACACGATGCTGGTGTCCTGGGGTGTGGAAGCTGAGACCCGCGAAGGTCGTCAACGGCCGGTGAACGGCATGGGCATCCACCTCTTCACGACCGCTGGCGGCCTGGAATTGCTGTACCGGGACCCGGAGATTTCTTCCATGTATCCCATTCCTGTCCAGGCACGGACTTCGCCGCCCATGCTGTCGAGTCCGGTGAATTGGGATGGCCCCCAGGAAGGGCGATTTCTGATCGGCGATGTGACCCGCGGCCTCTCCACGGTGAAGCCCGGTGACATCACGGCCCTGCGGGTGGTTGCGGTGCCGGCAAAAACCCAACCCTGGATGAACCAACCCGCGATCGGCCTGACCCGTGATGATCCGGGCAAGGCCGTGTTGGGCACGGTGCCGGTGGAGGCGGACGGTTCGGCCTATTTCAGGGCGCCGTCCGGGGTGGCGGTGTTCTTCCAGGCTTTGGACAGGGAAGGACGGGTGGTGCAGACCATGCGGAGTGCCACCCATGTGCAGCCGGGCCAAACGCTCAGTTGCGTGGGCTGCCATGATCAGCGGCAGGACACGCCGCCCACGGCACGATCTCCCTTGGCGTCGTTGCGTGCACCGTCGCGCATCACCCCGGGTCCGGAGGGTTCCTGGCCGCTGCGATTCGACCGACTGGTGCAGCCGGTGCTGGACGCCCAGTGTGTGCGCTGCCATCGGCCGGACGGAGAGGACGCGGAGGCGGCGAAGTATGACCTGACCGCCGCGCGCGCGTACGATTCCCTGTCGGACTACGGGAAACCCAGCCTGCGGGAACAGGTACTGGCGGCGTACCGTCAAGGCGTGTCGACTGAGGGACGCAATCCCTCGCAGACCAGCGCCCTGCTTGCCTTGCTCAACGCGCCGGGGGGACACCGGGGCGTGGTGTGGACACGGGCGGATGGCGAACGGCTGATGACCTGGCTCGACACGTATGGGCAGCGCGCCGGGGCGTTTGATGCGCAACAGGAACAGGAACTCGAACGGCTGCGGGTGGCCTGGCGCGACCTGCTGGTGGTCTCGGTTCCGGCTCCGGGTCCGGTCCTGGTAACACCTTAAGTGGACGGGATCCTCGGCTTGCCACCCCATGGGCCACTCGACCTGTCCACGCACGGTTGATTCGAGCCGGTCGGGCCGGAGCGAATCACTGCGGCGTGGCCGGAGTTCCGTGCGGCCGGTACGGTGCGAAGGCGACGGCCTCGATTTCGACCAACAGATCGGGGCGGCAAACGTCCGCGCACAAGTAGAGGGCGGGTGCCTTGGGCAACCGACGTTCCACCACGCGGCGGCAGGCGAGGTAGTCGCCCGGGTTCTTCACGTACACCCGGAGCTTGGCGATATCCCGCAGGCTGGCGCCGGCGCCTGGAAGACCAAGGCGCGCAAGATTGTCGGGTGCAATCAGGCGTTCGATGTTGTCGATGGTCTGTTCGGTCTGTCGGACGGGGTCGCCGGGATGGACGGTTCTGGAGTCCACGATGCTGGCGGTGCCCGAGACGAGAAAGGCCACGAACCGTCCCTGAACCACCGCCATGGCCCGGGAGAATTTCGGCGATTGGGGCGAGTAGACGGCCTGGTAATCGTAGGCGGGAGTCTGCTGCGGGTTCTCGAGCGGCAGGATGAAGACGTCGGGCCGCTGGGTATCGAGAGCCACGCAGGCGAGGTCCATGTGGCGACCTCGCGTGCCGATGCCGGTGCTGGCCGGGTAAATGATTCCGTTGGCGGTGGGGGCTTTGCGGTCGGCCCCGAAAGCGATGTTGCGGTAGAAATCCGACCGGGCGCGATTCAGCTCCTGGTAGCGCTGGAGACCGTTTTCGTTTTCGTGGTCGGTGATGCCGTTGACGTAGATCCAGGTGCGGACCACCCGATCGAAGCCGACACCCGCTTGGGCGAGCTGCCGCTCCAGGAGTTGGAAGGCGGCGATCGATTCACGGTAGGGATCGGCGCCTGGCTGCGCGGATCGGATCCCGCCACCGTAGATCCAACGGATGCCGTCGGATTCGACGGCCAGGATCTCGGGGCTGAAACGCTCGACCTTCACTTCGGGACCGCCGAGGGCCCAGAGCTCGATGCCGAGGGCGGCGCCGCAGCACGGCGGTTGAACGACGCAGGTGGTGACGGGCGCGGCCTCGCCGAACTGTTCACCGATCACCCGGCGGCAGGCCTCCTCGTCGTGGCCGTCCCGAAGAAAGACCATCAGGGTGGTGGGGGTGAGGGGAACCTGCTGACGCTCCACAATGCAGCGGACCTGGGCGAACAACTCGTGAGCCTGTTGAAGGAACGGTCCGCGGCTGCCGGGGACGGCCATGATGGCGAGTCGCGCGAGGCTGCCCAGTTCCAGAACGGCGTGCCGCTCGGGTCCCAGTTTCAACTCACAGGGAAGGCCGCAGGGCGCCGGGAGCCGGCAGGGCTTCGGCAGGGTCAGGCGGCAGTCAGGATGGGAGGTTTCCATGAAGAGTCGCATCCATTCCAATTCGAGACGTCCACAGCATCGTAACCGCGCCAGATGGGTCGGTCTGCTTTTTTGGGGCGCGGTGTTGGGAGGCCCCTGGTTGAGGGTCGACCGGGTCACGGCCCGTGAGCCGGGGCTTCCGAGGGGCGAGACACCCCTCTCAGCGGCAGGCGGGACGCCCGCTGCTACGGCCGAAGCCGGACGGCGCTCTCTTCTGGAGGGCTTCCTGAACGGGCCGCTGAGGGACGTCCAAGAGATCGTGTTCGCGGCGCGCGGGGTGAACCCGACCGACGGGCATTGGTACGCGAATTTTGGGTACTACGCCGATAACCCCGACCGGAAGGCGTGGGTGGAGGGTGGAAAACTGTACCGGCTGAATCTGCGTTCGGGTGAGCGGACCGCGTTGGTGGACGATCCGAAGGGATCGATACGCGATCCCCAGGTGAACCATGACGGGACGAAGGTGTTGTTCAGTTGGCGACGCGGAGGAACCGAAGTCTACCACCTCTATGAAATGGTGGTGAGCGGGGGTGGCCTCCGGCAGATCACCGACGGACCCTACGACGACTTCGAGGGGGCTTACCTTCCCGACGGGGGGATTGTGTTCGTGTCCAGCCGATGCAAGCGCTGGGTGAATTGCTGGCTGACGCAGGTGGCGGTGTTGCATCGCTGCGATGCGGACGGATCGAATGTTCGGGCGCTTTCCAGCAACAACGAACAGGACAACACCCCGTGGCCGTTGGCAGACGGGCGGATCCTGTACACGCGGTGGGAGTACGTGGATCGGAGTCAGGTGCACTTCCATCATCTGTGGGTGGCAAACCCCGATGGCACGGGGCAGATGACCTGGTTCGGGAACCTGCATCCGGGCATCACCATGATCGATGCCAAGCCCATCGCCGGGACGGACAAGGTGGTGGCGAGTTTTTCCCCGGGGCACGGTCAGCGGGAGCACGACGGGGTGGTGACGGTGGTCGATCCCCGCGCAGGGCCGGATGCGCCGGAATTTGCGCGCAGCATCAGCAAGGGGGCGAACTTCCGGGACCCTTGGGGCTTTGGCGAAGACTGCTTCCTGGCGGCGTCGGGCCCGACGCTGGTTCTGATGAACGGCGAGGGCCGGACGGCGGAGGTGTTGAAGCTTACGTCGGAAGATCGGGCGGCCGGGTTGGAATGCCATGAGCCGAGGCCGGTGCTGGCGCGGGTGCGGGAGCCGATCCTCCAGCAGCGCATCAAGCCCCAGGAAACGACGGGTCGGATGATCCTCGCGGAAGTGAATCACGGTCGGAACATGACGGGGGTGAAGCAGGGCGAGATTCGGAAACTGTTGGTGCTGGAGACGCTGCCCATGCCGATCCACTACACGGGCGGGATGGAGCCGATCAGCTATGGCGGGACGTTCACGCTGGAACGTATTCTGGGAACGGTCCCGGTGGAGGAGGATGGGAGCGCCTATTTCGAGGTGCCGGCGATGCGGAGCGTCTTCTTTGTGGCGCTCGACGAGAACGATCTGGCGGTGAAACGCATGCAGAGTTTCACGAGCGTTCAACCTGGGGAAACGCTGAGCTGTGTTGGCTGCCATGAGCACCGCTCCCAGACCCCGCGTGCGGAGTTTCATTCAACTCTCGCGGTTCGCCGGGCCCCGGCGGTGATCGAACCGATTCGGGATGTGCCGGATGTGTTCGACTTTCCACGGGACGTTCAACCGGTGCTCGACGCGTTGTGTGTGGACTGTCACGGCTATGAAAAGACCGCCCAAGGAGGACCCCGGGCGGGTCGACTTCTGTTCACCGGAGATCGCGGTCCCTTGTACAGCCAGGCGTACTACATGCTGACGATTGCCGGGTTGTTCGCCGACGGCCGCAACCAGCCGAAGAGCAACTACGACCCGCGGGCCCTGGGCAGCAGCGCGAGCAAGCTCCTTCGCTTGCTGGACGGCTCTCACTACGGAGTGCGGGCGAGCGAGCATCAGCGGAACGTGCTGCGTCTTTGGATCGAAACCGGCGCTGCCTACCCTGGCACCTATGCGGCGTTGGGGTGTGGGATGATTGGGAATTACGCCGAGAACAACCAGATCCACACCGGTGAGAACTGGCCGGAGACGCGGGCGGCGAGCGAGGTGATCCGCACCCGGTGCCAGGCGTGCCATGAGGCACCCGCGCGACGTCTGCCGCTCACGCTGGCCGACGAGCGTGGCGTCTCGTTCTGGCAACCCAGCATGGACGACCCGCGACTGCTCACCAGCCGACACATCGTGTTCAATCTCTCGCGACCGGAGCAGTCCCTGATGTTGCTGGCGCCGCTGGCTCGGGAGGCTGGCGGGTGGGGACTCTGTCAGGGAGCAATGACCAACAACGCTGCGCCACCGGTGTTCGCTTCCACCGCCGACGCCGGGTATCAGGCGATCCTGGGAATGGTGCGGGCGGGAAGCCGCTTCCTGAACTCGAACAAGCGCTTTGACATGGCCGGCTTCGTTCCGCGGCCGGACTGGTTCCGCGAAATGAAGCGCTACGGGTTGCTGCCCGACTGTGCCCGACCCGAGGACGTTCGCGATGTGTACGCGGTGGAGCAGGACTACTGGCGGTCCCTCTGGCACCAGCCGGAGAAGGAACAAGCTGCGGTGGGGAAGTAACGAGGGAGGAAATCGGGATCCTTGTCTCCCAACCGTAGCCCGGTAGGGTGCGGCGCAAATCCACCCGGCCATGACTCTCGATGAGGTAATGCAGGAATTGGCGTCGAAGGCGAATGCGTCGTGCAAGCGAACCTTCCTGCGTCACGGAGCGCCGGAACCACTGTTCGGAGTCCGGGTGGGCGACCTGAAGCCGCTTCAAAAAAAGCTCAAGGGCTGTCAGGAACTCGCGCTGGAGCTGTATGCAACCGGGAATTCGGACGCGATGTACCTCGCGGGGTTGATCGCCGATGGAGCCCGGATGACCCTGCGTCAACTCGACCAATGGGCGACGGGAGCGTCGTGGCGCATGATTGCCGGATGCTCGGTGGCGTGGGTGGCGGCGGAGCATCCCAAGGGTTTCGATGTCGCTTTGAAATGGATCGATTCCCGACGGGAACTAACGGCTGTGGCGGGGTGGTCGACGCTTTCTGCCATCGTGGCGACCGTCCCCGATTCACTTCTGCCCACGGAGAAACTTGGTGCGTTGTTGGATCGCGTGACCCGAACGCTTCCGACTTCCCCCAACTGGGTGCGGTATTCGATGAACCAGTACGTCATTGGCTGCGGCACCTACGTTGCGCCTTTGGGTGAACGCGCCATGGACTGCGCCCGAGCCCTCGGGGTCGTGGACGTCGACGTGGGCGACACGGCCTGCCAGGTGCCTGAGGCCGAGAGTTACATTCTAAAGAGCCGACGTGGGGCGCCGGTGGCTCCGAAGCGCAAGACGACCCGTTGCTGATCGGATTTAGCTGAGCCCGAGGCGGGAAGCGCTTCGCCCCTGGCTTGTGGTCGGGGAGGGTGGTGGGCCATCAAGATGGGCCGGCGATGGACGCTGAGCCCTCAAGCGACGAACCTTCCTCACACGAATGCCTCGATACCAAGGACTTGGACGGGCTGCGGCGGACAATCGAAGGAGGCAGGTCTGCCCCTTACAGCCGGTCGCCGGGCAACGAAAGCGTCCAACCTGGTCGCAGTCGGTCCCAGGAAACTGGGGCGGACGGGGCGTGTGCATCGGCGACCGGGGAAACCGAGGGGTGCGGAGCCGAAACCTGCGACACCGATCGGCAGCCGGTTCCGCACCAGCCGAGACAGGCGATCGCCAGGAATGTTCTAAACCACTTCATTAAGGATGCTGTTGGCAATGGGACGCCGGAATTAATCAGGCGAGCGAAGATGGTACAAGAAGGATCTTGGCGCCAGTGGCAGCATCCAGCGGCGGCGTTGGTACCGTGGAGAGCCCCGAGTTCAGAACCGACCTCCTCACGGGCCATGAACCGGGGATTCCGGGGGGCGAGACGCCCCCCTCTACGGCAGGCGGGACGCCCGCCGCTACGGACGCACGGTTCATGGAGAGCCCCCTGTTCAAGAATGACCTGCTCACGGGCCATGAACTGGGGATTCCAGGGGGCGAGATGCCCGCCGCTACGGCAGGCGGTACGCCCGCCGCTACGGACGCACGGTTCATGGAGAGGGGCTTGGTGGGGCTGGTGGATGGCGGGAATGCTGGCGGTGGGAAGCGACTGCGTCGGGGAGAGTGCAGCGGCAGGCGCGAGCCTGAACTCAGCCGGGTCAGGGACTCCGTGGGCGTATGGGCTGGAGGCGGGGCTTCGGGAGGGCTTCGACAGCAACGTCTTTCTGCAATCGGAGACCGCGTTGGCGGACCGCACGTCGTGGGTGACCACCTTGCTGGGGCTAGTGTGGGGTTCCTGGACTTCGGCGCCCTGGAAGGTGCGGCTGGGGTATCAACCGGAGACCTCGTTCTTCCATTCGGAACCGTCCGAGGACTTCGTGGCGCATCGCTGCCAGCTCGAAGGAGGGTACCTCAAGGCGGGCACGAAGTTGGACGTTGGGGGGACGGTGACGGTGATTGATGGCGATTCAGTGGGACTGGTTTGGTCGGGGCCTGGGGGCGCGCCGGCGACGGGGGGGCCGACGGTTCGGGATCGGCGGGATTCCGCCGTCTGCCGAGGGAACATCCGGCTGACGCAGGACTGGGGAGCGTGGTTGGTGCGACCGGCCCTGACGGGTTACAGCCATGACTTCCGCACCGTTCAAAAGACGACGCCCGGGTATCTGAATTCGGTGGACCGTTCGGAGATCACGGTGGGCACGGACGTGGGGCGGACGGTGGGGAACGGACTCAAGGCCTGGTTGGGGTACCGGTACGGTCAGCAGGACGAGGCACAACTTCTGGACTACCCCGAAGAGTACGACAATCGGTTCCATCGGATTCTGGGCGGTTGGGAAGGGCGGCTGGCTCCGTGGCTGAAGGGCTCGGTGGCGTTGGGACCTGAGTTTCGGCGCTATGGGGATCGTGCGCCGGCCTCCATGGGGGATCACGACGTGGTGAACGTGTTTGTGGATGGCACGCTGACATGGACGCCTGGGACAGAGGACACGGTGGTGTTGGCGGCCCGGCAATTCGAACAGCCCGGCTTCGCGGGTCGAAGCGCCTACGAGGACATGACGCTGGATCTGGGCTGGCGACACGTGGTGAACAGCCGTTGGACCGTGGGGGCAGGGGGGAGGGCGTATGGCACGAGTTTCCTGCGTCCGGTGGTGCGTCACGACTGGGTCTTTTCAGTGAATGGCTTGGTTCACTACGACTTCAGCAAGCGGTACAGCACCGAGTTGTCCTATGCCTACGAAGACGGCCAGACGCAGGATTCAGGGGCTTCTGCCCGGGAGTACGACCGGCACTGGGTGGCGCTGGGGTTGAGAGCCGTTTTTCACTGACCTGAAATTCGGCATGAGAGCTGCCTGGACCAAAGGGGTCACGGGCGCAGTCGGTAGAAGCGGAAAGGAAGGGAAGGAGTCAGGGAGGGGCGGACGGTTGGGGTGGACGCCTGGGTTGGCGATCCTGAGATGAGTCCTGGTTCGTCGAGGGTACTTTCGGTGACCGCGCCAACCGACCGCGCGAGGCTTGGGGCGAGGGTGATTTCAAAAGTTCCCCGCCCGAGGGGATCGGAGAGAACCGAGGCTTCGGAGACCCAGGTCTTCAGGGTTGGAGAGGACTCGAGCGAGTACCGAGTTTGGGGAAGTCCTTGGAACCTCAGGAGCACGACTCCGTTGGGGAGGCGCTGGGGTGGGTCGAAACGGAGCGCCACGGAGCTTTCAAATTGGGGAGTGACGGTGGTGAAGGCAGCCAGGGTGAGTCTCAGCGGGTTGTTGGTGAGACCGGGGAACTCCTGCCAGCCTGCAAACCGGTAGCCGGGAGCAGGAGAGGCTTCGAGCTCGACCGGGTTTCCGAGGAAATAGACGCCCTTCCAAACGCCGTTGGAGGAGGCGAGCGCGGGCATGGAATTGAGGCGAAGCTGGCCCGTGTTCGGCGGAGGGGTGTGGAGGGTCAGTTCTGTCGTGCCGCGCAGGGCGAATTGGGTGACGAAATGCTGGCGGTTGTGGCGCGGGCGTTCGCGGGCAAACGTGCGCAGGGCACCGACGTTGCGCTGCCATTCGGCAAGGTTGGCCGGAGCACGCCAGCGGAGGCTGTGTTCCTGCATTTCGGGTGCGATTTCGGCCGCCATGCGATCGATGAACTCCAGCATGCGCTCGGTGCTGAGCGTGGTGTTCATGAGGTCGGCCGCACGGTTGATGAAGTCGTGTCGGAAGGACGGGTTCTGGAGGAGCGTGCCGAGCAGGAAAACGGTGGCGGTGTTGTTGTGACCGTGCAGAGAACCGCTGGGTTCGAGAACGGCCTGGAGCATGTTGAAGGTCCAGGGATTGGGTTCGCTCCAGAAACCGCCGAACCCCACATCACAATCAAACAGAATCCAGCGGAGCCGGCCGTTGGGCGTGCGAGGTCGCCAGAGCCGATGGTTCCCGATGTCCCAGCGGTAGTAGAACATCTCGGCGAGCTTGTAGTCCTGGAAGTTGGCCACCTCCATGCGGGAATGGATCTCGCGGTCGGTGGCGGCATCGGCGGGATTGTGCGTTTGGAGGTAGCGGATGAGGTCGTGGTAGTGGTTGGCGTCGCCTTCGTAGGCAACCGCGCCGGGGGCGTATCCTTCGAGGTAGTCGATGGCGTCTGGGTCGACCTCCGGGTGATGCGACGTGAAGTAGTCCTTTTCGAACGCCTCCTGGAGGTTGTGAATCCCCCAGTACTCCCCGTTGAGGAACAGGATCGCCGGCCGATAACCCTGCATGTCGAGGCCGGTTTCACGCATCAACCCCTGCATGAGCCCGTCGCGCATCATGGTCAGGTAATGGTCGTGTCCCGAGGGCCGCAGCAGGAGGCGGTTGAAGGACTCAATGGGAAGATCGGGGAAGATCCGATGCCGGAATGGACCGGTCCCGCGCTGATTGAGCGGATGCAGTCGAAGCGCCTTCAGCGGGAAACCGAAGGAGGTGTTGCCGTGCATACGAACGCCCGATTCCTGCGCGATGGGACGCGAACCATCCGATTCGAACAGTTCCACGTGGACGGGTCGTTCCCACGCATCGCCGGACTGCGCGTAATTGCCGCCAGGCGCATTGCCTGGCACGTAGATGCCGGTTTCAGCACTGAAAAAATGACGATCGTCGGTGGCCAGCGACACCACCGGCAGGGTGTAGCGACGGAGGCCCAGCGGGTGGATGAAGTAGGATCCTGTGGTGATGTCGCTCGGCAGCGCATCCGTCCGAAACGCGCGGGCCCGGAGAATGGTGCCCTTGAAGACGCGGCCCGATGGAGCGCTCCAGCCGGGAGCCGTGGGAATCACCGACAGGCGATTGGGCAAGGAGGCGCGATTCGTGACGAGGATCGGTCCGGTGTAGAGCGATGAACCGGGGCTGGGCTCCGAGCCGTCGAGGGTGTAGCGGATCTCCGCACCGGGATGGGGTGACCGAAGCGACACGGAAACGCTGTTGGTGTGGAAACCGGGAGGCACATCCACGGTTGGCGGGGACAGAAACGCAACCGCACCTTGGTCGGGGTTGAGGGCATTCGGGGTGGGTTCGGCGAAGAACCGAAATTCTCCGGGAGACCCGCCGAGCCGGCCCCAGGCGACATCCCGTGGCAGAGCTGGCACGCGGATATCGTCGGCCCTGGACCCGTCGGGTCGGGTGAGCACGAGTCGTTCGCCGCCGGCATCGATGCGGAAATTGGTGTGGTAGGACGTGGAGAGGCTGACGTTGTGGCGGTTGGCGAGGTGAGCTTCCGCAGCACGCCGTTCGGCGTCGGTGAGGGCTCGGTCGAAGACGATGATCTCGGCGACGTCTCCGGCGAATGCTCCGTAGCTGCCCGAGCCGATTTCGGTGGGGGCGGAAACGCGTGTTCGGGCGGAGCTGGAGCCGGGTGAGCCGGTGGAACCATTCACCGCGAGTTGGGGGATACGGTTGGAATACGTGACCGTCGCGACTGTCCACGGTGCGGTGAGTTCGTTCTCAACGACCGCCAGTGCGGGCATGTACGACGAGCCGTGCTCGTAGACGCTCACCCCGTTGGTGCCGACGGACAGGCCCATACCCGCGCCCGCGTCACCGCCGTGGGCGGCGCCCAACAGCCAGGCCTGACCGCTGGTGCCTCCCACACCGGTATTTCCAACCGGATCGATCTCATGAGACCGGGTCGGATGGAACACCGTGATCAGCGTGAAGGAATCACTGGCAGGCGAGGCGGCCAATCGAAGCAAATCATCCACGCCATCGAACCGAACGCGTGGGGCGGGTGTGGTGAGGAGTCTTGGCTGTAGGCTTGCGGTCTCCTGTCGCGCGTGCCGGCCTCGGGAACTCGCATCTGGCCAGAGCCGGATGAACTGGGCGTCGGCGGTGCGTCGAATCTGAAGCGTGTTCGTCGGTTGAAGGGAATCGGCCCGCAACCAGACCGCCAGACCAGGGATGAGGTCCGGGGAACGAGGTGAGCTGGGAGCGGTTTGGAAATCCTTTCCCGAGGCAAACACCACCAAGGATCCGCCGGCGGGGATCGAGCCTGCGGCGAACGTCCATTTCCTGGGCTTTCCGGCGTCATCGGAGAGCGACCAGCCTTGGAGCGAGAGGGTATCGGGGCCTGGATGGTGAATCTCGATCCAATCCGAATGATCGCCCTGCTCATCACGAAGGCCCGAGTCATTCTGGCTGACCACCTCGCTCAGGTAGGGATCGGCGGCGGACGCGCTGATGGAAAGCAAGCCGAACAGGCCAGCCAGGGCAGCGAGGCAGCGGCGGGTCATGAGGCGTTGGGGCTTGAGGCCACCACGGCATCAGTCAGGGCCTTGACCATGACGTAGTCATCCATGACGAAGCCGTTGCCGATGTCGAAGCTGGCCGAATCGGACACCTCAAACCCTGACCGCTCGTAGAGGGCACGGGCGCGGTCATTCTTCTTGTTCACGGTGAGCACCAGGCGGGATCGGCCATGGCGACGTGCGGCGTTGGCGACGTGTTCGATGTAGCGGCGGCCCAGGCCTTGTCCCTGTTGGTCCGGAAGCACATACACCTGCCACAACTTCCAGTCGGTGGGCGAGGCCGCGGGACCGTGGGCTCCAAACCCGGCGATGCCGTCGCGGCTGTGGATCAGTTCGTAGGTCATGCCAGCACGGATCGCTTCCGCCATGGCGGAAGGGGTGTAGCGCTGAGCGAGCATGTATTCGCATTGCTCCGGGGTGATCATGGAGCCGAAGCAAACCGGCCAGATGCGTTGGGCGAGTTCCGCCACCTGGAAGAAATCTGGCGGGGCGACTGTGCTGACGCGGACGGCGGCTGGGCTCATGTCAGGTCGGCGAGAGATCGGCGTCGAACGAGAGTCGCCGGCTGGTGGGCCTACTTGCCGATGCAGAACAGGTGGGTTTCGCTGCGCAGAAAAAAGTTGCCCTGCGAAACGGCGAGGGACGCCTGGCATTTTTCCTGGATGGCATTGCGGCCAACGATTTCGAACTTCGGCCCTGCCTGGATCACCGTGGTTTCGCCGGTTTCGGACAGGAAGTAGATGCGGCCGTCGGCGAAGAGCGGGGATGAACTGTGGTTCCCGCCCACGCGTTCGGCGTAGACGATGTCGCCGGTTTTGCCGTCGAAACAATGGGCGATGCCGCCATCGGTGATGGAGTACAGGTACGGGGCGACGTAGAGGAGCGAAGGTTGGGTGGGGGTCCCTTTGCGCTGTTCCCAGGCCACGTGGGTGGCGGTGACATCGCCGGTGCCGCCGCTGCGAACGGTTCGGAGGGTGGTCTTTTCAAATCCGGACGAGGTGAAGATCAGCTGATCTCCGAACGCAAAGCTGGGTGTGACGCCTTCGCCCTGGGAGTAGACGGTCCAGAGCAGCGTTCCGGTGGCGGGGTCGAAGCCCTGGATGGCATCCCCGGCGGGACTGATCAGCTGAGGTTTGCCATCCACGACCATGATGTTGGGGGTGACATGGGCGATGCGGGACTTGCCCCGGCGAGCCACCCAGACGCGCTTGCCGGTGGAAATGTCCAGGGCGGTGATCTCGGCGCGATCCCAGGGCGTGCGCCAACCCAGCTGTTCTTCCTGGGAATTGTTGGGCCATTCGCCGGCTTTCTCGACGCGATTGCTGCCATCGAACGGCATGATGAGCAGGTTGCCATGCAGGACCGGCGAGGCGCCGAGTCCGTGGCGGCTATAGAACCGAACCTCATCGTTTTTCCAGAGGAGCTTCCCGTCGAGATCCACGGCGACCTGGGTGCCATCGCCGAACACCGCGTAGATGCGTTGGCCATCGGTGACCGGGGTGGGGGAGGCGTACGAGTTCTTTTGTTCCTTACGAAGCGGGACGAACTCGTGCACGAGCGTGTTCCAGAGCACGCGGCCGGTGGTGCGATCCAAGGCCAGGACTCGGCACTGGGTGTTCCCTTCGGTGACCGTGGTGACGTAGACCCGGTCGTTCCAGATGATGGGGGAAGACCATCCGATTCCCGGAATTGCGGTTTTCCAGCGAATGCCCTCGGTCGCCGACCAGGTGGAGGGAAGCTGAGTTTCCGAGGAGTGTCCCTGGCCGGTGGGGCCGCGAAAGCGTGGCCAATTCTCCGCCTGCGAAGCGAGTGTCAGTGCGAGGGAGGCAGTGGTCATGGCCGTCCACCGCACGAGCCGGGCGATGCGATGGGAGCGCTGGGGCGTTGCCTGTGAGGTTCCGTTCATGGGGGATGCGGGAGAGTGATTCTATGGAGTACGCCGCGCAAGCGTCGGGGAGAAACAAGGCAGGTGCCGCATGGGTGGGCAACAAAAAGGCCCGCCTCGATGGGCGGGCCCGAGTGAATGGGTTTTGAACCGCTCCGGCTACCGGGAGCGTCGGCTTCTACGGAAGGCGACCGATCCAGCGATGCTGGCGAACCCGAGCATGGCGGTCCAAGTGCTGGACTCGGGAACGACGCAGATCTGAACGCCGATGTTGATGGGGGGATTGCCGCCAAAGGTGTAGAGAACCCAGGCATCGGCAGGATTCGGAAATCCCCTGAGCCAGTAGTCATCCAGGCTGGTTCCCAGGCCCGGAGGATGGTAGAGCAACGGGCCTGCATCCGACCCCGGCCCGGTGGGATCGAAGTCGACGCCACCGAAGGTGAGCCCGATGCCGAGTTTGGCCGGCAGGTTGACGCTCGGGGAAAGGTCGATGAAGTCGATCAGCGCTCCGTCGGTTGCCGCGATCGGAAGGGTTTGGCTGTAGAGGAGCGTGCCGGGCGTATCGAACCCCAAGCTGCCGGGAGTCGGCGCTCCATCCATCCGATAGAGATTCAGGGTCAGCGTCTCGTCCCCATCGAAGTTGAAGCCGGCGTAGGCCACGGTAGCCCGGGAGAAGATCCCGCCTCCGCTGAGTGAGACGTCATCGACGACCTCTTGATACGCGAAACCGCCGAGGTAATTCCCCAGTGGGTTGATGAGGTTATCGTAAACCAGGGTGTCAGCCTGGGCGGAGGAAGCGACGGCGGCGGCGGTCCAGGTGAGCAGGGTGAGTGGGTGAATCAGTTTCATGGTGCTTCAGGGCTGATGAGATCAGCGTTGGATTTGAGGGGTTCTGGATGACTCCGGTCGGGGAGGGCCTGCGGGTGGGACGAGGGACAAGCGATGGGGCCTTAGCTAAAGCTTTGATAGTGCTTTTATCTAGGAAGTTTTGTCAACGCGACATTTCGGAGGCTCGTTCTCGTGTCCGAGAAGGTGAGAAGCAGGAATCGGAAAGCGGTATAACAGCAAAACAAATGGCCCGCCTGGAGGGGCGGGCCATTGAACAACGATGTTCGAACCTGG
This sequence comes from Verrucomicrobiota bacterium, assembly GCA_963205105.1. Lineage (GTDB taxonomy): Bacteria > Verrucomicrobiota > Verrucomicrobiia > Limisphaerales > CAIMTB01 > CAIMTB01. The sequence goes on along the minus strand of CAUJJW010000152.1, from coordinate 20,577 downwards.
TTCAGCTCGAATTCGCCGCAGCGAACAAAGGCTAGGTGACTATCGCGATCGAGTCGACGACGGCCTCACCTAGGCTGCGGCTACTTGGAGCCGCGAATACGGCGGAAAGCCATGGATCCGGCGATGGTGCCGAAACCAAGCATCGCAACCCAGGTGCCGGGTTCGGGAATCACGCCGATCTGGACACCGAAATTGGCGACGGGATTCGGAACTCCGTTGGAGTCGAGGAAGTCGTACAGCGCCCAATCGGGATCGCCGCCGAAACCTTTCAGGTAGTAATCGTAATAGCTGTCGCCAGGGGCGACCGGCGGGTCATAGAACGCCGGACCCGCGTCCGAGGTGTTCCCGTCGAAATCAACGCCGGTGAAGATCAAGCCCACCGCGATGTAGTCCGGGAGGAGGACGCTCGGTGTGGCGTCTGAGAAGTCCGCGAAACCGCTGCCGTCCAAACCAATGGTCTGGCTGTAGAGAAGCGTTCCCGGCGTGTTGAAGCCGAAGCTGCCGGGGGTCGGCGCTCCGTCCATGGCGTACAGGTTCAGGGTCAGGGCTTCGTCGCCATCGAAACCTACGGATCCGTAGGCAACGCGAGCGTTTTTGAAGATCCCCGAAGCCGTCATCTGAATGTCGTCAGCAGCCTCTGCGTAAGCAAAACCACCGAGGTAAGTGCCGAGAGAGGTTTGCAGGTTGTCATAGACCAAACCGTCAGCTTGGGCGACCAAGCTTCCGGCCAGGAAGACCGTTCCCAGCGCTGTTGTACAGATGCGATTCATAGTCAGTGTCGAACGGCGTTTCGTTGTCAGGTTCGTGTTCGTAGCTGAATGGCTGGTGACCTTGGGTTCTAGCAATGTCCTTGGAGCACGAGATCACCACTCACACAACTCTGCGTGAGGATGATTGGCTACGTGATAAAGTCAATGACGGATTTCAGGGAGCCTGAGTCCCTTAAGGAGGATCGTAGTGAGGTCCTCTACCGCAATGAGTTATGAATGAATCCCGGGTCAAGCGATGCAAAGTTTTGCACCCGCGGATCCAGGAGTCTCCGAGCCCGCAATGTGGAGCTTGCTACGGGAATTGCTTAGCTGAACGGAAGGGGCGAGGCCCAGGCAACGTCAGTCGCGTGAGGCATCTCTCATGCCAGCCGTCGACGGCTAGCCTCAAGCCAAGCGGACGGTCCCTGTGCCGCGGGAGACCTCGCCGATCACCCAGGCCGGATGACCTTGGTCTTGAACGAACCGGAGGATGGCCTTGGCTTTCTCAGGGGTCACGATGCACACCATGCCGATGCCCATGTTGAAGACCTGGTAGAGCTCTGCTTCATCGACCCCGCCGCGCTCCTGAAGGAATTGAAACAGGGGCGAGAGTTCCCAGGAACCTTTGCGGATGATGACATCGCAGCGCGGCGGCAGGACACGCGGGATGTTGTCGACGAACCCGCCCCCGGTGATGTGGGCGAACGCACGTACCGAGCCTGGGTGGGGGCGGGAGCCACCTGAAGCCTTGGGGCTTTTGGCCGGGTTGAATTTGCGCAGGAGCTTTTGAACCAGCGGCCCGTAACTGACGTGGACCTTGAGCAGTTCCTCACCAAGGGTGGATCGAAGCCCGGGGAGTTTGCTGGAGGTTTTGAGCTGGAGGTCTTCGAAGAGGATTTTGCGGGCCAGCGAATAGCCATTGGTGTGAAGGCCGCTGGAGGCGAAACCGAGAACGACATCACCGGGGCGGACGGTTTTGGCGCCGTTCAGCATCCTGGATTTTTCGACGACGCCGACGATGGTGCCGCTGACGTCGTATTCGCCCTCCTGGTAAAAGCCCGGCATCTGGGCGGTTTCGCCGCCGATGAGGGCGCAATGGTTTTCCGAGCAGGCTTTGGCGAAGCCCTGGATGATCTCGGTGAAGACGTGAGGTTCCAATTTTCCAGTGCCGAGATAATCGAGGAAGAAGAGGGGTTCAGCCCCGAGGACAGCGATGTCGTTGACGCAGTGGTTGACCAAGTCCTGACCGATGGTGTCGTGGCGGTTGAGGGCGAAGGCGATCTTGAGCTTGGTGCCGACGCCATCGACGGAAGACACGAGGATGGGCTCCTTGTAGCGGGCGAGATCGAGGGCGAAGAGTCCGCCGAAGCCTCCCACTTTACCCAGGACGCCTTTGCGGTGGGTGGAGGCAAGGAGTTGCGGCAACCTGCTTTTGACACGATTTCCAAGGTCAATATCAACACCGGCGGCGGCGTAGGCTTTCTGCGGCTTTTTCTTCATCGGACCGGGGGGAAGTTTCGCGGACGAGGGGCGGGATTGTCCACGACGGGTTTGGTTCAGAGGTGGCGGATCTGGGAGCGGAACTGGGCGATCAGGGATTCGTTCCAGCCGGGGATATCGGCATTGGAACTGGCGTAGACCTCGGAGCAATGGCCGGACTCGAGGGCCAGTTCGATCGCGCGGACGACCAGAGCGTTCAGGAGGAAGGCGCCGACGAGGGTGGACGTGGGACCGACCTTCCTTGGCAGGCCTGGAAGATCGATGGATGCGTCGCCGGGGACGCCGGCGTTGTCGAGGACGAAATCGGCGACTTCGAACAGTCGCTTTCCGGAGAGGTGACGGGAGGGGAAGGCCTGGCTGTGGAGCAGGCTGGTGATGGCGACGGTGGCGATGCCGCGTTCACGGGCGGCGAGGGCCATCTCGATGGGGACGGCGTTGCGTCCGGAATTGGAGGCGATGACGAGCACATCGCCCCGGGTGATCGGGTACTGGCTGAGCAGGGTGGTGGCGACGCCGGGGGTTTGTTCCCGCTGGGAACTGGCGGACGCGCTTTCATGGAGCATGAGGGGCGGGTCGAGGATGGCGCAGGCGCGGGCGAGCCCTCCGGCCCGGTAGAAGATCTCCTCGGCGAGCATGTGGGAATGTCCGGTGCCGAAGGCGTAGAGGAAGCGTTTCTCGGTGAGGGCTTGGGCGACCCGTGCGGCGGCGTGTTCGAGTGTGGGTCGCTGATCGGACAGGGCGACGTCGAGCTGACGGAGCACGACGTCGCGGTAGCGGTCGATGGCGTTCATGGTGGGGAGGCGGCCGGTATCAGGCGCCTACCGTGGCATGCGGGATGAGTTCAGATCGGGAGCTTGTCCTGAAGATCTGGGCCGGCGGGCGGTTCTGCCACGTCGGTTTCCTCGCTGATCACGGGGGCGATGGCCTGGAGTTTGTCGTTCGTTTCCAGGTTGATGAGTTTCACGCCCATGGTGTTGCGACCGGCTTCACGGATTTCGCCCACCTTGATGCGCACCAATTGGCCGCCGGTGGTGATGAGCATGATTTCGTCGCTTTCGCGAACGGGCAGGGCACCGACGACCTGACCGGTTTTGTCGGTGGTTTTCATGGTGATGATGCCTTTTCCGCCGCGGGTTTGGCGCCGGTACTCATCAAACGAGGTTCGTTTGCCGATGCCATTGTCGCCGGCAACGAGGAGGGTGGCGTCGGACCCGACGATGGCGAGGGCCACCACGCGATCCTGATCGTCGAGTTCGATGCCTTTGACGCCACCGGCAGGGCGGCCCATGGAGCGTACCTGATCCTCCTGGAAGCGGATGCTCATGCCGCCTTGGGTGATGAGAACGACTTCGTCGGTGCCGCTGGTGAGCTTGGCCTGGATGAGGGTGTCGCCGGGCTCGATGGTGATGGCGATGATGCCGCCCTTGCGGACATTGCCGAACTCCTCGAGAGCCGTTTTTTTGACGGTGCCTTTCTGGGTGGCGAAGAACAGGTACCCCGGCTGCTGCCAGGTGATGTCGTCGCGATCGGGGCCCAGCTTGGATTCGATCCGGATCATGGCGGCGACTTTTTCGTCGGCCTTGAGTTCCAGGAGATTGGCGATGCTTCGGCCCTTGGACGTGCGGGGCATGTCCGGCACCTCATGGACGCGTTCCACGTACACGCGGCCGAGGTTGGTGAAGAACATGAGGTAATCGTGGGTGCCGGCGGTGAAGAGGTGCTCGATGAAATCGGGTTCCTCGCCATCGACATTGGTCGACTCGCGGGTGGCCATGCCGATCACTCCTCGACCTCCGCGGCGCTGGCTGCGGTAGGAACTGATGGTGGTCCGCTTGATGAGGCCATTGTGGGTGAGGGTGATGATGACGCCTTCGTTGGCGATCAGGTCCTCGATCGCGATCTCGCCTTCGTCGGGGACGATTTCGGAGGAACGCGGGGTGGCATGTTTTGCCCGGATGGCGAGCAATTCGGTCTTGATGATGCCGAGGACGCGTTCCTCCCGGGCGAGGATGTCGAGCAGGTCCTTGATGCGGGCGACGAGCTCATCGTACTCGCCCTTGACCTTGTCGCGCTCGAGGGCGGTGAGTTGGTACAGGCGGAGCTCGAGGATGGCGTCGGCCTGGGCTTCGGTGAAGGCGTAGCGGCCGTCGATGAGCCGGGCTTCGCTGCGGATGAGGATGCCGAGCTGTTCGACGGTGGCGCGGGAGAAATCGTAGGCGAGCAGTCGGATGCGGGCTTCGTCGCGGTTGGACGAGGTGCGGATGATGCGGATGAAGTCGTCGAGATGGGCGAGGGCGATGAGGTAGGCTTCCAGCTTCTCGGCATGCTTCTCGGCCTCACGCAGTTCGAAGCGGGTGCGGCGAAGGATGACCTCGCGTCGATGCTCGATGTAGCAGGTGAGGATTTCCTTGAGATTGAGGGTCTTGGGGCGGCCGGCGTCGATGGCGAGGGCATTGACGCTGAAGGTGGTCTCCAGCTGGGTGTGCTTGAAGAGGTTGTTGATGACGATCTTCGGAATCGCGTCCCGCTTCAGTTCGAGCACGATGCGGCAGTGGTCGTCGGACTCATTCCGCATGGCCGAGATGTCGGTGAGGATCTTCTCGGTGACGAGGTTGGCGATGCGTTCCTCGAGGGTGGCCGGGTTGACGAGGAACGGAACGTCGGTGATGACGATCTGGCTGCGGCCGCCCTTGAGTTCCTCGACGCCGACGCGTCCGCGCATTTTGACGGTGCCACGGCCCGTGCGGAAGTAGTTGCGGATGCCTTCGAGGCCGCAGACCTGGCAGCGCTGGGGGAAGTCGGGCCCCTTGACGTGCTGCATCAGGGCATCGATGGAGAGAGACGGATCGTCGATGAGCGCGCAGACGGCGTCGATGACCTCACCGAGGTTGTGCGGCGGGATATTGGTGGCCATCCCGACGGCGATGCCGGTGCCTCCGTTGACGAGGAGGTTGGGGAAGGCGGCGGGGAAGACGGTGGGTTCGGTCCGGGTTTCGTCGTAATTGGGGACGAAGTCGACGGTGTCCTTCTCCATGTCGTCCATGAGGACGGCACCGAGCGGGGCGAGGCGGGCCTCGGTGTACCGCATGGACGCTGGGGGATCGCCTTCGACGGAGCCGAAGTTGCCCTGGCCATCGATGAGTTTGTCGCGCATGGCCCAGGGTTGGGCCATGTGGACGAGGGTGGGGTAGATGGCCTGGTCACCATGGGGATGATAATTGCCCATGGTTTCGCCGACGATTTTGGCGCACTTGAGGTGCTTACGATTCGGCTGAACGCCGAGATCGTTCATTGCATAGAGGATGCGGCGCTGGGACGGCTTGAGTCCGTCGCGCACGTCCGGGAGGGCGCGCGAGATGATGACGGACATCGAGTAGTCCAGGAACGAGTTCTTGATCTCGTCGGCGACATTGACCTTGGTGACCTTTTCGCCGACGGCGAAGAGGGAGCTGGCGGGCGCGGGCGCGGGAGTGGGCTGGGGCGCGTCGGGGGGGGTGGGATCGGGCATGGAAATCAGACGTCAAGGTTCCGGACGTTGAGGGCGTTGTCCTCGATGAACTGGCGGCGGGGTTCCACCTCTTCACCCATGAGGGTGGTGAACATCTCCTCGGCTTCGATGGCGTCGGTGAGGTCGACGCGAAGCAGCTTTCGCTTGGCGGGATTCATGGTGGTGTCGAAGAGCTGGTGGGGGTTCATTTCGCCCAGACCCTTGAACCGCTTGATCTCGATGCCGCGGCGTCCGACCTCCTTCACGGCCGAGAGGATTTCGGCGATGGAGAACAGGGGACGGGTTTTTTGGTTGTCGCCCTCGCCTTCGATGAGTTCGAAGAGGGGTTTGTCCTGAGCGGCGTAGTGGTCGACGCTGAGGCCCTTTTGCGACAGGAGGCGGAGCAGTTCGCCGACGGGTTTGGCCTCGTGCAATTCGACATGGCGCGCGCGGCGGACGACGGCTCCCTTGATGGGCGGTGGCGCGACCGGCGCAGGAGTGGGAGCGGGTGTCGGGGTGTCGGCTACCGGAACCGGGGTGCCATCGGGAGCGGGTTCCATGGGGGGTGGAGGCGTGGCGGTATTGGCCTCCTGGGCAGTTTCCTCCTCCTCGAAAAGGCGGAGGTCAGGGTTGTCGGCGCAAAAGCGGCCAAGGGCTTCTTCGGTGGTGAAGTAGTGGACGGACTCCTCATTGCCGGCCCGGACCCGGACGAGGTGACGGGGCAGTTCTCCGGTGTCGGGGTCGCGTTTTTCGACGAACGTGGCGAAATCGCCGCCATGGCGTCGAATGCCGAGGGCGAATTTGTCGAGGGACTCCAGCAGTTCGAGGATGTCGGACAGCTGCTGATCGGTGAGGGTGTGGTCGTCCCCGAGGTTCTTGAGGCGGACGTCTTCGACGCCGAGTTGGATGAGGATGCGGTTGAGTTGGAGATCGTCCTCGACGTACTCCTCCCGTTTGCGGCGGCTGATCAGGTAGAGCGGGGGCTGGGCGATGTAGATGTAGCCGCCTTTCACGAGGTCGGACATCTGCCTGTAGAAGAACGTCAGCAGCAGGGTGCGGATGTGGGAGCCGTCCACATCGGCGTCGGTCATGATGATGATCTTGTGGTAGCGAAGCTTCTCGAGGTTGAACGCTCCCTCGCCCTCACCGAAGCCGATGCCGGTGCCGACCGCGGTGATCATGGTGCGGATTTCGGCATTCTGCAGGACCTTGTCCAGGCGCGCCTTCTCCACGTTGATGAGCTTGCCGCGGATGGGGAGGATGGCTTGGAAGCGGCGGTCGCGGCCCTGTTTGGCGGAGCCGCCTGCGGAGTCACCCTCGACGATGTAGAGCTCGGTGTTGACCGGGTCGCGGTCGGAGCAGTCGGCGAGCTTTCCGGGGAGACCGCCGCCGGTGAGGGCGGTTTTGCGGACGGCCTCGCGGGCCTTGCGTGCGGCTTCGCGGGCGCGGGCGGCCATGAGGGCCTTTTCGATGACTTTCTTGGCGAGGGCGGGTGTGCCATCGAAGTAGGTCATGAGCCCGTCATAGACGATGGAGGAGACGATGCCTTCGACCTCGGTGTTGACGAGTTTGACCTTGGTCTGGGATTCGAAGCGTGGGTTGGGGAGCTTGACGCTGAGGACGCAGATTAGGCCTTCGCGGACGTCATCGCCGGTGAGGGCGGGGTCCTTGTCCTTCAGGATGTTGTTGGACCGCGCGTATTGATTGATGGCGCGGGTGAGGGCGGTTCGGAACCCGGTGAGGTGGGTGCCGCCGTCGGGGTTGGGAATGGAATTGGCGAAACAGAGGATGTGGTCGTTGTAGCTGTCGTTGTACTGGAGCACACACTCCACGATGACCTCCTCCTTGTTGTTGGAGAAGACGACCGGCTTGGGGTGGAGAATATCCTTGTTCTTGCTGAGCTGGCGGACGAACTCGGCGATGCCGTCCTTGTAGAAGAAGTGCTCGACCTTGCCGTCGCCGCGTTCGTCGGTGAGGACGATCTCGACGCCAGGATTGAGGAAGGACAGTTCCCGGAGGCGGTTGGCGAGGATTTCGAACTTGAACTCGGTGGTGATGGTGAAGATTTCGGCGTCCGGTTTGAAAGTGATGAGGGTGCCGGTGTGGCGGGACTTGCCGATGACTTCGAGTTTCTGGGTGGTTTTACCGCGGGCGAAGGCCATGTGGTAGACGCACTCATCGCGGGAGACCTCGACCTTGAACCACTCGGAGAGGGCGTTGACGCATTTGGCACCGACGCCGTGGAGACCGCCTGAGTACTTGTAGGCGCCCTGGCCGAACTTGCCGCCGGCGTGGAGATTGGTGAGGACCAGTTCGACGGCGGGGATACCCCATTTGGGGTGGATATCGACGGGGATGCCGCGGCCGTCGTCCCGGATGGACACCGAACCGTCCACATGGACGGTGACCTCGATTTTGGCGCAATGCCCGGCGAGATGTTCGTCGATGGAATTGTCGAGGACTTCGAAGACGCAGTGATGGAGTCCCCGTTCATCGGGGTCGCCGATGTACATTCCGGGGCGTTTCCGGACGGCTTCGAGGCCTTCGAGTTTGTCGATTTTCGACGAATCGTACTGGCCTGGATCCGAGGCGGTGGAGGGGTTGGGAGAGGGTGTCGCGGGGTCGTCGGCCATGGCGCATTTTCCGACCGGTGGACCGGTGATTTCGTTCCACAAATCGGAGGCCTTGAAGCCTATCGGAAGGGTAGGCCGAGACAACCTCGAATTTCCGGGTTGTTTCGAGTTATGGGGCCTACGGGGTGCCTGCGGCCCAACATATTGCGTTTAGCCGGTCGTTGACCCCGAATCATCCAAGCTGAGCCAGACTCGAAGGCACTCGGTGACGGACCACGCCTGGGCGTCGCAACCGCGCTGCGGATGGGGGGCGTCGCCGTCGAGAATCTCGGGCAACTGGCCGACGCAACCGATAGGGAGGAGATCGGCGGAGGTAGCGAGGATGGCGCGGGCGGCGCGACGGGCTTCGGACCGCTGGTTCCAGGCAAGGGCGAGGGCTTCGCAGAAGGACGGCAAAAACCAGGTCCAGGCGGTGCCGTTGTGGTAGGCGGGTTTGCGGCGGGTGTCCTCGTCCCCTTCGTAACGACCCCAGTAGGGGTGCGAGGGGTCGTTGAGCAGATGGCCGTCCGGGGCACGGACGGGCAGTGGCGGGTTGACGGGAAGCGGGGCGAGGGACCGGAGCGCACCGGGAATCAGGAGGTGCTCATACGCCGCGGCCACGCAACGTCGCGACTGTGTTTCGGATGCGAGGCCCAGCGTCACCGGCAGGAGCATGTTGCAGCGGAGAGCGGAATCCGGGACTGCCTGGGATGCGGGCTGGCCCGGTTGAGCCAGGAGCACATCGGAGAACCAGCCATGGGAGTCGAGCCAGAACAGCTTGCCGAACGAGGCGGTGGCCTGAAGGGCGAGCAATTCCCAGCGGGCGGTGGAGCTTGGATCGACACGGGCGAGGAAGCGGAGCGCGGTGATCCACAACGCCTGGATTTCCACGGGGTAGCCCTCGCGGGGGGTTCCGGCGGGGTGATTGGTGTCCATCCAGGTGAAATGACCCGGACTCCACACCAGCGCGCTCGCAGGGTCGACGCGGATGCCATTCGGGGTTCCCTGGAGATGGCCTTCCACGATGCCGCGGACGACCTGGAGCAGGGAGGGGCCATCGGGGTGGATGGGGAGATGCAGGAAGTCGGGGGCTCGATGCGGGGTGGCTTCCTCCACCACGCGGATGAACCAGAGCGCTGCGTCGCTGGTGTCGCGGTTGGACGCGTTGTCGCCATGGATGGAATTGGGGAGGGTGCCGCGGTCGGCGAATCGTCCAAACACACGAAGAATGCCATCCACTTCGTCATGCCAGCCGGAAGCGAGGAGCCCGCGCGCGGCGATCAAGGTGTCGCGGCCCCAGTCGAGGAACCATGGGTAGCCGGCGATGACGGTGTGGCCGGAATCACGCCGGACGACGAACGCCTCGGTGGCGGCGGCGAGTTGGCGGGCGAAGGGCGTGGACTGGTAAATGGCCGAGTTCTGAGATGCGTCGGGATCTACAGTGGCGGAGGGGACGCACGTTTCGGGAGGCACGTGGAAGTCCGGTGGTTTGGGGAAGGCCTGGGACAGGAGTTGGAGGGATGGAGGAGTGGCTTCGGCGTCGAGCGTGAGCAGAACCGACTCGCCTTGGGGGAGGGGGACGGCGAACCAGCCGGGGCTGTAAGCATCGCCTTGGGCGACCTGCCCTCGGCCGGCTTCGATGGGATGGGGGATGTGTTCGGACCATTCCGGTTGGGGGTGGTAAACGCCCGAGCTGCTGGTGACCCGGAGACCACGGTCCTTGGCGGGAGTGAACTCGAAGCCGCACGTCTCGACCCGGGGGCGGCAATGCTGCGAGAAATGGTGTTCGGCACCGGGATTTCGGCGGGTTTCGGAATGGAAGTTCCGATCCTCGATGTCCACCCGGAGGGTCAGGTTGGCCTGGATGGGCGCACCGCTATCGGATCGGACGAACCGGAAAAGGACGGTATTGCGGTCGGTCAGCATGGTGGCTTCGAGCACGATGACGACGCTGCGGCCGTCGCCGGCGTTGGCGCGAAAGGTCCATGCCGGTGTGGGGCCTGCCCGGAAATGAAGGAGGTTGTTTCCGTCGAGCGGGGAGATGAAGCCATCGGCGTTGAGCCAGGCTCGGACCCGTTTCACGAGCACATGACGATCAACAGGAACTTTGGGGTGCAGGTTGGCCGCCAGGGCGGCGTCGTACTTGGACTGAATGGAACCGAAATGGACGCGGAGTCGGGCCATGCCGCCGCGTCTGTTGGTCAGCAGCACGACGCCCTCGGTATCAGGAACGGACGGTGTCGGCGCAGAACCCGGGGTGTTGGGATCCGCCAGGAAACGGAGCGAGGCGGTTGTCGGAGGGGTGGAAGAGTCCGGTGTGTCCCATCTCAGGGACGCGTTTTCCGAGGCCGATGGTGAACGTGGTGGGAAGGCGACGATGTGCCCATTGGAGACGGGAACCGAATGCCGATAGGATTCCACGCGGTTGGCGCCGATGCGAAGATGGGCATGGAACGGTGATTCAAGGCGCAGGACGAGCCACCAGCCGGGAGGGACCAGGGTGATGCGCCGGGCCTGCTCGGGACGCCACACGACGACGCATGGGAAGGGCGTGGTCCGGGTCCATTGGTTGGCGATGGTGGAAAGATCCAGTGGTGTGTCGCCGTGGGCAGGGCGTCTGGCGATGGCTTCGGCGAGCAGGGCGAGCCAGCGGGGGGCATCCTCGGCGACGAGCCGGGATGTGGTCTCGGAGTCGAGGCCGGACAGGCATTCCGCCGGGACCAACTCCGAGGCGGCTTGGAGCGCCCAGGCGACGCGAGCGCGTGAAGCCCGGTACTGGTCGCCGATGGAGGGCGCAGGCGTGGGTTGGTCGGAGAGCCCGTAGGCCGCGCCGGGTGGCAGGGTGATGTGGATGTGTGTGGCGGACGCCACGATTTCGGGGAGAGTCTGGCCGAGAAGGTCCAGGGCGATGGGGCAGGGTGTTCCGAGGGCGGCCTTGGGAAAGGCGAGCCGTGAGGGTCGGTCGGTGGCGAGATTGATCAGGACCAAGGCGGCCCATTGCTGGTCGGCGCTGCGACGGAGGAGGGCGTAGGCCGGGTTAGCGTCGGGGCTGAGGCGTTGCAGGGTCGCACCATCGAAGAAGGCTGGGTGCTGGGCGAGAAGTTGGTTGAGGACGGCGAGTTCCTGAACGATGTGGGATGGCGAATCCCACGCGAGGCCGGTCCGCTGATGCACCAGGATCTTCTCGGTGGCGAGCCATTCCACGCCACAGGTGAAGCCAAAGCCGCCGTGAACGCTCGTCAGGGCTGAAAGACGGTTTCGCAGCAGGGACCAATCGCGACCACGGGCTGCGAGGCGGTCGTTGTCATGCGTTTCGCTGTAGTGGATGTACGTGCCAAAGCGTTGGGACTGGCGATGGGCATGGTCCAGGTACCACTGGACCTGTTCGCCGGAGTAATTCTGGAACAACTCGGAGTAGGCCCACTGCATGCCTCCCTCGGTGAGGAGGTTTTCGGTGGCTTCCCATGGGCCGCCGAGACCTTCGAGGAGCAGGACCACCTCGGGGAATTCGGCATGAATCCGGGCATTGATGTACTGCCAGACGTGGGTGGGGACCTTGTAGCCGGCGTCGCATCGAAAACCGTCGACGCCGCGTCGGCACCAAGTCAGGAGAGCTTCCGCCAGCAGGTCCCAGAGGGCGACGTCGTGGGGTTCGAGTTCGACCAGATCCTCCCAGGTGACACCCCAGGCGCCCGGCGAGGCGAAACGACCGTCGGTTTCGCGGCGGAAAAATTCGGGATGCTCCTCGAAGAGCCGGGATCCCCAGCCGGTGTGGTTGATGACGATGTCGAGGAAGACGCGGGCGCCAAGTCGATGGGTGGCGCGAGTGAGTTCTTCGAACTGCTGGATGCCGGTGGTGCGGTGGTCGAACTCGACGAGGGCGGGATCGACGGCGGTTAGATCCAGGGCGGCATAGGGGCTGCCCATGCGGCCGAAGCGGGCGTAGGTGGTCGGGGTGGGGTGGACCGGGAGGAGGTGGAGGATGCGGCAGCCCAAGCGCTGGACGATATGCGGAAGCTGACGTGTGAGATCCCGGAAGGTGCCGGAAGCCGGCAGGGTGGTGTAGCCCTTCTTCTCCAACGTACGGAGGGTGGTTTCCTCGGGCTCCGGCCGGAGCTGAGTGGCGCTGCGGGTGGAGCCGAAAAGTCGGGTGAACGCGCAGTAAATGGTGTTGCGAGTCCGCGTCCAATCGGGGTGGACGGAAACTCCTGCATCGGGCCCGTGTGGCCAGTGTTGAAAGCCTTGGGGATCAATAAGATAGGCCTTCGCTGATGCGTATCCTGCCTCGCAAAGGATGATCTCGCGGCTCCAGGAAGTGCCGTCCCAGGCGAGCGGAACGTCGTGCCATCGAGCGCCGAATGCCGGGACCTTGGCAACGTGGGCGCGGATGATTTCTTCACGGACAATCCGGGCGCGTCCGAGAGTGGTGCGCAGACGGGCCTGCCAGCCGGAAAGCGGCGACGCCTGGGGGCCGGAAGTGATGGAAAAACGGATCGAGTCGCCGACGAAGCGCACCAAGCGGTCGGCCGGCTGGGGCGACATGAGGATGGTATCCATGCGCGGACGGACAAGGAGAGCGTGCGGGAGATCGATCTGCAAGCTGTTGACCGGGAGAACTGGCAAAGAAAAAGGCGCCCGGGGATGCCGGGCGCCTTGTGAAGGGATATTAGCCTCGGATCAGCCTGCGACGGGTTGTTCCTCGTCGGTGAAGGCTGCGGGCAGCTCGGGTTCCTCGGGGCCGACCTCGACGAGCGGTTTCACCTTGAGATTGCGGTGGGTGACGTAGCCGGAGCCCGCCGGGATGATGTGACCCATGATGACGTTCTCCTTGAAGCCTCGGAGGTAGTCGAGTTTGCCCATCGTGGCGGCATCGGTGAGGACACGGGTGGTGTCCTGGAACGAGGCGGCGCTGAGGAACGACTCGGTTTCGAGAGACGCCTTGGTGACGCCGAGCAGGACGGGGACGGCTTCGGCCGGCTTGCCACCCATCTTCTCCACCCGGTTGTTCTCGTCCTCGAACATGATCTTGTCGATCTGTTCCCCCCACAGGAACGTGGTGTCGCCGGGTTCGGTGATGCGCACCTTCCTGAGCATCTGGCGGATGATGATCTCGATGTGCTTGTCGTTGATGGTGACACCCTGGAGGCGGTAGACCTCCTGAATTTCGTTCACCAAGTGCTCCTGGAGCGCCTGGGGTCCGAGCACGTCCAGAATCTCGTGTGGAACCACGGGCCCTTCGGTCAGTTGCTGGCCCTTCTTCACGAAGTCGCCCTTGAACACGATGACGTGCTTGCCGATTGGGATGAGGTGCTCTTCCTCCTGAACGTTTTGGACCGCCGGGTCGCGGACCACCACGCACCGTTTGCCGCGGACGCTGGGGCCGAAGTCAACGAGACCGTCGATGCGGGAGATCTCGGCGGCGTCCTTGGGACGGCGGGCCTCAAACAATTCAGCGACGCGGGGCAAACCGCCCGTGATGTCCTTGGTTTTGGACGTCTTGCGAGGGGTCTTGGCCAGGAGGGCGCCGGCGGGGATGCGTGACCCTTCCTCGACGACGATATGGGCGCCGGAAGGGATGGGGTAGCTGGCGATGGGCTCGTCGCGATCATCAGCGATGATGATCTGCGGATGGAGATCCTCCTTATGTTCGATGATGACGACGGCCTCCTGCTGGGTGGTCTCGTCGATTTCGTGCTTCATCGTGACGCCTTCGATGATGTCGTGGAACCGGATGTGACCCGCCTTCTCGGAGATGATCGGGACGTTGTAGGGATCCCACTGCACGAACATCTGGCCTTCGACCTTCTGCTTGGTCGGGGTGACGTGGATGCCTTTGACCTGGCCGCCGTCGGGGACGGTGATGATGGCACCGATGGGGACCATGTGGGTTTCGATTTCCCGGTTGTTTTCGTCGAAGATGCCGACGGAACCGGTCTTGTTGAGGACGATGTTGCTGCCGTCGTCCAGCGTGACGTAGCGGATGTCGTTGTATTTGACGAGACCGTCGTGTTTGGCGCGGATCTGGGGCTGTTTGAACGCACCGGTGGCAGCGCCGCCGATGTGGAACGTACGCATGGTGAGCTGGGTGCCGGGCTCGCCGATCGATTGAGCAGCGATGATGCCGACGGCTTCGCCCATTTCCACGAGGCGGCCGGTACCGAGGTTGCGGCCGTAGCACTTCTTGCAGATGCCCTGCTTGGTTTCGCAGGTGAGCACGGAGCGGATCTTGAGCCGTTCCATGCCGAGCCGGGAGATGCGCGCGGCCTTCTCCTCGTCGACGAGCTCACCGGCCTTGACCAAAGGCGTCTTGGGATCGTTGGGATCGACAATGTCCTCGGCGGCGTAGCGGCCGAGCACGCGATCGGCGACCTTCACGATCTCGTCCTCACCTTCGAAGATGGAGTGGACGAAGATACCGTTGGTGGTGGCGCAGTCTTCGTCGCGGATGATCACGTCCTGGGCGACATCGACGAGCTTGCGGGTCATGTACCCGGAGTCGGCGGTCTTGAGGGCGGTATCGGCGAGACCCTTGCGGGCGCCGTGGGTGGAGATGAAGTATTCGAGGACCGTGAGGCCTTCGCGGAAGTTCGAGAGAATCGGCTTCTCGATGATGTCACCGGAGGGTTTGGCCATGAGGCCGCGCACACCGGCGAGCTGACGGACCTGGGCCTTGTTACCGCGGGCGCCGGAATCGACCATCAGGAACACCGGGTTGTACTCGGAACGTCCGAGCCGGTTCTTCTTGTCGTCGTTCCGTTCCAGGGTCTTGAGCATGACGCTCGCGATCTGGTCGGTGCAATGGGTCCAGATATCGACGATCTTGTTGTACCGTTCGCCGGGCGTGATGATGCCCTTTCGGTACTGCTTCTCGACGTCGGCGATCTGGCGCTGGGCGCTGGCGATTTCGTGATCCTTCTCCTTCGGAATGATCATGTCATCGATACCGATGGAGGTGCCGGATCGGGTGGCCTCGCGGAAGCCAAGTTCCTTGAGGCGATCGAGGACGACGACGGTGCGTTCGTGGCCGCAGAACTTGTAACAGTTCCAGATTAGATCACCGATTTCGCTCTTCTTGATCGGACGGTTGGGGAAACCCAGTTCAGCCGGCCAGATTTCGGAGAAGATGACCCGACCGACGGTCGTTTCGATGATCTTCTTGTTGGCGTCGCCGTACGGGGTCTTTCGGCCGAAGTCAGGATTGGAGAGCAGGATGCGCTCGTGGGTGCGGCAATCGCCCTCGAGATGGGCAAAGTTGACCTCATCCTTGGTGGCGAAGAGTTTGAGCCGCTCGCCGTCTTTCTTGGCGAGGCGGGGTTCGGCGGTGAGGTAGTAACAGCCCAGGGTGATGTCCTGGGTGGGCGTCATGATGGGTTTGCCGCTCGACGGGCTGAAGATGTTGAGGGGCGCCATCATCAGCAGGCGGGCCTCCATCTGGGCCTCGACGGACAGCGGCACGTGTACGGCCATCTGATCGCCGTCGAAGTCGGCGTTGTAGGCCGTACAAACGAGGGGATGAATCCGGATGGCTTCACCCTCGATGAGCATGGGCTCAAACGCCTGAATGGAGAGGCGGTGAAGGGTTGGGGCGCGGTTCAGGAGCACCGGGTGACCCTTGGTAACTTCTTCCAGGATGTCCCAGACCTCGGGAACCTGGCGTTCGATCATCTTCTTGGCCGAGCGAACCGTGTGGACAAGGCCGCGTTCCTTGAGCTTCCGGATGATGAAGGGCTCAAAGAGCACCAGGGCCATCTTCTTGGGCAGACCGCACTGGTTGAGCTTGAGCTCGGGGCCGATGACGATGACGGAACGGCCGGAGTAATCGACGCGCTTTCCGAGCAGGTTCTGGCGGAAGCGGCCGCTCTTGCCCTTGAGCATGTCCGACAGGGACTTGAGGGCGCGATTGCCGGCACCGGTGACGGGACGGCCATGACGGCCGTTGTCGAACAGCGCGTCGACGGCCTCCTGGAGCATCCGTTTTTCGTTACGGATGATGACCTCAGGCGTTTTGAGCTGGAGGAGGTTTTTGAGCCGGTTGTTGCGGTTGATGACGCGGCGGTAGAGGTCGTTGAGATCGGAGGTGGCAAACCGGCCGCCTTCGAGCGGAACGAGCGGACGCAAGTCCGGGGGAATGACGGGAAGCACCGTGAGGATCATCCACTCGGGCCGGGACTTTCCGATAGTGAAGCCCTGGAAGAGCTTAATGCGCTTCGCGAGCTTCTTGCGGGTCTGCTTGCTCTTCGTCTCGACCATCTGCTGCTGGAGAACGTCGACATGCTTGATGAGGTCGACCTTGACCAGGGCATCGCGGACCGCTTCGGCGCCCATTTTGGCGGTGAAGGCATCGACGCCATAGGTGGACCGGGCATCCCGGTATTCGAGTTCGCTCAGGAGCTGGTGTTCCTTGAGCGGGGTGTTTCCGGGATCGATGACGAGGTAATCCTCGTAATAGATGACGCGTTCGAGGTTGCGCGCCGTCATGTCGAGCATGAGCCCGATGCGCGACGGCATGCACTTGAAGAACCAGATGTGCGAGACGGGAACGGCGAGCTCGATATGGCCCATCCGCTCGCGGCGGACGCGGCTGAGTGTGACCTCGACACCGCAGCGATCGCAGACGACGCCGCGGTGTTTGATGCGCTTGTACTTGCCGCAGGAGCACTCCCAGTCCTTGACGGGACCGAAGATACGTTCGCAGAAGAGGCCACCCTTTTCGGGCTTGAACGTACGATAGTTGATGGTCTCGGGGTTCTTGACCTCGCCCTTGGACCAGGCGCGGATGGACTCCGGGGAAGCGACGGAGATCGAGACATGGTCAACCTGGTTGACCTTGTCGAGGCCGAGCAACTCGCGGGCCGTTTCCTTGGCGTTGGTGAGCATGGGATGAGTGGGCAGTGGAGGGGATGGGACGTTGATCAGGAGGCGATGCCAGTGAGGGCGATGGCGCCGGGTTGGAGGGTCGGATCCACGGGGCCGGTGTAGCCGACGCGAACGTCGAGGCCGAGGGATTGCATTTCCTTGACGAGCACGTTGAAGGACTCGGGCACGCCGGCCTCGAGCGCGTTGTCACCCTTGACGATGCTCTCGTAGATCCGGGTACGTCCCTGGACGTCGTCCGATTTCACCGTGAGCAACTCCTGGAGCATGTATGCCGCTCCATAGGCCTCCATGGCCCAGACTTCCATTTCGCCGAAGCGCTGACCGCCGTACTGCGCCTTGCCGCCCAGCGGTTGCTGGGTGACGAGGGAGTAAGGTCCAACGGCACGGGCGTGGATCTTGTCCGCGACCAAGTGTCCGAGCTTCATCATGTAGATGTAGCCGACGACCACCTCCTGATCGAAGGAATCACCGGTTCGACCGTCGTACAGGATTGTCTTGCCTGCCTCGTTGACGAGCGGTTCGCCATGCTCGGCCTTGAGCTTGGCGGAAGCGCGTTTGAGGTGTTCCCGGATTTCGGATTCCTTGATGCCGTCAAACACCGGGGTGGCGAACTTGATCCCAAGAATGCGGGCGGCCCAACCCAAGTGGGTTTCGAGCAGCTGCCCGACGTTCATGCGGGAAGGCACGCCAAGCGGATTCAGGACGATGTCGACGGGAGTACCGTCGGCGAGGAAGGGCATGTCCTCTTCAGGGACGATCTTGGCGACGACACCCTTGTTACCATGGCGGCCGGCCATCTTGTCACCGACCGACAGCTTGCGCTTGGAGGCGATGTAGACCTTCACCTGCTTGATGATGCCAGGATCGACATCATCACCGGACTCCAGACGCTCCATCTCCTCGTCGTGCTGCATCTGCAGGTCATCGAACTTCTTCTTAAACTGCCCAATGATCTCGTTGATCTTGTTCCGGATCGGGGAGGGATCGATTTCGATCCGATCGTAGACCTGGGCGAGCTTGCGCAGCAGCGTCTTGGTGATCTTGCGATTGGCCGGGATGATGATTTCGCCGGTCTCGCTGTTGACCACGTCCAGGGGGATTTTCTCGCCGAGGAGGATGTTCGACAGGGCCTCGGTGAGTTGCTCGCGCAGCTCTTCCGCCTTGGCCTTGTGGTCGTCCTGGACCTGCTTCGCCTGCTTGCGGGCGTCGCCGGAGATCGCCTTGGCCGGAACGGCAGGCATGGCGATCATGCCCTTTTCGCTCTCCTTCTTGGACGACACCTTGACGTCCATGACGATGCCGTAGGTGCCGGAGGGCACTTTCAGGGAGGTATCCTTCACGTCCGCGGCCTTCTCGCCGAAGATGGCGCGCAGTAGGCGTTCTTCGGGCGCGAGTTCGGTTTCGGACTTGGGGGTGATTTTGCCGACGAGGATGTCGCCGGGTTTTACTTCGGCGCCGATACGGATGACACCGTCGGGTCCGAGGTTCTTGAGGGCTTCTTCGCCGAGGTTGGGAATGTCCCGGGTGATTTCCTCAGGTCCCAGCTTCGTATCGCGGGCGCCGACCTCGAACTCATCGATGTGGATGCTGGTGAAGACGTCATCCTTGACGATGCGTTCGCTGATCAGAATGGCATCCTCGAAGGTGTAACCGTTCCAGGGCATGAACGCGACCAGCACATTGCGGCCGAGCGCGAGTTCACCATCCTGCGTGCAAGGGCCATCCGCGAGGACTTGACCCTTTTTGATCACATCACCCTTGGCAACCAGCGTTTTCTGGTTGATGCAGGTGGCGGCGTTGGACCGCATGAATTTCCGGACCGGGTAGACCGCGACCCCGCCAGAGGGATCGTTTTTGATTTTCTTCTTGGTCTCCGGGAGTTTGCCATCCGCGGTGATGATCAGAGAATTGCCGGTGACGGATGCCACCTTGCCGGCTTCCTCGGCGACGAGGACAGCGCGGGAGTCCCGGGCGACGCGCTCTTCGAGGCCGGTAGCGACGAAGGGCGCTTCGGTGACGAGCAACGGCACGGCTTGGCGTTGCATGTTGGATCCCATGAGCGCGCGGTTGGCGTCGTCATGCTCAAGGAACGGAATGAGCGAGGCGGCGACAGAAACGAGCTGTTTCGGGGAGACGTCCATGTAATGGACCTCCTTGGGCTCGACGTCGATAAAGTCGCCCTTGCGGCGGCAGGTGACACGTTCGGTCAGGAAGTGTCCTTTGTCATCAATCTGAGCGTTCGCCTGGGCGATGACGTAATTTTCGTCACGGTCGGCCGTGAGGTACTCCATCTGGGTGGTGACTTTGCCACCCTCGACCTTGCGGTAAGGCGTCTCGATGAAGCCGAAGTCGTTGATTCGGGCAAAAGTCGCCAGGGAGGCGATCAGACCGATGTTGGGACCTTCGGGTGTCTCGACGGGGCAAATTCGGCCGTAATGGGACGGATGGACGTCGCGGACTTCAAAACCGGCACGGTCACGGGAGAGACCCCCGGGCCCGAGGGCCGAGAGACGGCGTTTGTGGGTCAGTTCGGCCAGAGGGTTGATCTGGTCCATGAACTGGCTCAACTGCGAACGGCCGAAGAAATCACGGATGACAGCGGAGAGAGCCTTGGGATTGATGAGCTTCTGGGGCGTCATCGTGTCCATGCTCTGATCGAAGAGGGTCATGCGCTCCTTGACCAAGCGCTCGGTACGGGCCAAGCCGACGCGGCATTGGTTGGCGAGAAGCTCACCCACGGTACGGACGCGGCGGCTGCCCAAGTGATCGATATCGTCGAGGCTGCCTTCGCCCTTCTTCAGCATCAGCAGGTAACGGGTTGCGGCGATCAGATCCTGCTTGGTGAGGATGCGTGAATCTTGCTTGTCGGGCAGTCCGAGCTTCTGGTTGATCTTGTAGCGACCGACGCGGCCCAAGTCATAGCGCTTGGGGTCGAAGAACAGTCGTTTGATCAGGGCTCGGGCGTTGGCAGCCGTCGGCGGATCGCCAGGGCGGAGGCGGCGGTAGATGTCCTTGAGCGCCTCGTCCTCGTTGCGAGTCGGGTCCTTCTTGAGGCACTTGATGACAATGCCTTCATCGACGGTGGTGTCGACGACTTTGATCTTGTTGACTCCGAGTTCGGCGATTTGTTTGACGACGACCTTGGACAGGGGCTCGAAGGCACGAGCGACGACGATGCCCTTATCGAGGTCCATGGCGTCCTCGATGAGGACCTTGTTCTGGATGTCTTCGAGAGCCTCGGCCTGTTTGATGCTGAGTTCCTCGATATCGTAGAACAGTCGAAGCACTTCATGATCGGTGCCACGGATCTTCTCGTCGCCCTTTTCCTTGTCGTCCAGGAAAGCTAGGGCGC
>CAUJJW010000151.1 GCA_963205105.1 Verrucomicrobiota bacterium | reverse complement strand
CCAGCCGGCCCTTTTTGTGAAAACCCTCCGGGCGACGGGTCTTTTCGGCGAGGCCTTCGTTGGCTCAACCGTCACAGCCCGCTGCGGGGATGCTCCGGTCTCGCCGCCTCGGCCTCGCCCAAAATCCCTCGTCGCAGGGCCAATCCCATTTTTCAGTCAGGCTCTAAGCCAGGGCGCGCCGCATTCGGAGGTCGTTCCGGACTCGAACGTCCGCCCGCCATTCCGGCCGCACCACAGCCCCACGCTTCACCAGTTCCTCGACGACGGCGGGATACCGCAACAACGCCCCGGCCGACGGCGGCTGAAACCAACCGTAAAGCGCCCAGCCCAAAGGCGTGGTTCGATAGGTTGCGTCCACGACTTCAACCGGTGCGCCCTTGTTCAGCAGCAACCGTACGATCTCCAAATGCCCCCCATAGGCCGCCCAATGAAGTCCCGTCCTGCCACGATGAAGGCCCACCAGGTCTGCGCCCCGCGTCAACAGGTACTCCACCACTTCCGTGCGCCCGTATTCGCAGGCCCAGTGGAACCCTGACTGACGTTGCGCCTCGGTCGCACCGTTGCGCAGTCCGCCCTGGTCGTCGACGAACCATCGGACCCGGTCCAGACGCCCGACTCCCGCCGCCGCTTCCAAGTCCAACGACGCCCCGTGCGCCGCCAGAAACTCCGCCGCTTCCTGACGTCCGTTGGCGAGGCATCCCAGGATCGGAGTCAACGGATTCACCCCGCCCTGGGGATGATCGATCGACGCCCCATGCGCCAACAGCGTTCGCAACAGGTCCAACTGCACCCCAGCCAGCCAGGGATGAACACTCGTTGCCGCCAACCCCAGCACCGTGGCTCCGCCATACATCCCCGCCACGGCGTCCACCTCGGCTCCCGCACCCAGCAACACCTCCGCGATTTCCACCGCATTCGGGGGCGTCCGCTGGCGGAATCCCTCCACCCCATTGGCCCCCAGGTAATGCAGGAGAGTCGCCCGATGACTCCGCGACGATCTGGCGCGAATCAAACCGCCATCCGCCGCCAGGAGCCGTCGCAGTTGTCCTTCATCGCCCGACACCACCGCCTCGACCGCGTCCTCGAAAGCCGCGGTCGGCGTGGTCGGATCGCGGCGTTCCGCCCGATGGAGGGCGAACGCTTCCCAGTTCTCGAAGTGATGTTCACGGGCGATCAGGGTTCGCGCACCCTTCGTGAAGTCGAAAGCCGTTCCACAAGCCGGATAGGCTCCCTTCGGACGCTTCGCCAAAGGCTCGGCGTGTTCAGCCATCAGCTTCTCCAGCCCTTCGTCATCCCCTTCGGCCACCGCCTGATCCACAGCTTTCCACGCGGTCACCCGCTGATGCTCATGGGCCAGCCCCGTGAGGTGCGTCTCCAAATCATCCCACGACACAAAGCCCTCCCTCACGGCCACCCACTCCCGAGCCTCGGACCATGCCAGTTCCCCGTCGTCCTTCATCCCCGGTGCCCTCCGCCTCACGATCTCGCGGATCTGGTCAGGGGTCGGAGTTCGATCCAGCCGTAGCTCTTGCTGAAGGCCGCGAAGCGTCTTCTCCGAGCCCGAGTTGCAGCCATCCACCAACCACGCCGCCAGAGCGTCGTAGTCCTCCAGCGCCCGGCGCAGGGGCAACACCCCCCAGAGGGCATGGTGACGCAGCACCTCGGCCACCTCTGCATGGCCCCGTCGCTCCGCCCACGCCAACGGCGTCGCCCAGGGCGGGTCGTCGGGCAACCGAACCCGGGCACCATGACGCAGCAGGAACTCCACCATGCCGACTTGGCCGAACTTGGCCGCGTGCCCCAACGGGGTGGAGCACAGATCGTCATCGCGCGCATGAAGATCGGCGCCGTGACGCAGGAAGAGCGCCGCGTTCTCCACCTCACCCTTGCGGGCGAACGCATGAAGCAGGGTCGCCCCCAGCCAGTCCCGGTGGTTGGGGTCCATGCCGTGCTGGAACAGCAACTCGGTGGTCTCAGGGTCCTTGGCGACCGCCAGCCGTTGGGGGAGCCCCGGCTGATAGCGCAGCATCAGGCGCACAAACGCACCGCTGGCCGCACAGCTCAATGCTTCCGGGTCGTCGGCCAACGCAGGGTTCGCCGCGAACACGGCCGCCGCGGTCCGCAGGTCGTTGTAGTATGCCAGAAGTTCAACCGACCGGGCCGCCCCATGCGCGCAGAGCAAATCCACCATCGGCTGGTCCCCCCGGCTGATCGCTCGACTTAAGGCGTCCGCGGAGCTCTCCACCGCAGCGTTCGGATTCGCCCCGTGTTCCAGCAGAAGCTTGGCGATTTCGAAGTGGCCCCGCTCCACGGCCGAATACAACGCATGACCATGCGGCGCGATCCCTTCTTCCGGAAGGTTTGGATCGGCTCCACGTTCCAGAAACAACCGCACCAGTTCCAGTTGCCCCGACACCACCGCGTTCTTCAGCGGAGCCCCACAGCCCACATAGTAGGATCCATAGTCGCACACCCGATTCACCAGTGACGGGTCCCCATCGAGAAGTTCGCGAACCCGGGTCATGTCGCCCTTCGCCGCCGCCATGCCCAGATCCACCTCCGCGCCGCATCGAACCAGATGGTTGTAGATGTCGTTGGGTGTCGCGGTCGCTGATTCCGGCACGTCCCGCCACCCCCGATAGTGGTAGTCGCCGTTCGTAAGATGGATCGGCCGGGCGCCATCGAAGCGTCGGGCGTTGATGTCCGCCCCCCGTGCCAGCAGCAGATCGATCAGGTCCGGTTGCCGAGTCATGACCGCCCAATGAATGGGTTGGTTCGACCGCGCATCACCCGCATGGAGCAGTTCCGGAGACGCGTCCAACAAGGCACGGACGTTTTGGAGGTCACGGGATCGGATGGCGGCTGCCAAGGCCTCGCCCTTCGATCCCGCACCAAATCGCTGCAGCAGGGTCTCCCGCAGCCAGCGTTCCATTTCCCGATAGCCGCGGTCATGTGCCATCTCCAGCAGGCTGTCGTAGAACGCCAAGCTCAGAGGATCACCGCCTCGTGCGATCAGCAGTGCTGCAATCTCCAGCCGATTCTCTCGCACCGCGAAATAGAGGGGCGTCCGATAGCCGTGCTGACACCGAACCAACGACGGGTCCCGGTCCAGCAACTGGCGCACCGTCTCCAAGTCTCCCTCGACACATGCCACAAAGAGTGCCCCGACGTCCCGCCCCCGCCCCGCGGACCACGTCAGGGGCGCGTCGCTGAGGAGAGCTTCGGGCAAATTCATCGGGTGGACAGTAGTTGGTCCAACCCATCCACCCAACTGCCCTTCCAAGCCGCCTTCCAACCCGCCCGAAGCCAGGGGATTTCCACCACGCGATCGGGTCCAAGCCGCTCCCGCAGCAGATCGCCGTTGGTCCGCGCGGCCAGGTGCTTTCGAAGGGGTTGCATGAGCACCACAGGTGCCGACGTCCCGACCTGCCCCAGCCCTTCCAAGAGCAGGAACAACTGGCTCAGGCACCCCAGTCGGTTCGCCACCACCACCACCGGTTTTGCATCCAGCGCGCGGATCATCGTGCGCGAATCAAAATCCCGCCCCAACGGACTCAGCAGTCCACCCGCACCTTCCACCACCAGAACGTCACACCCAACCCTCGCCCGATCGACCACGCGCACCACCTCCCGCAGAGTGACTGTCCGGCCCTCGCGTTCCGCCGCCACCACCGGGGTGAGCGCCGACCGAAAATGCCAGGGGTTCACCGCATCGAGCGAGATCCCGCCGCCCTGTGCCTCACGAAGCACTCGGGCATCCTCACGACCGCCGGAGCACAAAGGTTTCAAGGCCCGCGCCGCCACCCCCAACTCCCTCCAGCGACGCACCAGCAGGGCCGTCAGCACGGTCTTGCCGACCCCCGTGTCGGTGCCGGTGACAAACCAGACGGGTGCCCGTGACCTGGTGCCCGTTCGTTGTGCGGATGTGCTCAGATCAGACTCCCGCTTTCGGTATTCCGCTCGGGGTGGAGCTTCCCATCCCAGGCTCGCGGGCTCATGCGATCAGCTTGTGCACGACGTCGCCAAAGACATCGGTCAGTCGGAAATCCCGGCCCTGAAAGCGATAGATGAGCTTCTCGTGATCGAACCCCAGCAGGTGCAGCAGGGTCGCGTGCAGGTCATGAACATGGACCTTGTCTCTCGCGACGTTGAAGCCCAGTTCGTCGGTTTCGCCAAGCGTGATACCGGGCTTCACCCCGCCGCCCGCCATCCACATGGTGAACGCGTTCGGATGATGGTCCCGACCGTCGCTTCCCCCCTGCACCATCGGTGTGCGCCCAAATTCGCCACCCCAGATCACCAGCGTGTCTTCCAGCAATCCCCGACTTTTGAGATCCCGGATCAACGCCGCGCACGCCTGGTCTGTGGCCCGGCAGTTCTTTTTCAGGTCGCCCACCAGGTTGCCGTGCTGATCCCAGGCTTCATGGAAGATTTGGACAAACCGCACCCCACGTTCCACCAGCCGACGCGCCAGCAGGCAGCAGTTGGCAAAGGACGTCTTGCCGGGTTCCGCCCCGTACAAGGCCAGCGTCTCCGGCGTTTCCTTGCCCAGATCCATCGCATCGGGGGCGCTGGTTTGCATGCGGTAGGCCATCTCGAACGAACCGATCCGCGTCGCGATCTCGGGATCTCCCACCGTGTCCAGGCGCAGGCGGTTCAGCTTGTTCACCGTCTCGATCGTGTCCCGTTGCATCTCGGCATCGACCCCCGCCGGGTTCGAGAGATACAGCACCGGATCGCCTCCGGCCCGGAACTGCACTCCGGAATAGGTCGTGGGGAGAAAACCGGAACCCCAGTTCGAGTTCCCGCCGCTGGGTCCCTTGGAACCCGTGCTGAACACCACATAGCCGGGAAGGTCCTTCGACTCGGACCCCAGCCCGTACAACGTCCAGGCGCCGAAACTCGGCCGTCCAAAAATCTGCGAGCCCGTGCTCATCTGGATCTGTCCGGGAGCGTGGTTGAAAGCATCGGTCACCATGCCCCGGACGATGGCGATGTCGTCCACCACGCCGGCCAGGTGAGGCAGCAGTTCCGAAACCTCCGCACCACACTGGCCGTGCTTCGCAAACTTGAATCTGGGCCCGAGCAGTTTGCTCTGCGGATTGATGAAGGCCGCCCGGTAGCCCTTCAAAAGTTCGGGCGGCGGCAGGGTTCCGTCGAACTTGGTCAGCGCGGGTTTGTTGTCGAACATCTCCAGGTGGCTCGGCGCTCCCGCCATGAAGAGGTAGATCACCCGCTTGGCCTTCGGCACGTGGTGCGTCCGTCCCGGCAACACCAGCCCGGACCCTGACCCGGGTGTCGTCGCCGCATAGCCGTTCTCTTTGAGCAGTTGCCCCAAAGCGATCGCCCCCAGCCCGACGCCGCATTGATGGAAGAACCAGCGTCGCGTCACCGACTGCGGATCCTGTCCCCGATAAAGATGCGTCTGACAGTTCATGGCTATTCCCTCACGATCGATTCATCCAAGTTCAACAGCACTCGACCCAGCGCGGTGTACGCCGCCCATTGCGTCGGAGTCACCCCCGCCGGCAGGTCCTTCGGAACCCCCGGCTTGCCCGTCGCCAGTTCCTGCGGATTCACCCAGCCTTCCGCAATCCGCCGACGCTGCCGCTCCAGCAAACCCAAGAGCTCGCGACGTTCCTCCTCGGTCGGACGCCGGCTCAACACCCGACGGAAAGCCAGGTCGACCCGCTCCGCATCGGTCGCCGCCGAGGTCTCCAGTACCCGTCGTGCCAAAGCCTGAGCCGCTTCCATGAACAACACTTCGTTCAAGGAAGCCAACGCCTGCATCGGCGTGTTCGAGCGGCTTCGTCGAACACAGGAAAAATCACCGTTCGGGGCGTCGAACGCCTGCAACACCGGGTAGGGCACCGAACGGAAGCGGAAGGTGTACAACCCACGACGGTACCGGCCCGGACCCGTGTCTTCATTCCAGACTTTCGGCCCATAGCTGGCCGGAGGCCTGAACAGGAAGTCCGGCGCCGGCGGGTTCACCGGCGGGCCACCGACCGTCCGGTTGAGCAGACCGCTGACCGCGAGAGCCGTGTCCCGCACCACTTCCGCCTCCACCCGAAGCCGCGGACCGCGCGCCAGCCATCGATTGTACGGGTCCTTCGTCAGCAACTCCGGCGTCACGCGGGACGCTTGCCGGTAGGTGGCGCTGCCCAGGATCAGCCGATGCATCCGCTTCAACGACCAGGGCACCTCCGCTTTGCCCCCGGTTTGGATGGTCGGCTCCATCAATTCCAACGCCAGCCAGTCCAGCAGTTCGGGATGCGAAGCCTTCGGCGCCTGGGTGCCCAGATCTTCCGGGGTCTCGACCAGCCCGAGGCCGAAGTACTGCTGCCAGATCCGGTTCACCACCGCCCGGGCCGTCGTCGGCGATCGACGGTCGACCAGCCAGCGGGCGAACGCGAGACGCGCCGGCTCGCCCTTCGACTCCAGCGGGTGCAAAAAGGCCGGCACACCCGCCTGCACTTCATCGCCAGGCTTCAACCAATCCCCCCGGCGCAACAGATGCGTCGACCGCGCCTCATCCCCAGCCATGCGGCCTTCGCGCTGCGCCAGAGTCAGCGTGGGATTGCCCTCCGGCCACTGCGTCCAGAGCGCTTCGATCCGGTCGTTCACCTCGCGGAACTCCGGAACCAAGGTTCGCCAATAGGAAAACACGGTCGCGGTCTGCAACGGGGTCCGCCGGGCACTGGGAATGTTAAAAATCTCCCGAACCGCCAGGGGCACCGGATCCGCCACCGCGTTCGTGGAGGAACACACGCTGATCCGCCACCGACCCAGGTTGTGGTTCTGGTTGTCGTCGGAGTTGTCCCCGCCGTGGTTCTGCTGCAATCCGAAGATCAATCGGGCTCCTCCGGGGAAGTTCAGCGGACGGTCCGGCACGAACACCGCCTGCCGCGCCACGTTCCGCCGCCCCGGCCCGGCATCAATCCCCCACGCGGTATCCCCTTTTCCGTCGATGGCGTGCGCTACCGGACCGTAGGTGCGCTTGTCACCTCCCCCCGCAATGCGGCTCTCCGATTGAAACTCGGGCTCCAGCCGCTTCTCGGCATTCTCGAAATCCGCGGTCGCCTTGACGAACTTCACCACCACCCGATTCGTGGGCTGCAGCAGGTCCTCCGCCGTGACCTGGAATTCACTCAGCGCCGCCATGCCCCGGATCGATCGCCCCGGACCGTTGCAGGGCAGATTGGGATCGGTCAGGTGCTCGAAACGGAACGCCCCGATGCTGGCCAACCGATTCGTGCCCTCAAAGCGGGCCGTCCATTGGGTCGGCGCATAACTGGCCGCCCGAACCGAGCCGTCCGCGTGATAATAGAACCGCTCCCCGTTGTCCCCCACGTTGACATGCTCCACCACCTGCCAATCCAACGTGTTGGTACGAACGGTTTCCTCCCAGGCCGCCATCCGTGCCTCCCAATCGGGAGTCCGATGCCGAAGCCCGTTCTCAAGGTCGGCCATCTCGCGGCGCAGGTTCGCCACCTGCATCTGTTCCGCCGGCATGTAGGCCACCATCGAACCTTCATGGTCGTTGTTCAGGAAGGCGAACATCCGGTAGTACTCCTCCTGGGTGAGCGGATCGAATTTGTGCGTGTGGCACTGGGCACATTGGATGGTCAAACCCAGGACGCTCTTCCCGATCGCATCCATCCGGTCAAACATCGCCTCCATTCGGAATTGCTCCGGATCCACGCCGCCTTCCTCGTTGAGCATCGCGTTCCGCAAAAATCCCGTGGCCACCTGCTCGTCCTGACCCGAATCCGCAAGCAGATCGCCCGCAATCTGGTCCACAATGAAGCGGTCGTAAGGCAAATCACGGTTCAAGGCGCCCACCACCCAGTCGCGATACATCCAGATGAACCTCGGCTTATCCTTCTCGAACCCATCGCTGTCCGCGTAGCGAGCAGCATCCAGCCAATGCCGCCCCCATCGTTCCCCGTAGTGCGGCGATGCCAGCAACCGGTCCACCACCCGCTCGTAGGCACCCGGCGACGCATCCGCGAGAAACGCGTCCACCTCCTCCAGTGTCGGCGGCAGCCCGACGACATCGAAATGCAACCGACGCAATAACGTGATCCGGTCCGCTTCCGGTGCAGACTCCAAACCCTCCGCACGCAACCGTGCCCGGATGAAGGCGTCGATCGGATGCACGGCCTCGCCGGCCTTGGCCTGCCCTCCGGGCACGGCGGGACGTTGCGGAGCCACGAAAGCCCAGTGAGCCTTGGCGTTGTCCCGGACCGAATCCGCTGCCGGCGCCGGTGCGCAGATTCCTGAGACGGCACCCAACATCGCCCCGACCCGCATCACAGCCCAGCCAAGCGTTGCTCTACGTCCGGGTAACATGAGGCAGACTTGTAGCAGTCCATGGACCGCGTGGCCAGTTCTCGCCTGACGACGCCGAGCCGGAGCGGCCAACGGCCCTGGCAATGAAGGAAGCGAATGGCTGTGCCCTTCAACCGCTCACCGGGACACCCCAACGATCGCCAGGGTTTAGACCCGCTTTCCAGCCCTGTGACACCGCTTGGCCCTCAACGGAGAAGCACCCTACCCCGCTGAAAGGGGCGAGCGTCAAACGGACCCCCAGGGCTGGGGGGAGGGGCCGTCCGCACCCCGAAAATTGATATTGTCGGATGAAAAGCCGATCCGTAGGCTTCCGCCCGATTAATGCACCGTCCGGTGTAGTTTCCGGCACTTCGCCCCGGGACCGGGCGCCGCTCTAGGCGAAAACAACCCAATAAAAGTACTACTGGAGGAACTCGATTGGCATGAATACCCACCTGCGCACGTCAGCCCTGATTGCGGCTGGCATCGTTAGTGCCGGCTCGGCGGCTTTCGCCGAAGAAGGCAAGATGAGCTCGGTCGAGACCGCGCTCACGTCGACCACGATCAGCGGCTACGTCAGCACCTCGGCGTTTTTCGACCTGCAAGGCAATTCGGGCACGCCCCGGCTCCCGGGTCGCGTGTTCGACCTCGGCAGCAACATGGACAAGATCAATCTCGATGTGGTCAAGCTGACCATCGAGAAGCCCTTGGATGAGGGCGACTGGTCTGCCGGTTACAAGGTCGACCTTCTCTTCGGGCCGGACGCGAACGTTTTCGGAACGTCCTCCATCCTCGGAGCCGGAAACACCTCCGACTTCACCATCAAGCAGGCCTACGTCAACCTGCAGACCCCCGTGGGCAACGACCTGACCGTCAAGGTCGGCGTGTTCGACACCATCATCGGTTACGAAGTGATGGAGTCGCCCAGCAACCCGAACTTCAGCCGCTCCTACGCGTACTACATCGAGCCGTTCCAGCACACCGGTGCATTGTTCTCGTACGCGCTGACCGACTGGCTGTCGCTCAACGCCGGCATCGCCAACGCCTGGGATACCCGTATCAACGCGAACCCTTACTACAAGGGCGAGCCGGAATCCCTCGGGATCCAGACGTTCATGGGCTCCGTCGCCATCACCGTCCCTGACTCGGCTGGTTTCCTCTCCGGCACTTCCATCTACGGCGGTATCGTCTCCGGCCTCGGCACCCAGCAGGTCCAGGGCTTCGACGCCGTTACCGGCGATGCCATCACCGACGGCGGCCGCCGCAATTCATACTACGCCGGCGCCACCATCCCCACCCCGCTCGAGAACCTCTCCGTGGGTCTCGCGTACGACTACCGCACGAGCGAGGCCTATCAGATGGCCACCGGCGGCAGCTCCGATCAGTGGGCGCAAACCCTCGCGGGTTACTTGTCCTACAAGCTCACCGAACAGCTGAAGCTCAACCTCCGCGGCGAATGGGCCAAGGGCACCGCCGGCACGTGGCTTGCCACCCCCGGAATCGCCGGACCTCAGGAGAGCGAAGAACTGCTCGGCCTGACCACCACCCTCGATATCAGCCTCTGGGCGAACGTCCTGACCCGTATCGAGTTCCGCTGGGATAACGACCTCGCCAATACCCGCGCCTTCGGTGGCACCGGTACGGACGAAGCCGACAACAACGCCTTCATCCTCGGCGCCAACATCGTTTACAAGTTCTAGTCCGGACCGGACCGGCAACTCGAACTTCCACCGATTCTCCCAACCCCTTCCGACTCCGGTCGGAAGGGGTTTTTCGTTCTCCCCCTCCGTCCACCGTCCACCGTCCACCGTCCACCGTCCACCGTCCA
>CAUJJW010000150.1 GCA_963205105.1 Verrucomicrobiota bacterium | reverse complement strand
TATCGCCCGCCGCGATACGCCAAGACACCATCCGTGCGAGCTATCTCGACTCGTTCCAGCCAACCCCCTTCTCCACCCTCCGACACCCGCGGGAAATATTCTCCTTCTCCCACCGGGAGAAGGTCGGGATGAGGGCCGCTCGCTCCAACCCTCGCGCCCCGGTTCATGGGCCGTGAGCAGGCCGGTTTCGAACAGGGGACTTCCCGTGAAGCATCGGGTCAGCGCTGTGCCACGTGCCACAGCACACCCGAAGGGTCGACGACGTAGGCCACCCGAAGGCCCCAGGGCTGGACCGCCGGTGGTTTCGGTGCGGGCACGTCGAATCGTTTGGGCAGATCGAGCGATGCAACATGAGCCCACCAGGAATCCAGATCGTCCACCATGAGCTGCATCATGAAGTTCTCTGCCCACTCTTTCTGGAAAAACCGCTGAAGGATGAAGCTGCTGGTTCCGATTTTGAAAATCGCCACCTCGCCATCCAGCTGTTTGGTGAAACCCAGCGCCTCATAGAATCGCTTCGACAGCTCGAAGTCCTTGGTCGGTAGGAAAGGCCGGGCGCTCTCGGTGCCTGTGGGGACGGGCGTCTTCATGGTCATGGCAATCCGAACTGCGGCGGAACGCCGGCACCTGCCATGCCTGGAACAAGGTCAGTCCCGCAACACTTTGTTCGGGCTGGGGTTCGATCCTTCCGGGGCGAACCTGGTTCAGTTCGAGCCGGGCTGAAGCCTGGCTTCGTCGACACTTTCGCCCTGTCCGTTAAAACCTGGTATCTCGGGGCATACGGCCCAAGAGCCACCGTCCGGGGCTGCCTCAATGATCGCGGTGAACTCCCACTTCAGGTCAGGGAATGGTACGCCCCTCGCCAAGAACATCGACTTCCCCATCCGGTTCGGCCTCCCTACGCCTGGGTCTGCGACGGCGGGTATAGGGTCAGTTCTGGAGTGAACTCCATCGATTTCAACTGAGTCGTTCCTCCTGAGCCGATTCAGTTGGATCTCACGCAAAGACGCAGAGACGCAAAGAAGGACCGGTCAAGAAGCAGACATGGATGCGTTCCTTTCTCGGGACACGGTCCCACTGGGTGTTGGTGAGGCAGGGGACCCGAGCAATGCTCAGAAAGGGGGAACGCACCTGAAGGGGAGCTACCTGGACGTGGTGGAGGACACCTTCCTTGCTGGCACATAGGTTTCGTGCGAGGCTGCGCATCGTCGATTGAAGTCTATCCCAGGAGGATCATGCCAAATCATTGCCATCCCCGACTCGGTCGGGTCCGTGCAGAAGGCTGTCACGTTGTTGATTCCAGGAACGTGCCGGGATCCTATCCCGGGTCAAAGGAACAAGCCTTCACGCGCCTGGAAGCGCTGGCGGTCGGGGTCGGGGTCGCATTGCTGGCGTTGGTCGCCATGCCGACATGGGGGGGCTTCCGGACCGGCGGCGATCAGCAAGCCTGCCTGGCGAATTTTCGGCAATTGACCCGCGCCTGGCTGGTGTACACGGAAGATCATGGAGGTCGTTTGCCGGGGAATTATGACGGCGGAGACGTGATGGACGCCTCCAGCGCCGGTCGGACGTGGGCGGCGGGCTGGCTCGACTTCACGGCGTCGCCGGCCAACACGAACACCGCCTTGCTGCGCAACTCGCAGTTGGGCCCTTATGTGGATTCGGTTTCGGCCTATCGCTGTCCGGCCGATGCGTCGCGTTCTCGCGGCGGTGCGGGGGATTTGCGGGTCCGATCGGTCGGAATGAACAGCTACGTCGGGTCGCGTCATGCCCCTTGGACCATCGGCTATCGCATCTTCACGAACCTGAACGCCATCGTGGATCCGAGTCCGTCCCAGTGCCTGGTGTTCGTGGACGAACGGGAAGAGAGCCTAAACGATGCGTGCTTCCTGATCAGCATGGAGGGGTACGATCCGCTTCAGCCGAGTCGAACGGGCCTCGTGGATTTTCCAGCCATGCGCCACGACGGTGGCGCGACCATGTCGTTCGCGGACGGGCACGTTGAGAGTTGGCGGTGGTTGGATGCCCGCACCCGGCCCGGACTTCGGCCGGGTCAGTCACTTCAGCTCAACATCAATCAACCCAACAACCCGGACATTCAACGCATCCAGAGATCTGCCAGCCGCCGGATCAACCCACTCCTATGAATCGATTCCAACGTCGGCACGGAGGCGGCTTCAAAAGGGACAATCTCCGGCGGGGCCTGGGTTTGGTTTCATGGTTCGTGGTGGTCTGGCTGGGAGCAGGTTCCGCCTGGGCCCAACTTCGGGTCAGCCAGATCGTATCAGCCCCGGATACTTCGGCCTTTCCCCCGACACGCGTCACCGGAAACGGGGAATCCGACTCGCCACGATACAGCCGGGACGGTCGATTCCTCGTGTTTTCCAGCTCGGCTTCCAATCTCACCACGAATGACGCGAATGGCATCCTTCGGGATGTGTTTCTGAGAGAAATCGCCACCGGACGCACCGCCCTGATCAGTGTCAACCCGTCCGGCGCTTCGGGAAACGGGGACTCGTTCGCGCCCGACATCTCCGGGGACGGCCGATACATCGCCTACTTGAGCCGAGCCTCGGATCTGGTGGATGGCGACACCAACCAGGTTGCCGATGTGTTCGTGCGGGACATGGTGGAAGGGACGACGGTGCGAGGGTCGGTCGCTACCGATGGCCAGGGGGCGGATGCCGAGAATTTTCCGCCACGCCTCGCCTCGGATGGACGGGTGGTGGTCTTCGGGAGTCGGGCGACGAACCTCGACGCTGCCGGACCCGATACCGACCAGCGGGTGGACGTGTTTGTGCGGCACCTGGGGACCGGAGTGACGACGATGGTTTCCGGCGAGGCTCGGAGCGGGACGAACCATGACGTCGACGATTACGATGTGAGCGATGACGGGCGTTGGGTGGCGTTCCGGTCCATTTCCACGAACATCGTGGCGAGCGTCCCGGTCCGGACACCTTCCGGTGTCTACGTCCGGGACATGGACCGGGGAGCGACTACCCGCCTCGAGATGAATCTGATCACGGTCACCGGGAACCGCACCGCGGTGGAGGGCCGATCGATGGCGTTCGCGCCGGGTCGTCCCCGGCTGGCGGTTTCGACGTGGGCAGTTGCCGTGGTGGGGCCGACCATTGTGACGAATGTCGTGGAGGTGTTTGAATTGGGCGACACCGAGGCGCGTTTTCTGGGCGGCAGTGCGGGGCTTCACGGCACATTGCTGGACGAGCCGACGGTGTTGAGTTTCGACCCGACGGGCGAGGTGCTGGCATTTTCGCAGACGGTGCGGTCGGGGCAACCGGCGGTGCTTCGGCTATGGCGCGAGTCCGAGGGCGTGGTCACGGTCACAAACGCCGTCACGGCACAACCGATCCGCGTCCAGGAGGTGGCTGCGGGTCCGGGTGGAACCCGTGTGGCGTTCACGAGTTCCGCCGTGGATCTCGTCAGCGGCGGGACTTCGACGAACACCTATCAGCTGTATCTGGTCGAGCCAGCGACCGGGAAGGTGGAGTTGGTGACCACCAACGACGCGGGAATGGCGGTGGGCGGCATGGAATTCGCGCGACCGGGGTTTGGTCCCGGAGGTCGATTGGCCTTCCAGTGTTCCTCCGATGCTCTCGTCGCCGGGGACCGGAATCGGGCAACGGACGTGTTCGAGTGGGAACCGGAGCTGCGACGTTTGTCGGTTGTTTCAGCCCGCGTTGGCCCCGCATCACGGGTTGCCTTCGGACGAAGCACCTTCGGACATGGCGGAGTCAGTGCGGACGGACGCCTGGTGCTGTTCGCCAGCACCGCCGACGATCTGGTGCTGGACGATGCCAAGGGACTGCCGGATTTGTTTGTGCAGGAGTTGGCCTCGGGCCGGACGACCCTGGTCACCGTGCCGGGAGCGGAAGGCGGGCCGTCGCGGCCTGGATTCACCGAGGCAGTGCTTTCCAGCAGCGGCAGGTTCGTCGCATTTACGGCCGATTTGCTCCTGGTGAGAGCGGACGGGACTCGGATCTGGACTCCGCAGGTGTTCGTGCGTGACCTCGCCTTGGGCGTGACCCGTGCCGTGGCTCTGAATCCGGACGGCCAACCGGCAACGATGCGGTCTGTGTCCCAATTGCAGATCAGCGCGGACGGCCGGTATGTCGCTTTCTTCACCGACGCCACGACGTTGGTCGAAGGCAGCGTGACACGGGGTCAGGTGGTTCTCAGGGATCTGGTGGCGGGCCGCAACTGGCTTGTTGAGACGGCGGACCCTGGCCCCTTGTCGTTGACCCTCGCGGGCATCGGGGGCCGGACGTTGGCCACCCGCCTCGGGTCATCGCCTCCGCGGGCCGTGTTGCTGGATCCGACGACGGGTGCACGCGAGGAGTTTTCGGTGATGGCGGGCTCGACGGCCGGGTTGAGCTATGACGGAAGACGCGTCGTCTTCTCGGAGCGGGGAGATGGTGCGGCACTTTTGCCGCGCATCCGATGGCGGGACGAAGGAGAGGCCACCTTCCGGGAGGTTGCACTTCCCGCCGGCTCCGCGCTCACGAACACGCTGGAAGCCATGTCCAGGAACGGGCGATGGCTCGCTGTCAGCGAACGCATGGGATTGGTCCAGCCCGCGGCCCGCTCTACCTGGGCAGTGGACCTCGAAACGGGAACCTCGTCGCGTATCGACGTGCTGCCTGACGGGTCGTTGGCGGGATCACCGTCGTCGCGGTTCCCGAGTTACTCAGCGGATGGCCGATTCCTGGCCTTCCGCAGTGCTTCTGATGACTTGGTGGTCGACGACCCCAACACGGTGGGCGACATATTCATCCGCGATCTGGTCGAGAAGAGGACGACCCGGGTGGCCCGTGTCCAGGAATCGGCCGACGCAAGGGAGTCCTCAGGCCCGCCGTTGTTGAGCGTCGACGGGCGGCGGCTCGTTTTCGGCTCCCGATCCGATGGGTTCGTCGAGGGGGATGACAACCAGACAAGCGACGTCTTCGCGGTCGGGTGGGCAGGAAGTCCGGCTGGGGACATTGATGCCGACGGTCTGGAGGACGGCTGGGAGTTGGCGTGGTTCGGCAATCTGACGCGCACGGGAGCGGACGATTTCGATGGGGACGGTGTGACGGACCGGGACGAATATCGATCGGGCACCGTTCCATTGGATGACCAGAGCCGATTCCGCCTGGAACTCGTGATGGGCGCGGTTGGGGAGCGCGCCTTGGGATTGAGTTGGCAAACCGAGTCAGGCCGGCGCTATCGGCTTCAAGCGAGCGATGCTGCGACGGGGACAGAATGGGCTCCCGTCGGTGACGCGGTGACCGGTGACGGCCAGACGGCCCAGGTCACCATACCGATGCCGTCGACGGGCGCGCGGTATTTCCGGGTGAACGTGGAGTAGGCCCGGGCTTCCCCGGGTTCCTGGCACTTGAAGGGGTTATTTTTGAACAGGGGGGCTCTCCATGAACCTGCATTCCGTAGCGGCGGGCGTCCCGCCTGCCGTACAGGGGGGCGTCCCGCCCCCCGGAATCCTCCCGGGTTCAAGGCCCGTGAGCAGGTCGATTTCGAACAGGGCACTCTCCATGAACCTCCGCTCCCCTCTTAATCTTACTCCTCATCGTAACCTCAATCCCCCACCCGCCTTCTAACGTTCATGGCCCGTGAGCAGATCGAATTCGAACAGGCGGCTTCCCGGGATCACAGACCGAGTTCCCGCTTCACGGCGGTGAACTGTTCCACGGCGAATTCGAGGTCGGCGCGGGTGTGGGCGGCGGACATCTGGGTGCGGATGCGGGCCTTACCATGGGGCACCACCGGGTAGAAGAAGCCCACCACGTAGACGCCGCGTTCCAGCATCGCCGCGGCAAAGCGCTGCGCGAGGGAGGCCTCCCCCAGCATGATGGGAACAATCGGATGTTCGCCCGGGACGATCTGGAAGCCAGCCCGGGTCATGGCCTCCCGGAAATAGCGGGTGTTGGTTTCCAGCCGATCGCGCAGTTCGGTCGACGAACCCAGGAGGTCCAGCGCCCGGATGGACGCAGCGGCGATCGGCGGCGCCACGGTGTTGCTGAACAGGTAAGGCCGTGAACGTTGGCGCAGCAGTTCCACGATCTCGCGCCGTCCGCTGGTGTACCCGCCGCTCGCGCCACCCAACGCCTTGCCCAAGGTGCCGGTCAGGATGTCGATGCGTCCGATCACCCCATGATGCTCGTGCGTGCCGCGCCCGGTCTTGCCCAGGAAACCGACGGCATGGGAGTCGTCGACCATGACCAGGGCGTCGTAGCGATCGGCGAGATCGCAGAGACCACGGAGGTTGGCGATGGTGCCGTCCATGCTGAAAACGCCGTCGGTGACGATGAGCTTGAAGCGGGCGTTGGCGGCCTCCTTGAGTTTGGCTTCGAGATCGGCGAGGTCGTTGTTGCGGTAGCGATGGCGTTGGGCTTTGCAGAGCCGGATGCCGTCGATGATGGTCGCGTGGTTGAGTTCGTCGGAGATGATGGCGTCCTCGGGGCCGAGCAGGGTTTCGAACACGCCGCCGTTGGCGTCCCAGCAACTCGTGTAGAGAATGGTGTCCTCGGTGCCGAGGAAGGACGTGAGCCGGGCTTCGAGTTGTTTGTGAACGTCCTGGGTGCCGCAGATGAAGCGGACACTGGCGAGGCCGTAGCCCCAGCGGTCGAGGCCTTCATGGGCGGCTTCGCGAATGGCGGGGTGTTGGGCGAGGCCGAGGTAATTGTTGGCGCAAAGATTGAGCACCGGTGTTCCGTCGAGCACGCGGACCCGGGCGCCCTGTGCGGTGGAGAGAACGCGTTCGCCCTTGTAGAGACCGGCGGAGCGGAGTTCGTCGAGTTGCCGGGTGAGGTGCTGTTGAAATGCGGGATTCATGGGAAGGGGCCTGATGACCTGCTCACCGCCCATGAATCTGGGGGGAGGCAGGATTGCGATTAGGATTAGGAGTACGATGACGAGGGGAGGGGCGGTTCATGGAGGGGAAGGTTTTCGAAATATTGGACCTGTATTGGGACCATGAACCGGGGATTCCGGGGGGCGAGACGCCCCCTCTACGGCAGGCGGGACGCCCGCCGCTACGGACGGGAGGTTCATGGGACAGGGCTACTGCCAGTCGAGGATGACCTTGCCGGATTCGCCGGAGAGCGCGACTTCGAAGGCTTTCCGGTACTCGGTGTAGTGGAAGCGGTGAGTGATGATCGGCTGGATGTTGAGACCGCTCTCGAGCATGACGGTCATCTTGTACCAGGTTTCGTACATTTCACGGCCGTAAATGCCCTTGATGGTGAGCATGTTGAAAATCACGGCGTTCCAGTCGATGGCCATGGGTTCGGAAGGGATGCCGAGCAGGGCGATCTTGCCGCCGTGCGCCATGTTGGCGATGAGGTCGCGGAAGGCATGAGGGTTGCCGGACATCTCCAGGCCGACGTCGAAGCCCTCCTTCATGCCGAGTTCCTTCTGCACGTCGCGCAGGCTTTTCTCGCGGGCGTTCACGGCGCGGGTGACGCCGATCTTTTCGGCGAGGGCGAGGCGCCAGGGATTGACGTCGGTGATCACCACGTAACGGGCTCCGGCGTGTTTGGCGATGGCGGCGCCCATGATGCCGATGGGGCCGGCTCCCGTGACCAGGACGTCTTCGCCGAGCAGGTCGAAGGAGAGGGCGGTATGCACCGCGTTGCCGAAGGGATCGAAAATGGACGCGACGTCGCGGTCGACGTCCGGGGAGTGCACCCAGACATTGGTCATGGGGAGGGACAAGTACTCGGCGAACGCTCCGGGACGATTGACGCCGACCCCTTTCGTGTCGGCGCAGAGATGGCGACGACCGGCGAGGCAGTTCCGGCAACGGCCGCAGACGACGTGGCCTTCGCCGCTGACGATCTGCCCGGGGAAAAAATCGTGGACGTTGGAGCCGACCTCGACGATTTCGCCGACGAATTCGTGTCCGACGGCCATGGGGACGGGGATGGTTTTCTGGGCCCAGGCGTCCCATTTCCAGATGTGCAGATCGGTGCCGCAGATGCCGGTTTTATGGACGCGGATGAGGACGTCGTTGATGCCGATGCCGGGCTTCGGGATGTCCTGGAGCCAGAGACCGGGTTCCGCTTGAGCTTTGACGAGGGCTTTCATGATTCGGTGGGGGGAGATTGGTCTTGCGCCGGGCGTCCGATGGAGGCTGGATGGCTCCGGTATTTCGGAAGCGCGTGCGTAATATCGGAAAACGCCTTCCGCTAATCAAGACATTATTCCGCTATAGTGGAGAATTCATGAGTGGATCGGATGTGGAAGGTGGGGAGGGGAGTGTGCCGATGCCGGCGGCGGATGCGTTGAGTCAGCATTTGTGTCGGCGGGTGCGTGATTTGCGGAAGGCACGGGGGTGGTCGCTGGAGCAGCTGGCGGCGGCGTCGGGGGTCAGCCGGTCGATGTTGAGCCAGGTGGAGCGGAACGAGGCGAACCCGACCTTGGCGGTGACTTTTCGCATTGCGCAGGCGTTTGGCATGTCGCTCTCGGATTTGCTGGAGACCCCGGGGGCGCAGTCGTCGATTCAGGTGATCCGGGGGGCGGATCGGGCGTATGTGTTCCGGTCGGATCCCGACTGTGAGATCCGCACGCTGTCGCCGTTGAACCGGGAAAAGGACGTGGAGTTTTACGAGATTTTGCTGCGACCGGGTGGGGCATTGCGCAGTGCGCCGCACTTTGCGGGCACGCACGAGTATTTGACGGTGCAGAAGGGGAAGGTGCGGGTGGAATCGGGAGGGGATCAGGACGAGTTGAACCCGGGGGATTCGGCGAGTTACCGGGCGGATGTGCCGCATGCGATCGTGAATGCGGGTCGGTCGGAGGCGTTGATTTATCTGGTGGATATCTACCGCTAGCCGGATCGGGACTTTTCGGCGGTCTGAAAACCGGCTAGTTCTGCTGCGTGACGAACGTCGATGAGGTCCTGGCGGTGACGGCGGGCTGTCCTCGGAGGGTTTTTTCGTCGGGGGTGGTGCTTCTGGATGAGGGCAAGCGGGCGGGCGTTCTGTATTTTTTGGAATCCGGGAAGGTGGAGATTCTGAAATTGGGTCATTTAATCAGCACGGTGACCCAGCCTGGGGCGGTGTTTGGGGAGGTGTCGGTGTTATTGGAACAGCCTCACATGGCGACGGTGCGGGCGGGAACGGAGATCGTGGTTCGGGTGGTGGAGAATCCTCAGGCATTTCTGGAGACGAATCCGGCCATCGCGGTGCATGTGGCGCGGTTGTTGGCGCGCCGGTTGAATGCAGTGACGACTTATTTGGTGGATCTGAAGCGGCAGTACGAAGATCGCACGGACCATTTGGGCATGGTGGATGAGGTGTTGGAGAGCCTGTTGCAGATGCAGTCGAAGCGGGGTCGGTGATGGGTGGGACGGTGTGGATGATGGAGAGCGGCGTCGTGGCCGCCGCAGTCCAGGACACGTTGGGATGTCTCGACGCCAGGGCGAACGAAGGAGGCCCGGAGGGCCGAAAGAACGGAAGCCCATGGCGTGAGCCATGGGTGTGGCGTTGCATCGGATTTCGAGCCCCGGAGGGGCGATCAGAATCGGCCGCGTTAGGGTTGGTATTTGGAGGAACTCAGGATGTTCTGACCGCCACTGGTTTTCTGATCGCCCCTCCGGGGCTTGGGTTTTTCTTTGGGGCCGTGTCCCACGGCTCACGCCGTGGGCTAGAATCTTGCCGCCCCATCCGGGGCTGGAGACTGACAGTTCATGGGTAGGAACGTTCTCCAAAAATTGGACACGTCTTGGGGCCATGAACCCCGCATTCCGGGGGGCGGGACGCCCCCCTCTACGGCAGGCGGGACGCCCGCCGCTACGGAGGGGTCGGGGTGTTTCGCGGCGGGGGTTGGTCGAGGTGGATCTGTTCGTTGCCGGCGGCGGATATCCACTCGACACGTCGGTTTTCGAGGTCGAGGACCATGAACGGCGGTTCGGCGGCGATGTAATAGCCGGCGTTGAACACCCAGGTGGAATCGACGCGGTCGACCCACGAACCGCCTTCCTGAAAGGGGGCTTGGTGGATGTGTCCGGAAAGCACGAGATCCGGGCGGAATTGATGAATCCACTCGGTGAGGGCGGCGTCGCCGGCGTCCTTGTGGCCGTTCCAGCTGGTGCGGGAGCCGAGGGGCGGGGCGTGGTGAATCCAGATCCAGCAACGTCGGGGACGCGAGGCGTCGCGGGCCAGTTGACGTTCGATGGCTTGGCGGGAGGCGTCGGATTCCCACCAGGGACACAGGGAGATGAGGCAATCCCCGCTCATGCAAGAGTCACCATCGACGAGCACTCCGGAGGCGCGGGCCTGATCGAGCCAGCCGGCGGTGCGTTCGCCGGAGGGGGTGGGTTCGTCGAGATCGTGATTTCCGGAGGTGACGAGCAGGCGCGGGGTGGACCGGGCGATTCGGGCCAAGTACTTAAGAATGACGATGATCTGAGCCTCGCGGTCGACGGGCGACGTGATGTCGAGCAAGTCACCGGCGATGATG
Organism: Verrucomicrobiota bacterium; assembly: GCA_963205105.1. GTDB lineage: Bacteria > Verrucomicrobiota > Verrucomicrobiia > Limisphaerales > CAIMTB01 > CAIMTB01. The sequence continues at coordinate 4,580 of CAUJJW010000150.1, read as the reverse complement.
ACGGCATCGAAACGACCGGCGTTCCGGACGACCCAGTCCCATTGGCGGAGCGAGTAGTGGAGGTCGGCGACGATGAGTTGGCGCATCGGGCTCTTCAGTTGTTCCTCCGAAACGGATTCGGAGCAAACGGGGCCGGGGTTGAGTGAGGCGGTGGGCACGGAATCCACGGTTTGTAACCCATTGCAGTGGAGTGGGTAGAATTTTGGGACCGGAATCAGTGCCCTCAGGCCAGGATTTCGTGCAGGACGCGCCCATGAACGTCGGTCAGGCGTCGGTCGATCCCTCCGTTTCTGAACGTAAGGCTTTCATGATCAATGCCTAAAAGGTGGAGCAGGGTGGCATGAAAATCGTACGTGGTGGTGACGCCATCGACCGCCTTCCACGACCACTCGTCGCTTTGGCCGAGTTCGGCACCCGGCCGAATCCCGGCGCCGGCGAACCAGGAGACGAAGGTGCCGCCATTGTGATCGCGGCCGGTGTTGCCCTGGCTGAACGGCATTCGGCCGAACTCGGTGGTCCAGACCAGAAGGGTGTCCTCGAGCAACCCGCGGGCCTTGAGGTCCATAAGCAGGGCGGCGGCCGGTTGGTCCATGCTGCGGCAGGCGGCGCCGAGTTCCTTCGGAATGTCCGTGTGGTTGTCCCAGTTGTCCGATCCTCCCCCGTGACCGCTCCAGACCTGAACGAAGCGAACGCCGCGTTCGATCATGCGTCGGGCGAAGAGACAGCGCTTGCCGAAGTCGGCGGTGTGCGGTTTGTCGAGGCCGAAGAGCCTTCGGGTGCTTTGGGATTCGGTGGTGAGATCGAGCAGTTCCGGGGCGGCGAGCTGCAGGCGGGCGGCGAGTTCGTAGCTTTGCATGCGCGCGCCGAGGCGGGAATCGTCGGGGCGCTCGGCGGCGTGGGCGGCGTTGAGGTCGCGGAGCAGGGCGAGTCCCTCGGAACGGCTGGCGGCGGTGATGTGTCGGGCTTCGGACGGGGGTTGCAGGTGCGTGACGGGCTGGGGTGCGGAGGCTTGTATGACGGTGCCCTGATGGTTGGCGGGCAGGAACCCTGAGGTGAACGCGCTGCGTCCGTTGTAGGGCAGGCCGCGGGCGTCGGGCAGGGCGACGAAGGCGGGAACGTCGTCGGACAAACTGCCGAGCGCGTGGGAAATCCAGGCGCCGGCGCTGGGGAAGCCGGGCAGGAGAAAGCCGCTGGTTTGGAGGTAGGCGGCGGGTCCGTGGACGTTGGAGGCGGACTGCATGGCCATGAGGAAGGCCATGTCATCGACGTGTTGGGACAGGTGAGGGAGGGCGCTGCTGACCCAGCGACCGGACTGGCCATGTTGGGCCCAATCGAAGGGGCTCTTCATGATGGCGCCGGGGACGCTGATGCTGGCTTCGACTCGTTGGCCGGCGCCGGGGTCAAACTTCTGACCATGCCGGGCGATGAGCTGGGGCTTGAAATCGAACAGGTCGCACTGGCTGGCGCCGCCGTTCATGAAGAGCTGGATGACCCGTTTGACCTTGGGCCGGTGCGGGGGCGGTGAGGCGGCGTGGGTTTCGCGGCCGAGCAGGGAGGCCAGGGCGATGCCCGAGAGGCCGGTGGTGAAGCACCTGAGAAAATCCCGGCGAGGAAGGAGGTGGTTCATGGCCTAGTCGAGGTGCAGAAACTCGTTGCTGTTGAGCAGCAGTTGGGTGGCGTTGGCGAGGCCGTGCCGCGCGATATAGGCGGCGAATCCGGCCCGCTCCGGTTCGCGGGCGTCACGCTGCAGGATGAGTTGAAAGGCGGCGCCGGCTTGATCGCCGGGTTCACTGGCCTGGGCGGCGATGCGCGCGGCGATATGTTCGGATTGCCGGATCAGGAACGCGTTGTTGAGCAGGGCGAAGGCCTGAAGAGCGGTGGTCGAGAGATTGCGCACCGGGGTCACCGCGCCGCCATCCGGGCAATCCAGGGCGTCCATGAACGGGTCCGGAACGGTACGAAAAACGAACCGATAAATGGCCCGTCGACGTGCGGCGGGGGCGTCAGGGTCGAAGTCCTCGTAGCCCAGGTACGGTGGATTGCCGCCGGCATTGAAGGTGGCGTCGCCTCGTGAATTGAACTGGGCTGCGGATGGCCCGCCCATGGTGAGGTCGAGCCGTTGGCCGAGCAGGAGCACGGTGTCGCGCATCTGTTCGGCGGTGAGCCGGGGACGGTTCTGTCGCCACAAAAGCCGGTTGTCACTGTCGAACTCCGGCACGTTCAACGCGAACGACGACTGCTTCCAGGTGTCGCTGGTGACGATGAGGCGATGGAGGGCTTTCAGGGAACCTTTGGCTTCGTCGCGGAACCAGACGGCGAGCCAGTCGAGCAGGGCGGGATGGCTGGGGGTTCCGCCCATGCGACCGAAATCGTTGGGCGTGTCGCAGAGGCCGCGACCGAAATGATGGGCCCAGACGCGGTTCACGATGCTGCGCCACGTGAGCACGTTGCGTTCGTCCACCAGCCACCGGGCCAGGGCGGCGCGTCGAAGGGTTTCGTCCTCCGCTTCCGCCGGGCTGAGGGAAAGTTCCCCCGGCAGACCGGGGATGCAGCCGAGCGTGCCTGGCCCGACGGGGTCGCCTGGTTTGGCGAGATCACCGCGGGCAAGGACATGAATTGGGCGCGGATGGGGGGACGGCTTGAAGTTGGGGCCGTCGGGGGGGAAGTCGCGGGTGACGGCGTAGACCTTCCGGGGTTCGGGCAATGCCGCCAGCGCCTTTTCAACCTCGGATTTCAGGACCGCGAGGGCGAGGTCCTGGCGTTGGGCCGGGGTGCGCTCGCTGGCAGGGGTACGCAGAATCGTGGTCAGTTCCACGGCCAGCGGTTGAAGCACGGCGTCGACCGCGTTCTGGTCTGAGGTGGTGATGCGGAAGCGTCCGATGCCGTGCCCGGGCGCGTTGGCCTGGTGTTCGATCAGGATCGTCAGGACGCCTTCCGCGGAAGCGGCTGGTGGGTTCTTTACTTCAAAAACGGCTTCGTGCGGTTGGCCGTACCGGGGATGAACGCCCCAGTGGGTGTCGTTCTTGCCGTCGATGGCCTGGGCGGCGGAGATGGCGGGACCTTCGTTGAAGTCAGCAGCCGCGCGGGCGAAGACGAGGGGCGTGCCCGAGCTTTGGGAACCGTTGGTTGTAGCAAAGGCGCGAAATTCGCTCAGGTGAAAGTTCCCGTTGTCCCAGCGACCCGGCCCGCGCTGGGGGAGGCGATCGTCGGGCAGGACTTCAAGCCGGATGGCGCGTAGGAGGCCGGTGGAAGGACGGGCGGTGACGATGTAGGTGTCGCGGTCGGGACGTTGGCCGCTGGCGGACCAGGATCGATCCGGTTCGCGTGCAAGAGTGGCGCCGCCGGTAGAGACCACGCTGAGGATGTCGAGCGGCGCCCAGGCTTGTTCACGCCGTTGCCAGGCTTCCTCCCAAGCCTGAACGACTCGGGCGATCCCGGGGGATTCGAGACGGGCGATCAGCGCGGGATGACGGATGTCGATCTGGCGGCGTTCCTCCAGCAGCCGCTGGCGGGTGGCGTGGGTGCGGGAGTCCGAGTCAAAGGGTCGGTCGGCGCGGTCGACCCCCGCGAACACCGCCTGGAGCGAATAGTATTCGCGCTGGGAAATGGGATCGAACTTGTGGTTGTGGCACCGGGCACAGTGGACAGTGAGGCTTTGAATCGTGCCCACCGCGGCGCTGACCATGCTGTCGCGGTCGAGGTTTTGGGCCATGCGATGGTCCACGGTGTCTTCGCGCACGGTGACCATGAGGGTGTGGTCCCAGGGGCCGGCGGCGAGGAATCCCAGGGCGACCGTGGCGTCGGGGTCGTCGGGGAACAAGGCATCCCCTGCGATCTGTTCCTGCACGAAGCGGGCGTAGGGCTTGTCCGTGTTGAACGAGCGGATGACGTAGTCCCGGTAGTGCCAGGCGTTCGGTCGGGCGTAGTCGTGGTCGTTGCCGTGGGTGTCGGCGTAATTGGCGACATCCAGCCAGTGACGGGCCCAGTGTTCGCCGTGGCGCTCCGACTGGAGGCATTGTTCAACGACTTGGTCGTAGGCTTCGGGGCGGGTGTCGGCGAGAAAGGAGGCCAAAGCTTCTGCGGCGGGAGGCAGGCCTGTGAGGTCGTAGCTGAGTCGGCGGAGGAGGGTTCGGCGGTCAGCAGGGGGCGATGGTTGAAGGCCCTTAGCCGACAGCTCCGCGACGATGAAGGCGTCGATGGGATGCTTTTGTCCGGGGGGGACGGGAGGGGGTTGGAGAGGGGAGAGGGACCAGAGAGGTGGGACGTCGCGGGCGAAGCCGACCGGTATGTCGGCGAAGGCGACCAAGCAGGTGCACAAAAGGATGGCCCAAGGTTTGGTCATGGTGCCGTACGGGGGACGAGTGCGTGCACTGTAGGTGGCGGGCAACGTCCGGGGCAAGCGGTACGGAGGACGGAAGGCGGAAGGCGGAAGGCGGAAGGCGGAAGGCGGAGGGCGGAGGACGGAGGGCGGAAGGCGGAGGACGGAGGGCGGAGGGCGGTGGGCGGAGGAGGGAGGGCGGAGGACGGAGGGGGGTGGGGGGGGGTAGGAGGGCGGACGGCGGAGGGGGGAGGGCGGTGGG
>CAUJJW010000149.1 GCA_963205105.1 Verrucomicrobiota bacterium | reverse complement strand
CCCAATACGTGTCCATTCTTGGAAAACACTCCTCTCCATGAACCTGCCCTCCCCTCGTCATCGTACTCCTACTCCTCATCGTAATCCCCCCGCCTCCCCAGGTTCATGGCCCGTGAGCAGGTCGATTTTGAACAGGGTGCTCTCCATAAACCTTCCCATGGAAGCCATCGCGAGGGTTGAAACCGGCCCCCTCACCCCAACCCACTCCCACCGGGAGAGGGAGCCGCAAATACCGCACGGCGACATGCCAGAACTCCAACCGTCCGAGCCGTCGCGACTCGTTCCAGCCAACACCCGGCTCAACCCTTCGAAACCCGCGGGAAATATTCTCGCTCTCCCTCCGGGAGAGGGCCGGGGTGAGGGCCGCCCGCTCCACTCCTCGGGCCTCGGTTCATCGCCCTACCTCATGTCCCAACCTTGACCCCCATGCACTCCCGCCTCGCACCATTGGTCCGCCTAGCCTACCTGCTCTTCAGCGCCCTCTTCCTTCCTCGCGCCGCCTTCGCAGCCCCCGCAACAGGCCCCAACATCGTCTTCATCTTCTCCGACGACCAGCGCGCCGACACGATCCACGCCCTCGGCAACCGCCAGATCCAAACCCCCCATCTCGACCGCCTCGCCCGCGCCGGCACCGCCTTCACCCAGGCCCATATTCTCGGCGCGCTCCAAGGTGCTGTCTGCGTCCCGTCCCGCGCCATGATGCTCAGCGGACGTTCCCTGTTCCGCGTCCGCGAAGACCTCCGCGACACCCCGACGTGGCCCGGCCAGCTCGGGCGCGCCGGCTGGACGACGTTTATCACCGGGAAATGGCACAACGGCGCCCGTTCGTTGCCCGCTTCCTTCGCCGAAGGTCACAACGTCTTCCTCGGCGGCATGACCGACCAGAATCAGGTCAAAGTCCGCGATCTCCTGCCCGACGGCACGTTGTCGCCGGAACGCACCGCCGCCGGCCCTTCCTCCGAAACCTTCGCCGACAGCGCTGTCCGCTTCTTGAAGGAACCTCGGCGCGGGGATCAGCCCTTTTGCCTCTATGTCGCACTGACCTCGCCTCATGACCCGCGCACGCCGCCGCCCGAATTCCTGGAGCTCTACGCCACCCGGCCACCGCCGCTTCCCTCCAACTTCCTCGTCCAGCACCCCTTCGATAATGGCGAGATGACCGTGCGCGACGAAAAGCTGCTGCCGTGGCCCCGCACTCCCGAGGCGGTTCGCCAGGACCTCGCCGCCTACTACGGCATGATCTCCCACGTCGACGCCCAGGTGGGACGCATCCTCGACACCCTTCACGAAACCCAACTCCACACCAACACCCTGGTGGTCTTCGCCGGCGACAACGGCCTCGCCATGGGCAGCCACGGATTGCTCGGGAAACAAAACCTGTACGAGCACTCCATGCGGGTGCCCCTACTCGTCGCCGGCCCGGGAATTCCGCGCAACCGCCGCGTCAGCGACCTCGTCACCCTGCACCAACTGGCCGCCACCCTGTGCGACTACGCCGGCGTTCCCGCTCCTGACGGCGCCGAAGGCGAAAGTCTACTACCGACGTGGCTGGGTAGGAACGGCACCGGTGGGTCGCCCAAGACCGTGCTGACCGCGTATCGCGACATCCAACGCGCGGTCACCGATGGCCGCTGGAAGCTGATCGAATACCCCAAGTCCCAACGCCTGCAGTTGTTCGATCTGCGCCGGGACCCGGACGAACGGAAGGATCTTGCCGACCAACCCCGCTTCCTGAAACAGCGCACCCGCCTGCTGGCCCTGCTGCGGGCGCAACAACGCCAGGCCGGAGACCCACTGGCGATCCCGTGACGGCATTCAGGGGAGCCGCGCCTGCCGAAGCGGAACGATTCAGTTGAAATCCATGGAGTTCACGCCAAGAACCGGGCAGCCCATTGGGGCTGCTTGTTTGCAGCCACGAACTTGGCTTTCACCCACTGGGAACGTGCGCTCGCCACGATTGAAGTTGTCGTTAAGCGCGACTCCGAAAGCGCCCACGGCGCGCCGCCATCCCAGCCTGGGGCAACGTCCCAGGTTCCATGGCAAAAATCACCGTGAGGGCTGAAAGCCCGAGCGATCGCCACCCATCCGAGAGGTGGGTTCCGCGTCCTGGAAAGCGGGCCTTCGACGGTGCACAGGGAAACGAGGGATGAGTCCATAGGCAGGACGGATCCGATTACCCGATTCATCCTGGCTGTCCGGTGGAGCAGTGGGACGGGCCTTTGGCCCTAAGGAAATGGGTTGCACCCAACCCTCGGGCGTTGCCCGAGGCTGGGATGAATTCGGGCCTTTGGCCCTCAGCAAAGAAATCAACGACCCCCGTGAACCTCGGGTGCCCGTGAAACGCCACCGCGTGCCCCCCGACGATCAGGTACTTGACCCCCGTGGAGTGGAGTAATCCGATAAACTCGCTCAAGTCTTTGCTCAGGTTCATGCGCGGTCTCCTGGCTCACCATCTCAAGAAGCAAATCGAGGCGTTCCTTCGGGGACAGCGACAGGTAATACGCGCGGTCGGCCTTCTCCGCCGCGGCATGTGACCTGAAGACTTTGGCCTCGCGTTCCACGCCAAACACCCTTCCCCGCCTCGAGACCCAGGCGAAGTCCTGTTTCCCAGAACCGGCGCCGGGGCGCATCTGCGAGTTGTGGATGGGAGATCCAAGCATCGGAGGGTTTTTGACAGGATTCACAGGATTCACAGGATGCTCAGAAACCCAAGCGGAACGGCATTTCATCCTGTTCATCGTGTTCATCCTGTCCAAAAGAGAGCCGTGTCCCCCGAAGACACGGAGATGCGCCCCCGGCGCCGGTGGTTCACGACAGCCACTTCCCCTCCCGCCGCTATTCCCGCATCCTCGGCCCGTGCGCTTCAGCAACCGCCTCCGCCCGATGCGTCTCGTCCGCTGGCTCCTGTTCGCCGCCTTTCCCCTCGTTACCCTCGCGGCCTCACCCGCCCCGCCCCGCCTCTACCGCGACAAGGTCGAACCCCAGTGGTTCGCCACCAATACCCTCTTCTGGTACCGCAACCATCTGCCCGCGGAAACCCGCGAGTTCATTCTCGTCGACACCCGCAGCGGCTCGCGCCAACCCGCCTTCGACCACGCCCGCGCCGCCGCTCAGCTCTCGACCGTGCTGAAACGCGACATCGCGCCCGACCGCCTTCCCATCGACCGTCTCGACTTCAGCGACGACCTCGCCGAGGTCCGCCTTTCCGGACCCGACGGCGGCTGGCGCCTGAACCTCGCCACCTACGTCCTGACCGCGGTCGAACCCTCGGACGCTGGCTCGCTTCCCGCCGAATCGGAACTCCGCCCCTCGCGCAGTCCCGGTCCCGAAACCAGCATTGTGTTCGACAACCGTTCCTCGCAGGAGGTCCAGCTGTTCTGGGTGGATCCCGAGGGCAACCGGCAGCCTTACGGCACCCTCAAACCCGGCACCACCCGCCGACAACACACCTTCACCGGCCACGTCTGGGCCGCCATCCGCGAGGGCAACCGCATCTCGGTTTTCGAGGCCACCCGCGATTCCGGCCGCGCCATCATCGATGATCGTCCCGCCGAGCCACGCCGACGCCGTCGCCCGGAGAGCTCCGCCCCTGCATCCCGCGAGGTTGCGTCCCCCGACGGTTCCCGCGCCGCCATCGTGCGCGACCACAACCTCTGGGTTCGCGACGTCAAGACCGGCACCGAAACGCCCCTGTCCTTCGATGCCAGCCCCGGCCACACCTTCCGCAAAGACACCCAGTCCGCACGTCTGGTGGGCATGGACTACGACACCGCGGAGGCTCCTTCCACGCTGCCCGAAGTTTACTGGTCGCCGGATTCCAAACGCCTGATCGCCCTCCAAACCCGGACGATTCCAGAACGCCGCGTTCAACTGGTCGAATCGTCGCCGTCCGATCAACTCCAACCCAAGTCCACCTCGTACCCGTACCTCAAGGCCGGCGACGAACTGCCGGTTCAAACCCCAAGACTCTTTGACCTCAGCGACGCCTCTCCCCGCGAAATCGCGATCTCCCGGGAACTGTTCCCGAATCCCTGGGATCTGGGTCGGTTCCGGTGGGCCCCAGACAGCTCCCAATTCACCTTCCTCTACAACCAGCGCGGCCATCAGGTGATGCGCGTGCTGGCCGTGGACGCCGGGTCCGGGGAGGTCCGATCCATCGTGCAGGAATCGGTGGAGTCCTTCTTCGACTATTCTAACAAGACCTACCTCGAGTTCATCGATGGCGGGAAGGAACTCCTGTGGATGTCCGAGCGCAGTGGATGGAACCACCTGTATCTCATCGACGCCACGCGCGGCACGGTGAAGAACCCCATCACCCGCGGCGAGTGGGTCGTGCGCGGCGTCGACAAGCTAGATGCGGAGACGCGACAGGTCTGGATTCGCGTCAGCGGCGTCTGGCCCAACCAGGACCCGTACCATGTGCATCTCGCGCGGGTGAACCTGGACGGCACCGGATTCGTCGTGCTCACCGAGGGCGACGGCACCCATGAAATCCAGTGGTCCCCTGACCGCCGTTACTTCGTCGACACCTGCTCACGGGTGGATCTCCCGCCCATCTCGGAACTGCGCGACGCGTCCACCGGGTCGCGGATCTGTGCCCTGGAAACCGCCGACGCCACCGAAGTCATCGCCGCGCGCGGACGTTTGCCCGAACGCTTCGTGGCCAAGGGCCGGGATGGGGTCACCGACATCTGGGGCATCCTGCATCGCCCGCGGGGTTTCGACCCCGCCCGCCGTTACCCGGTCATCGAAAACATCTACGCCGGCCCGCACGGTCAGCATGTGCCGAAGGCGTTTCGAGTCGCCTACCGCCACCAGGAGGAACTCGCCGACCGCGGCTTTGTGGTCGTCCAGATCGACGGCATGGGCACCAACTGGCGGAGCAAGCGCTTCCACGATGTGGCCGCGCGGAACATTGCCGATGCCGGGTTTCCGGACCGCATCGCCTGGCTGAAAGCCGCCGCCGCAAGGCTGCCGGAGTTGGATCTGAGCCGGGTTGGCATCTATGGCGGCTCGGCCGGCGGCCAGAACGCGATGCGGGCAGTGCTGGCCCACGGAGACTTTTATCAGGCGGCGGTCGCCGACTGTGGCTGTCACGACAACCGCATGGACAAGATCTGGTGGAACGAAGCCTGGATGGGTTGGCCGGTCGGGCCGCACTACGCGGAACAGTCCAACGTCACCCAGGCCCACAAACTCCAGGGCAAACTGCTGCTGACGGTGGGTGAACTCGACAAGAACGTCGACCCAGCCAGCACCTACCAGGTGGTCAACGCCTTGATCAAAGCCGGCAAAGCGTTCGAATTCCTGCCGTTTCCCGGCGCCGGCCATGGCGCCATCGAATCCGACTACGGACGTCGTTTGAGGGCCGATTTCTTCGTGCGCTCCCTGACGCCTTAACCGAGGTCAGCTCCATCCCAGCAGCCGCCCTCCCTGGTAGGTGAGGAACGCCAGGACCCACGCCAGGGCGGTCATGTAGGCGAGTTGGAACAGCGGCCATTTCCAGGCGTTCGTCTCGCGCCGCACCACCGCGATCGTGCTCACGCACTGGAGGGCGAACACGTAGAACACCATCAGCGTCACACCCGTCAGCGCCGTGTACACCGGGCTGCCATCGGGCCGCTTCTGCGATTGCATCACCGCCGCCAGTCCGCGCGTGCCTTCCTCCGAGTCCTCCACTTCGCCGACATTGTACACCGTCGACATCGTGCTCACGAAAACCTCCCGCGCCGCGAACGACGCCACCAGCCCGATGCCGATCTTCCAGTCGAAGCCCAGCGGCGCAATGAACGGCTCAATCGCACGCCCCAGGACTCCGGCGAAACTATGGCGCAACCGCTCACCCGCCTGCATGCGATCCAGGGCGGCCAATTGCTCCTCCATCTGATCCCCGCCACCTTGCGCCGCCGCCTGGCGTTGAGCCGCGAAACCAGCCTCCCGCTCCGCGCTCCGCGGGTAGGTCGCCAGCACCCAGAGCACCATGTTGATCACCAGGATCACCGTGCCCGCGCGCCGCAGAAACAGCATGGAGCGGTCGAACATGTGCCGCAGCACCACCCGCACACTGGGCCGTTTGTACGGCGGCAGTTCCATGATCAGCAGCGGCGCATGCCCCTTGAGCAGGGTCCGCTTGAAGATCCACGCCATTCCCAAGGCCACCACGATGCCCAGGAGGTACATGCTCAGCATGGTGAGCGCCGAGAGCTTCATGAATCCCAGCACCACCAGGTTGGGAATGCAGGCCGCGATCAGCACCGTGTACACCGGCAGACGCGCAGAACAGCTCATCAACGGCGCCACGAGGATCGTCACCAGCCGGTCCTTGGGCGTCTCAATCGTTCGCGTCGCCATGATGCCCGGAATGGCGCACGCGAAGGAACTCAACAGCGGAATGAAGCTCTTGCCGTGCAGGCCCACCTTGCTCATCAAGCGATCCATCAGAAACGCCGCACGCGCCATGTACCCGGTGTCCTCCAGCAACCCCAGGAAAAGAAACAGGAGCAGAATCTGCGGCAGAAACACCACCACCGCCCCCACCCCCGCCACCACCCCGTCCACCAGAAGATCCCGCAAATCACCCGGCGGCATCGCGCCACGAACCGTGTCCCCCAACCATCCCACCGCACCTTCAATCCAACCCATCGGCCATTCCGCGAAGGTGAACATCGCCTGAAAAATCAGGAACATCAGCCCCACAAAAATCAAGGGACCCCAGATTCGATGCGTCACCACCTGATCCAAGCGGTCGCTCAGCGTCTCCCCCTCCATCGACGGCATCGCCGCCACCGCCTCATGAATCACCGCCACCCGCGCATAGCGACCCTCGATCGCCGCACTCATCCAGTCCACACCCGCCGTTTCCAGGCGTCCACGCGCCGCCAACACCGCTTCCTCGGTGCCGGCGGGCCAATGCTGCAAAACCCCCTTCAACGCTTTGTCGTCCGTCAGCAGCAGCAGAGCCTCCGAAGTCGCCGGCGGAAACCCGGACCGGAACGGCCCGCTCCAGCGCGACGCCAGTTCCCGCCACTCCCGATCCAATGCCGGCGCCAATTCCACGAACTGCCGCGGTGCCGGGACCGTGGATTCCCGGGGATGCATGGACAGCCGCAGGATCTCGGCCCTGAGTCGATCCAATCCCTCCGCCCGGCTGGCCACCATGGGCACCACGGGCACCCCCAGTTCCTCGGACAACTGGGCAGCATCCACGTCCGTGCCATTGTCCCGCGCCACATCCACCATGTTCAGCGCCAGCACGGTGGGATAACCCAACTCGATCACCTGGGTGGCGAAGTAAAGGTTCCGTTCCAGGTTCGAGGCGTCCACCACCACCACCACGACCGATAGCGCCCCGACCTCGGGCAAACGCTGCAACAACACGTCCCTTGCCACCGCCTCATCCAGGGACTGGGGACTCAGGCTGTACGATCCGGGGAGGTCCAGCAGGGTGATCTTCACGTGGGGCGGCGTGCCCCGCAGCTTGCCTTCCTTCCGCTCCACGGTGACGCCGGCATAGTTGCCCACCTTCGCCCGCAACCCGGTCAACGCGTTGAACAGGGTCGTTTTCCCGCAGTTCGGGTTGCCCGTCAGCGCCACGAGATAGTCGTGGGCAGCTGAGGGCGGGGTTCCTGGCGGTGGGGCGGCCGTCATTCAGCTCCAATCTGCGAGGCGCCGAGCCCCTGGGCTTGCGCCAGCTTGCGCTTGGTTGTCGGTGGCTTGCGCTGCCCAGGTCACCCGGGCCGCACCAGGATCAGGTCCGCTTCCTGCTTCCGGAGGGTCAAATGATAGCCCCGGACCTTGATCTCCACCGGGTCGCCCATGGGCGCAAAGCGAATCAGTTCGACCGGCGTGCCCACCAGCAATCCCATCTCCATCAGCCGCGGCTTGTCCATGACCGGCAGCCGAATCTCCGCCACCCGACCCTTTCCACCCAGTTTCAATGCACTTAGCGCAACGAGTCCTTCACTCATGACACCTCCGATGTCCAGGCCCATGTCCGTGTCCGTGTCCGTGTCCGTGTTCGTGGGGACCTGCGGGTTCCACCACAATCATGCCCGCCAGGTCCTTGCTGATGCCCAACCGCACGTTGCACACCTGACAGATCACGTTGGTGTGCTTGCTCAGAAGCCGTATCCGCTGCTGCTCGCAAAACCCCAACTCACGCAGTCGGAGCGCCACATCCGCCGGAGCCTTCAACTCCAGGACGCGAACGCACGTGCCCGCCTTCGCCTGGGCCAGCGAACACGATGCGGGCTCGCCACACAGGTGGGGCAGATTCATTTCGGGCTCCGAGGGAGCGGCCATGCCCAGTCAAGCTGTCGTCCCCACCCCCCGCGTTCAAGCCCGTTCTCCAAATCCCCTGATCCCACCGAAGTGCGTGACCCTCGGCCATTCTGTTGCTACCTCATCCCCTGCGCGGCGCACCGACTCCGGTCGCCGTCCCACGATCCCTCGCCCACACACCACTGCTCCATGGACCCACTGCCAACGCTCTCCGTCGACGACCTCAAGGCTGGAATTCGAAACGTTCCGGACTTCCCGAAGCCGGGCATCCAGTTCAAGGACATCACGCCGCTACTCGCTGATGCCCGGCGCTTTTCCGCCTGCATCGACCTCCTGGCCGGTCCTTGGAAGCCAGGCCAGGTGGACGTCGTGGCCGGCATTGATGCCCGCGGTTTCCTGTTCGCCTCGGCCGTGGCTCTACGACTCGGCACAGGCGTGGTCCCGGTGCGCAAGACGGGCAAACTGCCCTTCCAGACCATCGAGGAAAGCTACAGCCTCGAATACGGAACCAACACCCTCGCCATGCATGTCGATGCCATCCGCCCAGGCCAACGCGTGCTCCTGGTGGATGACGTGCTGGCCACGGGGGGAACGGCGGCGGCCACGGTCCGCCTGATCGAACGTCTTGGCGGAAAGGTTCTTGAGGCCGCTTTCGTCATTGAGCTCGGCTTCCTCGATGGCCGGAGCCGTCTCGTCGGGAAACCGGTTCGATCGCTGATCACCTATTAGTCATTTACGGAAAATGCCTTGCGCGGAACCGGGATGTGCCGTTACCGCTAGGCCTCGTTCTTTGAAGAGCCGGGCTTGTCCCGGCCAACATGGAGAGACGCTCGGGAACCCCGTGAGAATCGGGGACGGTAGCGCCACTGTATCGGGTGACAGACCCCCAATAGCCACTGGCGGCAACGCTGGGAAGGCGGGGGCGCGGTTCGCAGCCCGGAGTCAGGAGACCGGTCCTTCCATGCTCGTCCGTTCTTGCGCCCATCGCGCAGGAACACTTCTCCGCCCAAGAGAAGGATGAGGCCAGTGGTGCCGGCTGATCTGCCGGTCGACTCCGTGGAATGTCCTCATTCTCGGAGAAGTGGGATCAGGTCGTCCTTCGTGTCGCCCCGTTTCCGCACTGGTCTCGCAGTCAATCCTCCGCGCCTGGGCGCGCGGCGACCCTGATGCAGACCCGATGAAACGCACCACCTCCGTCCTGTCGGCGGCAAGCTTTGCCGTCCTCGGCTCCCTCGCGCTCACCACCTCCGCCGAAGCGCAATCCCCACCCAACTACGCCGCCGAAATCCTCGGCTACTCACCAGGCACCGGCGCCGCCAACGGCTACCAAAACCCCGACTCCGCTCTCGGCGAACCTTCCCGCCTGACTCCCGGAGAATTTGGCGGTCCCGTCGACCCCTTCAGCGCCCCCTGGCAATCCGGCCAAGTCGTCTCCATCGGCGCCGGCGGTTCCCTCACCGTCCGCTTCCAGTTCCCCGTCCTGGACCTCGGCGGCAACCCGCACGGCCTCGACTTCCTGGTCTTCGGAAGCGCCGCCTTCCTCATCACCAATGGCGATTTCTCCGGCGGCGGCATCACCGACGGCTCCTTGTTCGGCAGTTCCACCGGCCCGACCCGCCTCAGTGTCAGCGCCGACGGCTCCCAGTTCTTCACTCTGGACCCCGCCCTCGCACCGCTCGTGGACGGCTACTTCCCCACCGACGGTTCGGGCGATTTTTCCAAGGCGGTCTCGCCTACGCTCCGGGAGACCGACTTCAACGGACTGGGACTTTCCGACATTCGGGCCCGGTATGACGGGTCCGGGGGCGGCACCGGCTTTGACATCGCCTGGGCCCGGAACGCCGACGGTTCCCCGGCCGACTTGGATGCCATCCAGTTCGTGCGGATCGACGTGCTGGGAGACCGCGCTGAGATCGACGGGTTCAGTGCGGTTCCTGAACCCACCACCCGGGCGCTGCTCGTGCTGGGTGCGCTCGTGGGAATCGGCCTCCAGCGCCCGCGTCGTTCCGGCCTCCGCCTCCTTTCCCAATGATCTCCAGTCGGACATGGGGCGTGGCTCTCCTGCTGACCCTGATCGCGGGCCGGTCCGCGATCGGGGATCTCTGGCGTGAAGACTTCATGTCCGACCCGTTCACCCGGGGCTGGCGGGTCCAGGGGGACCCGTCTCATTTTTCATGGCAGCAAGGCGCCGGTCGTCTCGCCGTCACCTGGGATTCCAGACGCCCCAATGCCTTTTTCCACCTGCCGCTTCCCACGATCCTGACCCGCTCCGACGCGTTCCGGTTCCGCTTCCAGCTCGTCCTCGACGACGTCGCCACCGAATCGCCCGAGTCCACCTTTCAACTCGCCATCGGCCTCATGGGCCGGGCCCGTGCGTTCGAGGCGTCGTCGTATCGTGGGGCGGGCATCCACCCCACCTGGGGCGTGCGCAATCTGGTTGAATTCACCTATTTCCCGGCCAGTTCGAGCATCGCACCAACCTTCTCGGCCGTCGCCGTCGCCACCAACAACACCCGCTGGGCGACACTGGACCTGTTCCCCCTCGAACTGGAAACCGGCGCGACCTACGACATCGAGGTCCGCCATGACGCCAGCACCTCCCGCGTCTCGCTCCGCGCCCTGCGCAATGGGGCGTTCTTCACGGAAGGTTCGATGACCCTGAGCCCTGGCTTCGGGGACTTCCGGCTCGATACGTTCTCCATCACGAGCTACAGCGGCGACCATCAACCCGCCAACTACGGAGGCCACCTTCTCGCCCACGGCTCGGTCGATGAGGTTGAATTCGAATTCCCATCCCCTCCCCAACCGGCCCTGGCCCTACAGGGCACAAGTCACGCGCCGCGCATTACCCTCGCCACAGTTCCGGGTTGGAACCCGATCCTGGAACGTCACGACGGAAGCACCGGCTGGGCGGCGGTTCCGGTCGAAGCCGAAACCGCCCTGGGCCAGTGGGCCTTCACCGACCCCACCCCTCCGACGAACGCCGCCTTGTACCGGGTGCGTCTGGAACGTCCATGAACCGACGATCCGCCTTCACCCTGATCGAGCTGGTGGTGGTGATCGCCATCCTGGGCATCCTCGGTGCCCTGCTCCTGCCGTCGCTCGCGCGCGCCAACCATTGCGCCCGCGCGACCCAGTGCCTGGCCAACCTCCGTCAGCTTGGTGTCGCCGCCCAGTTGTACTGGGATGATCACGAAGGCGGTTCCTTCCGCTACCGCACCGGCGCAACCAACAACGGCGTGGTGTACTGGTTTGGCTGGTTGGAAAACGGCGCCGAAGGTCAGCGCGCCTTCGATCCCCGGGCCGGCGCCCTCTGGCCCTACTTCAACGCCCGCGGAATCGAGATCTGTCCCGCCCTTCGCCGCAGCACACCCGATTTCAAGCCAAAGGCGGCCGACGGCGCCTTCGGGTACGGCTACAACCTCACCCTGTCCGCACCCGACCCACAACCCGCCATCCGCCCGCAATCCGCCCAGCGCCCCACCGACCTCGCGGTGTTCGCCGATGCCGCGCAGATCAACGACTTTCAACCGCCCGCCACTCCGGAAAAGCCGTTGCTGGAGGAATTCTACTATCTGAGCACGCGCGAACCGACCGCCCATTTCCGGCACCTGAAACGGGCCCAGGTCCTTTTCGCCGATGCCCACGCCGCCACCGAAAAAGCGGTCCCCGGCTCCATCGATCCCCGCCTGCCCCGCGCCCAGGTCGGCCGCCTCCGCTCCGAGATCCTGGAATTCCGCTGAGCGGGACCGATTCAGTTGCAATCGATGGATTTCACGCCAAGACGCCAAGACGCAAAGAAATGCGCTGAGTCGCGAGCCCTCCGTCAACCTACAGCTCCTGGTTCGCGATCTTGCTGGGCGCTCGTCTCTTTACTGGCCGGTCCTTCTTTGCGTCTCTGCGTCTTTGCGTGAGATCCGACGGAATCGGGCACAGCATGCTCGGAGCCGGTCCACGCCCATCAATTGCCGCCTTCGATCCGTGCCAGGAGTTTAGCATGGATGCCGCCGAACCCGCCGTTGCTGAACACACAGATCACGTCCCCTTCCCGGGCCCGCTCCACCACGTGATCGACGATCGACTCCACCGTCGGCAGGTACGCCGCATCCCGACCCCGCAAGCGCAGGTCCGCAATGAGTTTCTCCGGATTCAACCGCTGCGCGACCGGCAATTGCTCCAGCCGCGCCACCTCCGCCACCACCACTTCGTCGGCGCATTCCAAGGCGTCGACCAGTTCGTCCTGGAACACGTTCCGTCGGGTCGTGTTGGAACGCGGCTCGAACACCGCCCACAACCGGCGCCCGCGAAATCGCACGCGCAACGCCCGCATGGTTTCCCGGATCGCCGTGGGGTGATGTCCGAAGTCGTCCACCACCGCAATGCCGCGCGGTTCCCCCCGCAGTTCCATCCGGCGCTTCACGCTGCGGAAGGTGTCGAACGCCGACTGAATCCGTGCGTCGGAGAACCCGCAGTGCCGGGCGCACACGGCCACGGCGAGGGCGTTGCGCACGTTGAACTCACCCGCCATGGGAATGGTGAATTCGGTCGAGCCCAGGCGGAACCGTGAGTTGTCACCGTCCAATTGAACGGCCGTGGCGCGGAAATCGTTGGATTCACCCAGCCCAAACCGTTTCGCCGGGTAATGCTTCGCCTCCGCCAACAGCGGCGCCACGTTCGCGTCGTCGCCGTTCGCCAGGAGCAAGCCGTTCCTCGGGATCAGGCGGATGAACTGGCTGAACGATTTCTGAATCGCCGCCAGATTTTCGAAGATGTCCGCGTGATCCATTTCCAGGTTGTTCACGATGGCCACTTCCGGGCGGTAATGAACGAACTTGCTGCGCTTGTCGAAGAAGGCCGTGTCGTACTCGTCGCCTTCCAGGATGAACCACTCGCTGTCGGTGAAGCGGGCCCCCTGCCCCAGGTTCTCGGGAATGCCACCGATCAGAAAACTGGGCTGAGCGCCGTTGTGTTCGAAAACCCAAGTCAGTAGCGAAGTCGTCGTGGTCTTTCCATGCGTGCCCGTCACCACCAGCGACCGTTTGCCCGGCAGGAAAATGTCCTTCAGCAGCTCCGGCAGGGAGCCGTAGCGAAGTTTCCGCTCCAGCACCGCTTCCGCCTCCGGATTCCCGCGTGAAATCGCGTTGCCGATGACCACCAGATCCGGCGCCACCGCCAGGTTCGATTCCGTGTAGCCGTTCATCACCTCGATGCCCCGCTCTGCCAGGAACGTCGACATCGGCGGGTAGACGTTGTTGTCCGACCCGCTCACCGTGTACCCGCGCTCCTTCAACGCCACCGCCACGGAAGCCATGGCCGTCCCGCAAATGCCCGTGAAATGAACCGACCGAATGGGTGTCAGCACCCCGCCATGATGAAGACCGCCTTTCCCGGGAAAAGCCGAATTCCAAAAACCCGCTCGTGAAAGCGCCGGCTTGCACCCTCACGCCAATCCACCACCATCCCGGGCACGGAACCTCCCGTCCTCCATCGTCGCGCCCCCGCCTGGCAACGGCTGATTGTTCTCGCCGTCCTGTCCACCGGCGCCTTCTTGCTTGGCGTGATCGTTCTGGCGGTCCTCATCGCAGGGTTGTTCCAAAAGCCCTGGTTCCAGGAATGGGTCTTCGCCCACACCATCGCCAAGCCGTGGACCAAAGGGGGCGAACCGCTGGCCGAGCCGCGCGTTCCCTACCAACCGCTCGTGCCGGAAGGCGACGCCTCCCAACTCATCAACGCCACGGCTCTGTTTGTCCCCACCAACGTCTGGACCTCCCATCTGCGCTTCACCGCCAAGGAATGGGCCGACATTCAGCCCCAGTCGGTGCCCCGCCTTCACGGATGGCTGGGCAAGGACGGCACCCCCATCCTCTCCAACACCAACGCGCCGCGACCCGGCCTGGCCGGCGTGTTCGGAGTCGCCCAACCCTGGTCCCGCGGCCACTTCGAGTTCGGCAGCGTGTCCTTCGCCGACGTCGCCATCCGGTTCAAGGGCAATGGGACGTTTCTCTTCTCCCAGGACGGCTACAGTCGCCCATTCAAACTCGACCTTTCCAAGCACGTTCCCGATCGCTCCCTCGCCGGCCAGTCCGAGCTCAATCTCCACAACCTGACCGCGGACCGTTCCTTCCTCTGCGACACCCTCGGTTATGAATTCTGCCGCGACGCCGGCGTCCCGGCGCCTCGCACCACCTACACTCGACTGTTCCTCACCATCGAGGGCCGCTGGGAGCGTCGCTTCCTCGGGCTCTATGCCGTGGTCGAAGACCCGGACAAGCAGTGGCTCACCGAATTCCTCAGCCGACCCGGTGGGGCCCTGTTCAAACCGGTCACTCTCGATCTCTTCCAATATCTCGGCGATGACTGGGCCGCCTACCCGGTCGTCTACAATCCCAAATCCACCGTCTCCGAAACCCACCAGAAACGGCTCATCGACCTCGCCCGACTCGTCACCCAGGCCAGCGATGCCGAGTTCGCCGAACGCATCTTCGACCTGGTGGACCTGGGTCATCTCTGTCGCTTCCTGGCCTGCGAAACGCTCCTGTCCAACTACGACGGCATTTTCACCAACGGCCAGAATTTCCTCCTCTGGATCGACCCCTCCAGCGACCGGTTCGGCTTCAGCCCCTGGGACCTCGACCAGTCCTGGGGGCAGTTCGGCATGATCGGTACCTCCGAACAACGCGTGCGAGCGTCCGTGTTCCATCCCTGGGTCGGCCCCCACCGATTCTTCGAGCGAGTGTTCGCCGTGCCCGAATTTCAGACCCGTTACCGCGCCGAACTCCGACGATTGCTCGACACGGTCTTTGTCCCGGAACGACTCCATCAACGCATCGATCAGATCGCCAGCGTCATCCGACCCGCCGTGGTCGGACTTCCCGAGGAACGCGTCAAAGGCTTCGAGCAGGCCATCAGCGACGCGCCCTCCACCTCCCAGGCCGAGAACCCCCGCGATGGAAACTCTCCCAGCCACTTGAAGCCGTTCATCGCGCGCCGCGCCGCCGAGGTGCGGGCCCAGCTCGACGGCCAATCCCAGGGCTTGCGCGTGTCGCGCCAAACACGCTGAACCCGGGCCGCCCCACGACGGGCTCATCACGTTCTACCCGTGAACCGCGCCTGCGTAGCGGCGGGCGTCCCGCCTGCCGTAGAGGGGGGGCGTCTCGCCCCCCGGAGTCCATCCTGGTTCATGGTCTGTGAGCATGGCGCCTGCGCCAACGCCGCTCTCCATGAACCTTCACATCCAAGCCATCGCGAGGGTTG
>CAUJJW010000148.1 GCA_963205105.1 Verrucomicrobiota bacterium | reverse complement strand
TACAACTGCAACGAAGCAAATTCTGGTCAACACACGCTTCGAGCACGGGAGATCGATATTGACGGTGCCAACAACGGTAATGTATCAGGGTAGTGCGGCGGTGGTGGAGGCGGCGGCGCCGCCGGTGGACCAGGAGTCGGGGGCGCCCAAAGAGCAGCGAATGGTGTGCCAGGTTTCGGTGGAACCGGTAATGAGCCCGCCGGAATCGGTAACTCGAATGGTAATGGCGGTAACGGCGCAAATGGGGGATTCGGGGGAGGATACGATGGCTCCTTGGCAGGAGTGGCTGCGGGTGCTGGCGGTGCGGGCACGGAAGGCAACGGTGGCGTCGGTCGTTCTGCACAGAGGCAAGGAGGCCACGGTGGATACAGAATAACGGCGGGCAATGGCGATAGCTCATCGGATGAGACCGTATGGATGGGTAGTGGTGGTGGTGGTGGTGGTGGTGGTGGTGGTGGTGCTGCGAGCGAGAGCCGTGCTGGAGGCTTGCAGGATGGAACTCGGGTTAGCGGTGGCGGCGGCGGCGGTGGTGGTGGCGGTGGTGGAAACGGAGGCGGAATTATTCGTCTGATCGCCACGCAACGAATTTACCTTAATCCGGGAGGGTACATTGCAGCTCGTGGTTTATGGGGGGTGAACGGAGCAAATGGGACTTCCGGGACTACCGGGCGCATGCCAGGCCAGTACGGAGGACGCGGCGGCGATGGCGGTTCTGCAGGTTCCTTGATTCCAGGTGGTGCGGCCGGCCAGGGGGGGCCCGAGCGCAATGGCGGGTATCGGGGTGGATCGGGCTCCGCGGGGGGCGCGGGTGCAGGTGGAGGGATTCTCCTGCGATCGCCACAACTAGAAATGCACGGGTTGATCGATAATGCGGGTGGGATTGGGGCGGAGAATGGTGGGACGGTCAAATTGATCTATGGACCCAGCGGGTTGGTTGCCCTGGGAACCCTGACTACGGGAAGGCGCTTCGACGCCTCCTTGCCTGGAAACGAAACGACGCTTCCAGCGCCGATCATTCTTCCGTTGAACCCCGAGCCGCTGACCACACCGATACAAGTTAGCATCCAGAACCCGAGTGGTATCCCGGGATCGGTGGTGCGGTATACAATGTTTCCGCCTGATACGTCGGAGCCTGAAATTGGTTCCCTGGAGGCGCCTGCGACTCTGCCTATCGGCAGCCCCACCGAAATCCGGGCACGAATCTTCGCCCCAGGATTCCAGCCGGGGCCAACCGTTCTTTCACGGTACAGATTTATCGCCACATCCCCGGTCGTTGGCGTCCAACGCCCCCCTGATGTTCCGCCAACAACCTACCTTGATGCGCCGGTTCTTGTCGAGATGTCCGACCCAAGTCGGCATCCTCAGGCGCGAATCGTCTACCGGATCGGCTCAGGACCGGACCAAGATTACCCAAATCGCGCGATCGAGATCAGTCAGAACTCGGTCATCTCGGCTCGAACCATCATACCCCAGTGGGAAGATAGTTCGTCTTTTCAACTGTCGCTCGATTTCCGGGTGCAAGTTGCTTCCAGTAGCCGGCCTAACGGACACTCCGAGAACTCGCCGTTCGATGTTGTTCTAACTTCTCCAACCCAAGGGGATGTTCGGATTCATTACACTCTCAATGGTCCCGAGCCTACGGCTAACGATCCGTACGTGCCGAACGGCGGCGCAGTCCGTGTGTCATACAGCAGTGTGCTGAGGGCCAAGGCATTTCGCGCCAACTGGACCCCTAGTGCGCCGAGCGAATGGACATATACCGTGGGTGGGGGAGACGTGGAGTTTGCACCCTTCGAGTTGCCTGAGTATGTGGGCTCCGCCCCTTACCGCGTTCAGGTCAGGAGTTCGAATCCTGGCGCGCGCATCCGATTCACGACCAACGGCACCGGACCGACCAACGGAAATCCGTCGGCCGTGGAGGTCGATAATGGCTTCGGTGTGCTCATTACGCGAAGTCCAACAACGCTCCGTGCAGTGGCATTCGACCCCTCATCGCCAAATCCCACCGACAGCACAGAACGCTCGGCCGTCTACCGCAATCGTGGAGCGAACGCGCCTCTGGGTGCCCGTATTCCTCCTCCGAGTGGCGCTTCCTTGGTGATAAACGATCGGCCGCCGCTCATCCCTGAATACTTGGTCGCCGAAACGAATACGGTTGCAGGCGTCACCAACGTAGAAACGTACTCCTTCCATCGCGCCAGCTTTGTAAAAGACTCCTCGAATGTGTACGGGACGGCCCAGGGATACGAGAAAATCCGTTGGTGGTTTCCAGAAGCCAATATCAATGCCTATGTTGAATTTGAGCATGTCATTGAACCTCCGGACAATGACTCCATTGTCACTCTTTATCATACCGAAGGCCACTCACCTTCCGTGACTTCACAGCTGCTGGTTGGGATCGGAACCGTTCCGAACTCAATTGTTCATTACAACGATGGCGGGATCCGAGGTCG
Organism: Verrucomicrobiota bacterium; assembly: GCA_963205105.1. Lineage (GTDB taxonomy): Bacteria > Verrucomicrobiota > Verrucomicrobiia > Limisphaerales > CAIMTB01 > CAIMTB01. Next base: position 21,941 of record CAUJJW010000148.1, on the reverse strand, counting down.
CAACGAGGGACGGAGCCCATCGGATTCCTCAAATGTCTGGATCGATCAGTCTGTTTCTCCATCGGTAATCCGGGGTAAGGGGCCAAGCGTCGGGACATTTGTGTTGGAAATTCGAGACAGTCCCAAAGGAAGCAGTGTCCCTGGGTTTGTGGGTATGCAGGTGGTTCAAGTGAAGGTTTACGCCCCCGACGTCGCGACGGATGCTGCGGACTTGGGCAGCGAGTTGAGGCCATTCCGGCAAAGGACCGACGCCATCGGAACGGTTCCTCGAGTAACGATTGGTGGTGGGGCTGGGCTTGATGGATTCATCTATCAACACAACCGGCTTGGGCAGCCAACTCACGGGAAGGTGTTTGCGATTCAGCGAAACGAGTTCGCCTCCCAGATGGAGGTCGTATGGGTTCATAACGATGCACATAATCGGATTGTTTGGCCTTATGAAATCCGACGGTATACGGCAAATTGGCCCCAGCGAGTGCAGTTGTACGTTCGTAGTTCCCTGCCCGATCCGGAAGGACCGCACGTTCTCATTCCGCCGGCCTTACGCCCTTCTTTGGTGCCGTCACAAGAACCGCGTGGTCACGCAATCTTGGAAGGGGCAGTTGGGAACAATCCGGCCGTGTTTCGTAGCGAAGTGCCGCCGAACCTTTCGGAAGCGCGCGCCCTCGTTTTTTATGATCTCGAACGAGACGGCACGGGGGTCAACTGGATTGGCTTCGAAGCGATCATGTCTGTCCGGAATGCTGATACACGCCATTTCGATCTTGGACTTAAAGATTGGCCAATTGGCCGCGAGGTATCCGATTCATACCACTCAGGCACTTATCCGGGGGCGCTACCCGGCTATGTACACATCCCGGATGGAGCCATGATCGCCGGGTTCGTCGCCGATCGCTATGCGCCGGGCATTTATGGGCTCTTCGGTACCAGGTTTGAACCGGTGGATGCAGCCACAACCGGTCAGATCTTCGGCGTTAACCGAGGAAATTTGGAGGTCTGGTGGTTCAACACACGAACGGAGCCCACTTGGCAACGAGGGGTGAGTGTTCAATGGCCTTCGCTCGTTAAGCGCTATGCGCTCAAATGGCCGTCCGATGCCGTTCCCCTTGTACTGGCAGAGCAGGATGTTGACAGTCCGGTCCACAACATCGATCCCACCGCGCATTTCAACAGCAGCGTCTACTACGAGAACAGCCCAGGGAGAACTGGCTACAATCCCAATGAGGAACACGCATTCCTCGGGCAGGGCAGCCACGGGCAACGTGTCTTCGCCTTGAGGGACGACCTCAATCTTGCGTCGACTTCGGAGCCATTCGTCATTCATAAATACCAGGTCGGAAAGGACAGCACGGCACGCTGGGCCATGAGGGTGTATTCGGTATCGACAGGTAATCTGGTGTACCCTGGTCTCGCGGGTAGTGTCGTTTCGCCAAGGTTGCCCTTGGCAGGGTTCTTCGGAATTCAGAAGAAGGGAATCTCTGGGCCTTACTGGGAGGACAAAAATGCAGACTTCTGGGCGCGAGCCGCAGGGGATGATGGCGGATTGGCAAGAATTGTCATGCGGTACTGGTATCCCGCCCAAGTAAACAACTACGGGTTTCTAATTCCAGGACGACCCAACTTGGCGGACGGAGATATGCTGCCCTGGTTGGATGTGCGAGCCCGCTTGCTTGGACAAGTTAGCGAGGATGGGCAGCCAATTAATGTAAACTATGATATCCGATGGCCGGACAATGTCCCGGTCTTGCAGGTGGGTGAGACCTTGGTCAACGCGAAACGTGGCCTGCCGGACATTTCTGGGCAGCTCAGTGTGGAGGTCCTTTACGAACAGAATCGGCGCCCAGGTGAGTTGGTTAAACTAATCGATCCCGTAGACGGATACGTGGCTCCGTTAGAGGAGAGACACTTGGCCAAGGTCAAGCGAATCATGCTCCCCGATCGTTTCTATTTCGAAGGACTTCCTCCGAATCTCCAACGTCGCGTCTGGTATAATCGTGCGTTGAATCGTCTGGAGTTTGTAGGGCAGGTTTTGGAAGGTGCCCAAGCCGGGTTCGGGGAGGATTACTTGAACCTGAACATTCTGACCTCGAGGGATGCTGCAGCGCTTCAAAAAATAGTGCCAACCGGCGCTGATGGGCGCGCACTTGGCGACGCGTTCTCCGCCTTGGTGCAAAAGGCTGCGTCGCTGCGCATCGTAACGCCTCAGAGCGAAGACAATCTGGAGATGGCACTGACCGCGGGACATGCGTTGGGAGAGGGGTATGTAACGCTTGCTTTTCAGAACAATACCAATCGGACCTCTGAGGCCGATCCGGTGACATTGGAGATCATTCGGGTCGGGAAGCCCCTGTATGTAGGCGAAATCAAGATCATCTATCCTCCGAGTCCCTTTGATGAAAAGCTGACTTTGCGGCACTCTGGCGACTTCGCCGGCCGAGCTGAGGAGTATGAGTTCGAATGGCGATATCTGGAGGCAGGCATCGAACCAGGCTATCGGGAAGATCCCCTTTCTTGGGCGAATCGCGGGATTACCAATGTACCTGTCCAACCCTTCGAGAGTTGGCGAAAGGTCCAGCCTATCCCTGCGGACGGGAAGGGGGCGATCGACTTCACTTTGGATGAGGGCGCGTCGCTCTTGGCTATCAGCGATGTTTGGTTCTCTTGCCGATATCGGCCGCTGAATGCAAATCACCCATTCCATTTGCAGTGGAGTACTCCCACCCGGCCGGCCCTTGCCGAGGGCTGGATCAAGCGTGTGATACGCGGAAACAACGAGTTCAACCTCGGTTTAGCGACACAAGTGGAAGAGCTCTTTCGTAGCTTCCAAACATCCTCAAACCGTGTCCTGACAACAATTGTCGGATTGGCAGGCCGTGCCTACGAGGGATCTGCCGCGCTTAATCTTGCGAGTGCGAAGGAAACCGGGCTGATACAGATCTATGAGACCGTGCTGCGTCGGGGAATGAAGCTGAGCCTGGATGCTGGTTTGGATTACGATCCAGCGAATACGGCCCTATTGCTTGCAGCGAGTCGCTTGGCCCAACTGTACGGACTTATTGGGAACGAGGCCTATGCGGATGCGGTGGACCCGACGTTAACTTTCGGCACCTACAACGGCGTTCAGATCGGCGGACTTTCGTCGTCGGTTCATGCTTTTATGAACCAAACGGCTGGCATCAACTCTCTTTTGATCGAAGAGTTGGCGCTCCTGCGCGGCCGTGCAGAGGCCGGGGTGTCACCCTTCTTCAATCGCTTGCCTCCCAACTTTACTTTGGGGGCCGGCGAGGCCGCGTATGTGCTCAACTACGGTGTGTCCGACGTGGATGGGCGAAACGGAGTCAACGCAGCCGATGCCCAGTTGCTCTACCCACAGGGGCACGGGGATGCTTGGGGCCACTATTTGAGCGGACTGAAGGTCTACTATCGGCTCCTGCGGAATCAGGCCTACACATGGGTGCCGAGAAGCGAGAGCGTCAACCTCGTGGTGGAAGGCACAGCAAGCATGAACGTTGAGGTGGACTATCAGGACGAACGGCGTTTTGCGGAACTTGCCGCGGCCAAAGCCCGAACTGGTGCCGACATCGTGAACCTGACCTACCGCGAGCGTTATACGGACAATCCCACGGGCCAGTGGCAAGGCTATCGTGATGAGGAACCGAACCGGGGATGGGGGCTCTCCGAGTGGGCTGCCAGGGCTGGCCAAGGCGCCTTGATCGACTGGGCTGTCGCGACTTCGTTGCTTCCAGACGAAGACAAGGATCCTAGCCACGTCCGTGACATTCAGAAGATTGACCGGGGCAGAATTCGAGAACTCGCGGAAATCGCTTCTGGCTATCGGCAAGTGCAGAGCCAAGTGGATCTGGCTGATGCTGGACTGAATCCTATGGGTCTATCCCCGAACGCCATTCCGTTTGACTTGGACCCGAACATCAGTGCCGGCAGTGGAGGCAAAACTCACTTTGAGCAGATCAGCGACCGGGCCAAGCGTTCTTTGGCAAACGCAAAGCAGGTCTTTGACTATGCCCAAGGAGCTGCTGGTCTGTTGCGCGAACAGTTCGAGGCGGTCGATAAGTTCAGGATTCAGGTGGAAGACCGAGAGCGCGATCTTCGGGGCCGGCTGATTGACATCTTCGGGTACCCCTATCGGGATGATATCCCGACGCGAGGTGGGATCTACGAGGAATCGTATGTTGAGGACGGGCCCGATCTCTACCACTACATGATCATCGACCCGAGTCGTTTGCCTGGGCTGGATCGAGGAGGACAGCGGGAGTTCACGGTAAAAATGATCAAGAACAGTGTAGCTCGACTCGCCGGCGGAGACGCCGTGACTAAGGACATCACCTTTGAAATGTCGACCGAAGGCTTTGGGGTCGTGAAGCCAAAGCGATGGACCCGTGGTAGGAAGGCGCCGGGGGAGATTCAGTTGGCGATGTCTGAGCTTTACCAAGCCTACGGGCGTTTCTTGTCTAGTGCGCGAGAGCATGCCAATCTTCTGGACCAGATCGAGGACCAGGGTCGAGTGATGCGGGCCCAAGCAGCCGCCAATAGTGCCGAGATCAGCGCGTTGGACACTGAGGTTTCGATCCTTACCCAAGCCAATGGCGAGCAGAAGGCCTTGAGCGCTCTTATCGCGGAGGCGCGAGCGCAGCAGGTTCGATTTCAGAACAAGGCAGCCTTCGCAAATATAATAGGCACTGCTGTGGCGGAAGCAATGCCTACCATCGCTGTGGCCGGCCTTGCGGTCGGCTGGGATCCAACCTCCTTGATTCGAAGTGCCATCAGGACCGCGTTTTCCGTCAAGGGACAGAACGCGGCTGAGGATGCTGCGCAACTGGGATTGGTGGAATTATCGCATCAACAGGCCAAGGAAGTGGTTCAGAGCGAAACCTCACTGGAGATTCGAATCTCGCAACGAGGATCGGTGATTGCGCGAGGCAACCTTGCTATGGAGTCTGCTCGAGCACAGTTGAACTCCCTCGTTCGTTCGGAGGCGAACAGGCGGCTTGAATTGTACAACCTGCAGGAAGCCATGCAGCAGTCGGCGGATCGATACCTCAGTGTTTTGGATCGCGGCGTCCGATTATTAGAGGACGTCGAGAGTTTTCGCACCCAAACTGCTGCGGAACTTCAGCAATACCGTTACCGCGATATGCTCTTTCGAGTTTATCGAAATGACGGGATCCAAAAATATCGAGCACAGTTCGATTTGGCGGCACGCTACGTCTATTTGGCGGCACGCGCCTACGACTTTGAAACCACGCTACTCGCGATGGACTCCCTGGCGGGAAGAAGCATTTTTGCTGACATCGTAAGGTCACGGAGCCTAGGACTTCTAACACCCGGAGGAGAACCGCTTCCCGCGCCCGCTGTTGGGGATCCGGGCTTGGCTAATGCGCTTGGAAGGCTCGGAGAGGACTGGATTGTGGCCAAAACCCGCTATGGGTTGAACAACCCCGTGACGACGACTCTGCGGTTCTCAATCCGGCGCGAATCGATGCGCATCGCTGAGCCCAGCGACACATGGAGGGAGAAGTTGTCCGGATTTCGTGTCGATGACCTTCTGAAGGTTCCGGAGTATGTTCACTATTGCCTGGGTTCCCACGACCCTGGTAGCCCAAGGGAACCTGGTCTGCTGATTCCCTTCTCGACCACGGTCACCGACGGCAAGAACCTGTTCGGGCGAACGAAGGCGGCCGGAGATTCCGCGTACTCGGCAGCGTACTACGCGACCAAGATTCGAGGAGCCGGGGTGGAACTTGCCAACTTTGACAACCGGCAGTTTCCTCGAACGCCTCGCGGTTACCTTGTTCCGGTCGGGTTGGATGTCATGCGCGCGCCCGGGAATCCTGAGTTCATCCGAGAATTTCTCGTCATTGACCAGATCCTTCCCTTGCCATCGGAGGTTACAGGTCGGCTTGTCTTGGGACAGAACTATCTCCCAATGAGCGACTCAATACCGTCACCAGGAAGCTTTGCGGAGGCGCGCCGGATCCCGGATTTCTTGTTCGCGTATCCAGGCGATGGATACGACCCAGCCACGAAATCCAATCGGCGCCTCATCGGTCGATCGGTTTGGAATACACAGTGGCTGTTAATCTTCCGAGGTCGTGAATTGAATCCCACGGACCCCGATGCTGCCTTGGAAACGCTGATTCTGGGTCCCTCAGGCGGGGGAGTCCGAAACGGTAACGGCATCACCGATATCATCCTAATCTTGGAAACCGATGCATTCGCGGGCAACTGAGGAGAATTGAGGCATGAAGCGTTTGTTTTTGTGGATCGTCATCTGGGCGTCCGGGCTGTTCGCGGGCTTGCCGGCGCTGGCTCAATGGCAGCAGCAAAGCATCCGGTTGAATCCGGGATGGAACGCGGTGTTTCTCGAGGTTCAGCCTGAGCCAGCTCATGCAGAGTTTGTCTTTGGCAACCTCCCTGTTGAGACCGTATGGATGTGGAACCGGCCGACCGCCTCCGTGCAGTACGTGGAGGATCCGAAGAACTTAGCCCCAGACGACGCGGAATGGCAGGCCTATTTTCCCCCGGGAAGCCCCCATGTGCGAGCCCGCAACCTTCTGGAAGTCGAGGGTGGAAGGGCACTCCTGATTCGCATGCCAGTTAACCAAGCCGCCATGGTTTGGGTGGTCACGGGACGGCCCATCGCCCCGCGGTTTCAGTGGGTGCCGGATTCTTATAATCTTGTTGGATTTCCGCTCGAGGTAGGGACTGCTCACACATTCAACACTCTGCTGGCGGGAAGTCAGGCCCACGATGCAGCGCCCGTTTTGCGTTTGAGTTCTGGCGGGCAATGGGTGCGCGTGGATACGGCCGCGGAGCGGGTAGAGCCTGGCCGTGCCTATTGGGTTTACTCCAAAGGTCCCTCGACCTATCGCGGTCGTTTGGACATAGCGGCTGATCAAGGGCGGAACATCGCGTTCGAAGATTCGATGGTTGAGACTTCCCTCCGCCTAGCAAACAACGAGGCCGCTCCTAAGCGGTACGTTCTGCGGCCTGTTCCATCGGCGACGCACCAAGGCTCATCAGAGCCCGTCGCGGGTGGCGTCACCCTTCGATACCGCGATTTCTCGGTGGATTCCGCGTCCAAGTCGGGCGCGATTTCATGGATTGGATTTACGAACCGGTTAGAGGTGACCGTACCTTCAGGAGAGCGAATGGCGCTCCGCTTTGAAGCTCAACGCCCTCCAAGCAGCGGTAATGCTTCGGCCTTGTACCAATCATTGATCGAGATCGCCGATGAAATGGGGTACCGAGAGTATTGGGGCGTTTCGCTCAGATCTGGAAGAACTCTAGCGGCGAGCGGAAGGCGACTCGCTTCCAGTTCTACCGCTCGTTTCCCGCGCGCGGGGCTCTGGGTCGGCAATGTGACTTTGGATCAGGCGAGCTATTCCGCGCATCCATCGGATCCCCAAGCCCTTCGGCCCGCCAAAAGCGAGTTCGATTTCCGCATCATCGTGCACGTCGATGACGCAGGTGCCGCTCGGCTGTTACAACGGGTGCTTTTGATGTGGCGCGCAGGAGAGATGAACTCGGACCCAAATCGACTGGTTGTGGTGTCGGATGAATCGGTGGTAGCAAAGCTCGGTCTCACCGGATTTGCGCTGCGTGATGGACTACCGGTCGCCCGTCGATTTACGGCTCCAGCCTTTGCGTTCAATTCGCCAGTTCCCATGGCCGGGGTGTTTGGAACCGGAATCTTGGCATGCCGGGTGAGCACCGGACACAACGATGCCTTAAATCCATTCAAGCATGTCTACCACACCGAACATGACAACCTGGATGAGACGACTCGGGAGATTTTGCCCGACGGAGTGGAGTCCTATGCGATTACCCGGGATCTGACGCTGACATTCACGACACAAGATCGCATGGGGAGCACCCAGCAGACTCCTAGCTATGTGCCGGGATACGGGGACACCCGACTCGGTGGCACCTACTCTGAGACGATCCTAGGAGTTCATCGGCGCCCCATCCAGATCGCGGGCTCCTTCACATTGCAGCGTGTCGCTTTCACCGGCCAACTCAACGACGGACAATAGGTTTATCCAGCCATGAAGAATCGATCCCTTTTTCGGCTGCTTCTGGGCGTAGCCATGCTTGGTTTCGCCACTAATCACACGTTCGGGTTCTTTCCGGAACCCGGCAACATCTACTATGGCGTGGTTCGAGATGCCAGCGGCAGGAAAATCACCTCCGTGGACGGCGTCCGATTGATCATGCAGGCCACCCGGGCTGGTGTCGTGTATACAATCGCGTCCTGCGATGTCGTTACCTCCGCAGATGGAGCTCCGAACTTTGTGCTTCGCCCGAGTCTGGATGATGGAAGCCTGAATCGATATTCTCCTAGCGCGATGCGGCAGGGCGAGTCGGTTCAGGTGGTTTACGTGCGCGACGGGGTGACAAACGCATTGCGTGAAGCGGTTCCCATCATAGGTCCTCGAGCTTCCTTAATTCCGACGGATCTTTCTGCTTTGCCTCGTGACGAAGATGGAGACGGACTTCCAGACGAATGGGAGATCAACTTTTTTGGCACCCTTACCGCGACCGACGGGAACTCCGATTTCGACGGAGGAGGTTGCAACGAAAAGTGCGAGTATGAAAACGGATGCAACCCACTGATCAAGGATTGTGGAGAGGGTGCGCCGGCAGATCCGATGGTGTTGGTGGTGGTTGGGTCGGGACCTCGTTCGATCATCGTGGATTGGCAACGGGCGCCCGGGAGATCGTACTCCCTCGAAGGAGCAAGTGCCGTCAGCGGTCCATTCGCTACCATTCCCTCCACACGTCTGATTGGGAATCCCAATGGTTCCGGCCCGGTGACGGTCAATGGGGGAACGAACGACGTCTATTTCGTCCGCGGGCGTCAGCAGTAAGGTGCCGCGGTGTTGACCCAGAATTCCGTGGGCGCATCTGATGGATCTATGCAAGGAAGGCCACCAACTCTTGCGCCGCTTTTCGCGGTTGCGCTTGCAGCGTTCTGGCTTTTCGGTTTTTGCCGTGAATCGATCGCCGCAGACAAGAGCGGTGTTTCACCCAATTCCATCTCGGTTCCCAGCGGCCCTGGGTCCATCGAAGGCATGGGTGAGTCCTTCCAGCCCACACTCAATACTGGAACAACGAAGTATGGCTATGCCTTTCGTTTGCCGGCCGGACCCGCTGGACTGGAGCCAAGCTTGGCCCTTGCTTATGAGGGTGGAGATGGGAATGGACCGATCGGTTTTGGGTGGTCACTTCCGTTACCGTGGGTTCAGCGGCGTACTGAAAAGGGGGTCCCACTCTACGACGGGGCTTTGGCGGGTGCACTGGGTCGCAGCGACACCTTTATCAATCAGGATCGAGAGGAACTCGTTCCGGTCGGGGAAGGCCGGTTCTTTTGCAAGAACGAGTCCAGCTTCGTCAGGTATCGATGGATGGGCTCGAACTGGGTGGCGGATGTTCCCGATGGTAGACGGCTCATGTTCGGTGCGTCGGACCAGACGCGGGTGGTGAATGCGCAGGAGTCCGAGCAGGTGTTCTCCTGGCTGCTGGAACGTGAGGAGGATGTGCATGGGAACGTCGTCACGTATCAATACACCAACTTCCCCACCGCCCAGGACCTCAACCAGAAGTACATCTCCGAGATTCGATATGGGGCCGGGAAGCCGCCCTGGGGTGCGTTCTTCTTCGTCCGGTTCGAGTACGAGCCGCGGGAAGACTGGTTTGAGGATGGCCGACCGGGATTCCTCGTCCGAACGGGGCACCGCCTTCGAAGCGTGATGGTTGGAGCACAAGGCGCGGAGCTTCCGGACGGGCATGCCCGGGGAGATTGGAACGGTGATGGGATTGGCGATCAGTTGGTGCGGCGTTACGATCTTGGCTATTTGGCGTACTCGCCGACCACCTCGCACTGGTCCCTGCTGCACCAGGTGAAGCTCATCGGAGCCGATGGAACGAACAGTTTGCCACCTTTGACCTTGGGATATCGTGTTTGCGAGCCGCCAGCAGTCACCAATGCCTTGGGTCGGATCCTGCTCTCCATAGATGCGCCCGCAAGCGTCATGGACGCGGAGGATTCGGAGTTTGCAGACCTTAACGGGGATGGATTGCCCGATATTCTGCGAACCGGAGCAGGAGCTGGGGCGGACTTCCCGCATGAGGCTTGGATCAACCAGGGACCCGTCGAGGGAGGGATTGGATGGCGTAAGGCCCCAATGGGGGGAGATCCCCGTGCATTCGGGTTGGGACTTCAAACGAACGTGGTCCATCTGGCGGACATGGATGGGGATGGTTTGGCCGACCTCGTCCTCAAGCATCCGGGCGGCGAGGTCAGTTACCATCGCAACTCGGGACGTCTGGCGTGGGAAGATCGTCAGGCTATTGATGCCTCGGATACGCCACCCCCCGCGCCTTATGGCGAGGCCAATGTTCGGGTGGCGGATGTGGACTTCGACAAGCGCTCCGACATCATCCGGAGCATCGGGCTTGGGGATGGATATCAGTTCTGGTTGAACCTTGGGGATCGACGGTTCTCCGCACGCACGGCAGGGAAGAGCGGAGACGCGGTCGCCTACACCTTCGACGAAGCCGGGACGGAGATCACCGATCTCAACGGCGATCGAGTCCCCGACATTGCTCGAATCCGGCCCACGGGGATCGAGTTCGCTGCAGGGGTAGGTTACGGCCGGTTCCTCCCCGCCGAATTCATCCGGATCGAGAATCCTCCCGAAGACGAGTTGCGGCTGCTCGGCGCCAAGTTCACGGACCTCACGGGGGACGGCTTGTCCGACCTGGTCCTGGAGCAAGCCGCCCCCGGGGAGCTTTGGTATTGGATCAATCTCGGAAACCGAAGGTTCAGCCCACGGCACAGCGTCACCGGGTTGCCAGTGGGGCTGGCATCTACCGGGGTTCGGCGCTGGGCCGACATCAATGGGAACGGAACTACCGATTTGGTCTACGCCGATTCCACCCATCCCGCCCGACTTCTCGCGGTCGATCTCGGCGAGTTGATTGGCTGTCTTCCGGGCGGCCAGCTCTTGTCGCATATCGACAACGGGATCGGGCGCGTGGTTCGGATTGAGTACACCCCCTCCACGACGTTCGCCTTGCAGGACGCCGCCGCGGGGAACGCCTGGCCGGACCCGATACCATTCCCGGTTCAGGTGGTGTCCGCCGTGGTCGTGGAGGACTCGATGGGACATGCGTACCGGGCGGAGTTCCGGTACCACGACGGGTACTACGACGCCGGCGAACGCCAATTCCGCGGATTCGGGCGGGTCGAACAACTGGACCTGGGCGATCCGACGGCACCGACCCTGGTGACCCGTTCCCACTTCGACACCGGGCGGGATTTCGAGGTCATGAAGGGGAAGCTCCTCCGACTGACCGTACAACAGGAGGACCTGAGCATCTTCTCGGACCAAACGACCGCTTGGACGGTTCCTCCCGTTACCCTGTACCCGGGCACGAACGGCACCAATGTCGTTTTCGCGCATCCGAAGGGGTCGGTGACCGTTCTGAAGGAACTTGGTCGGGGCTCTGAGAAGCGATTGGAGACCGAGAGCACTTACGACCGGTACGGCAACCAGACGCTCGATGCCAATTACGGGATCGTGGAGGACGGCAACCGCTCAGCCTCCGATGACGAGCGGATCGTTACCACCGAGTTTGCCGTGAACGAGGACGCTTGGCTTATCCGCCACCCGAAGCGAACGCAAGTGGCGGATGAGCAAGGTGCCCTGGTGTCGCGCACCGAGTTCTTCTACGACGATGAGACTTTCGGGGGAGGCAACTTGGGGCAGGTCGTTCGCGGGAACCTGACCATGAAGCGGGAGTGGTGGGACCCGGCCATGCCTGACGCCTATGTGAAATCTACCCGCACGAAGTATGACGGGTTCGGGAATCCGATTCTGCTCCTGGATCCTCTCGCTGCTGCTCCGAAAGGCGCCGTCGATCTCAGCCAGGGACACGTGCGTGAGCTTGCTTACGATCAGCGGTTCAAGACGCATCCCACTGGGGAAACCATTCATCTCGGCGAAGGAAAGCCTCCGTTGGAGTTCGGAGCCACCTACGACCTGGGTCTCGGTGTGGTCACGTCGACCACGGACTTCAACGGTAACCGCACCTCGTTCGGATACGATGGTTTCGGTCGGCTGACGTCGATCGTTCGGCCCTACGACACGACGAATTATCCGACCGCGGAGTACACCTACGCGTTGGCAGTGCCGTACCGCGGCTCGAACCTCGTGAACTACGTCGAGACGCGGCAGTTGGACAAGAAGCCCGGGACGGCCGGCGATTCTCGGGCGCACTACCTGATCTCGCGGGAGTTCGTGGATGGCCTCGGTCGCAAGCTGATGTCCAAGCACGAGGCTGGGCCAATCGAGGACGGAGGTCGGCCTCGGGTGAGCGTGAAAGGCGCGGTCACGTTCAACCAACGGATGAAGCCCGCAAGGGCGATAAATCCCTTCTACTCCACCATGGCCGGGGCGCCGGACGATCAGCTGGCCTACGAATCGATCGAGGACCCGGCATGGAGCGGGGAATTCCAATTGGGGGAGAAGCTGGTATCGCTAGACCTATCGGCCGCCCACGCCACCTCGTCCGAATACGACGCCACCTTGCGGGAGGTGAAGACGGTTAATCCGGACGGGACCTCCCGGCGCACGGTGTACGAACCTCTGCTGACCCGGTCCTACGACGAAAACGACAACGATCCGTCGTCGCCCTACCACGACACACCGATGGTCCACGCCAATGATGGCTTGGGGCGATTGGTGGAGGTGCAGGAAACCGCGCACTTGGACGACGAGGGAAGGCCCACGGCCGATGTTCGAGTTTGGACCACGCGGTACGTCTATGACCTTAACGACCAGTTGACCCAGATTACCGATTCGCAGGGCAACGTGAAGACGTTCGCCTACGACGGACTCAAGCGGAAGACGGGCATGGACGACCCGGACCGCGGAGTGATGTCTTTTCAGTATGACGACGCCTCGAACCTGACCGGAACCCGGGACGCCAAGGACCAGCGGATCACCTACACCTACGACGGCGCGAACCGGATCCGGACCGAGGACTACCAGGACGAGGGGTTGCCCTTTTCTGGGAACCTCGCCTATCACTCTGAGCTTCCCATCTCCTCTTCCAACCGAGCTGACGTGGTATATTTCTACGATACGCCTCAGGCAAACCTTGATGTGGGCGACGGCAGCGTGGCTACGGCGGCGAACGTTCGCGGCAAACTCGCCTACGTCTGGGATCTCGCCGGTGAGGAACACACCAGCTACGACGCCCGGGATCGTGCGGCTTGGGTGGTGAAGCGCGTCCGGGACCCGATCCATACGCAGCTCGTGAGTTTCCGCACCGGCTTTGCCTACGATTCTCTGGATCGGATCACCTATCTCACCTACCCGGACAACGATGCCATCGGATACGAGTACGATGACCGCTACCTGCTGGCGCGCATTCGCGGTGGACAGGCCGGAGTCCTGACGAAGGAAGGCTATGTCGTTTCGGGGATCCGCTACGGCCCCAGCGATCAGCAGCTGCAGATCCGGTACGGGAACGGGATCCAGACCGCCTACTCGTACGATGCGCGATTGCGACTGGATCGGTTGAACACATCCCGCGAGACCGACACGCAGAACCCGCTGATCGACTTTGGGTATCAGTTCGATGGGGTCTCAAACCTCCGGCGCATCGACGACGGGCGACCTGGCGCCGTGGCCGCTGAGGGCGATGCCCGGAGGAACACCCAGATCTTCGGTTATGATGACCTCTACCGTTTAACGGGGGTCCAGTATTCCTTTGCGCTTCCCGGGAAGGCGGATCGTGACGACGGACGCATCGCGTACCGATACGATCGAATCGGCAACATGCTCGCCCAGGACTCGACGCTGAGCCATGTGGAGAAAGGGTTGCCAGTCGCGAACCTCGGCGACATGGAATCCGGCGGGGCTGCCGGTCGTTGGAATCGGCGAGGGCGCACTGCGACGGACCCGCCCGGACCGCATGCTCTGTCGTCCGTTCGTAACCCAGCGTTCCCGAGCCGCGACTACCCCTACGATCCGAACGGGAACATGACCAATCTGGACGGAATGGTGGCCACTTGGGACTTCAAGGACAGGCTGGTCCGTTTGGAGGACACCAAGATGATGGCCAACTACGCCTACGACTTCACTGACCGCCGCATCACGAAAAAAGTGCTCTGGAAACACGGCGAGCCAACCAGTAGCGCTAATCAGCCCTCCACTCTCGTCTCTAAACCCTCGACCACCACCGTCACATACGTCGGCAAACACTTCGAGGTGCGTGAGAATGAAGCGCCGACCAAATACGTTTTCAACGGCAACGCCCGCGTGGCGCGCGTGACCGGCACGCTCATGCCCGCCAACCTGCGCGTCCAGCGACTGCGCGTCTCCGCCGGCTGGAACCTCAGCTCTCTCGCCGTCAGCGCCACCAACGCCGTGCAGCAACTCAGTTCCCTCTCCGCCTCTGGGGGAGAGGGTCAGGATGAGGTGGTTCAGTCGGTCTTCAAATGGCGCACCGACACCCGCGTTTTTGCGGTCGTCTCAGCCTCAGAAACTCTGCCCGCCGGCACCGTTCTCTGGATCAAGGCCGCCACCAACGCCACCCTGCGCGTGTTGGGCCGTTACGAGGGCCTGCCGCCCGGCCTCCGCGCCCCACCCGAAGGCGACTTCCTGCCCGGCTCCGGTCTAGAAGCCTGGAATCTGACCTCAACCCTCATCCCTCAATCCTTAACCACCCTTTGGGCCCTCTCGCCGGAACGCCAGAACTGGCAGACCCAGTTCGCCCCACCGCTCACCCCATTCTCCGATTTCCCGCCCGTGCTGGCCGTCGGCCAGGCGTTCTACGGCAGCGCCCCCGCGCCCGTGGAACTCGAGCAACCGCCCTGCGCCCTGAGCCTCCGCTACTACCACCAAGACCACCTCGGCTCCTCCAGCGTTCTGAGCGACGCCACTGGACAGGTTGTCCAGGAATCGGCCAACTACCCCTTCGGGGCCACGCGCAATCAGACCCGCCCGCGCGGTGTGGGGGAGGCCTACCAGTTCACCCAAAAAGAGCGCGATGCCGAAAGTAGCCTTGACTATTTCGAAGCTCGTTTCTTGGCTGGAAGTATGGCCAGGTTCCTGCGATTTGACCCCGTTTGCGCCGAGGCCCGCTCAAGCCTCCTCCGTGTGCCACAGGCAAATAATCCTTACAACTACGCACTTAACAACCCATTAAGGTACAACGACCCAACTGGAAAGTTTGCTGAAAAATTGTTCCAGGATATCGGTGATTTCGGTAAAGCGATTCGTGACACAATTCCGTCCCTTGTGGGTGTGCCTCTGGGCCGCGCAATCGAGACTGTCGCAGGCGTCGGCCAAACTATTGCTGGGATCCTCAGTTTTACCAAGGCACAGATAGAAACAGGCATTAGTGCAATAGGGCATGGAATCCTTGGGATTTTTGGCTTTCAGGAAGCTTTGACCGAACCATGGAAAATGCAGCGTGGCATGACCGGTTCCCTACGGATGCCTGAATCTCTTGGAAGCGTCGTACGCAATGCCAACATGCCAGCAGGTTCGCCGGAGCACGCAAAGGATGCTGCCAACGGTATGCATGGCTGGCATGCATCATCCAACGCTGGTTTAGCCAGCAAGCTCGGCCCATTTATGGCTCCGTTCCAGTGGCTCGCGGGGATTGCACACGAAACAATCGATTTCCCGTCGATTCGAGCGGAAGTGCGCGCTCAGGGGCCGTTGAATGGAATGCTTGATGCAATAGGAGATATTGCCGCAAATACTGTCGGCATGGTAACAGGATTGTTGGTTCCACCGCGTTTGGCACCTAGTCTCGGAAGGGCAGCTGGCAACTTTGTTCCAGGACCTGGCGATCCGGACCCCCGTGGGCTAGGTGGTGGAGGATACACAGGTGATCCGCGCCCAGCATGGAGCGGTGGGAATTGACCATGTCAGGTCACATCAAGTCTGTACTGGGGCCGTGCTTGCTAGCACTTCACTTCTGTGTGTTAGGATGCTCCGTTCATGGCATTCGAATCAACGCGAAGTACGTCGACACAAACACAGGTGGTTCTGTCGTATTGCATCACGACGGCCGCTTCTTTTATTCGTTGGTGAGTGCAAATCCAACTGTGAGTAACGATGGCTTGCCAGTAAACTCAGGTTACTACCATATTGACAAGGGGGATCCTTTAAAACCGATAGTCACAGTTCGATCAGTGCACGCTGGATTTTTGGATTTACGTTTGTCTCAGGACTACAAAACTTTATTCATTAGGGCACCCGGCGTATTTGACGGTGAGCGCGCCTACGCGAAGACAAAGTAGGTGATGAAGACTCCCTCCTGCCTCGATCCTGAAAAGCCGTCCCACTTCGGGAGAGGTAATGGGGTCAAACATTGACAATGGACATTTGCACCGCGGGATGTGGCAACGGGACCGTGTCCAAATGCTCAACAAGTTGCATTGATCGGATCGAAAGCCCTGAGATGCCGGCGCTACCCAGATACGGGGTGGGTTTCGGTTGCTCACGACGACGAAACCGACCAGCAGCCCCGTCGGGCAGTGAAGCGATAGGAAGGGAACGGGGTCGAGTCTCAACAATCAAGAAATGAAGATAAACCTATCGAAGGTCGCACGGTTTGGGCGCTCCAAGACGAGGGGTGGATTGTGCCAGCGGGCATTGCGATACTCGCGTCAACATAACCGGCCGGCGGCCCCGTCGAGACGGTTGATCCCAACATTCCCTGCACGATCGGGTCACTGTGCCAGAGCCCTGAGCGTCGTCGAGTTTGTCGATGTCAGGGAATGCCAGCACGAAGTCAATCTGAGTGCTGGCCCGATAATTGACGGAGAGTTCCGGTGGGGTAGGGTCCCAACAATCAACAAACGGCAATCAGGGATACCAAGATTCAACCGCTGTTCTCACGAATCGAAACGGGATAGTGGCCTCCGACGCAACAGCAAGGCATGAGAGCAATTGAGTACACAAGTCGCTTTGGACACGGGGTTGTCCTGTCGTGGGTAGGGCGCAGCGCTTTATGGTGGGTTTTCCTTGCCGTTGAAACCTTCAGACGCCGTTTGTGTGCAAGGATGGCTTTGGTGGGTCAGATCGGGCAAGGACTCTTACTGGCTGCGATCATGATAGCGGGAGGCCGAAGTGCCCTTGGATTCTCTATTGAGTCGGTGGTCGTTGAACCTGCGCAGGGCGTGGGTGCGGGAGACCCTGTGTCTCTGAAGGTGCGCATCGAAACCGCCATGCCTGGGGCGTGGCTGTACGCTGCGAGCAGGATCACTCGGCAGGGTGGACGCGTGACGGTCAATATCTATCCTACCGTGCCGCGGATTATCGGGGCATGGGTGATAGGATCGATGATTGAAACGGTGCCTCTGGGAACCTTTCCTGTTGGACCGGTCGATTACATCGTAGAGATCCACCCAGACTCCAGTGACGGGTGGGGAACCCGTCGGGTAGAGGGACGCTTCCAGGTGGGCATGAAACTCCTAGCTGGTTTGGACGCCGGCGCGATCCGGCTAAGCTGGCGAGGGACGGGAGCAAAGGTTAGACTGGAGCGGTCGGTCGCTTTGGGTGCCCCCACCGTGTGGGAAATCGTCACCAACAAGACGACAGCGGTGGAGGACACTGCCACGTTCGCCGTGGAGGTCGAGGGTGATGGTGCCTTCTACCGACTGGTGGATGGGTGTGTGTCAAACGTGGCGCCCACAGTCTCCAACAGGTTGTCGGGAGTCGGCAAGCTAGCCAACCGCCGAAATCCGATCGTCGTGCTGGCCGAAGCAACCGATGAGGATGGGGAAGTTGAAAGGGTCGAGTTTCTCGTCAACGGGACTCGACTGGGCGAAGACATGGAGGCGCCCTACTCGGTGACTTGGACGAACGCGCCATCAGGGGTGCATCGAATCCAGGCCGTGGCCTGGGACGACTGTGGCGGCACCGGAACGGCCAAGGAGTTTCAACTGTACGCCTATAATGGTCAGGATGTGGTGGAGTGCACCCAAACGCATTTGGCCAGCCTTTTTGGAGGTGTCCCTGCTGCCTACCTCTTAGTATCCATCGAGAATGTGAACTGGCCGAATGCGTGCCTCGGATGCATGCGGGGAGTGGCATGTGCGCAGATTGTGACCCCCGGGAAGCGGATCTTGATGTCGGGGCCGGGTGGTGATTATGAAATCCACACAAGCGACTCGGGAAGATTGGTTTTATGCCAGGGAACAGGTTTGGACCTTGGCTCCTGTCGGTGATGCTTCGGTCGCTGCACAGACCAGATTTTAGAGATCACGCGGAGCAGGGCAGAGGGTCGAGTACTCAAGTCGAGCAACGAACGATATGAGAGTGAACGTACTGGTAGAACCTGGTGACGGGACAAGGCGAGCGCAAGAGGCCCGTGTGGGAACTCAAAACAGGTTGTGGCGCATCGAGGCCGACCGCCCGAAGCAGTCCGAGCGACGGCCGAGAGCTGACATATGGACACAGGCTAATGGCACGAAGGTGTCGGGTTTCTGCTCCCGAATGAGAGCGTCGCTGATGATCGCCATGACGGCCATCGGGTTCATGTCGCAGCGGGATGGCCATGCGCAGGAGACGCGTCCCAGGATCGCCGAGGTGCGAGCGGGCCAGGTCGGCGGGTTGACGTTGCGCATCGAGGCACCACCGGGATCGAGCGTCGAGGTCCAGAAATCGTCGGACCTGGCGCGGTGGACTCGCCTCGGGGTGGTCCAAGTAGCGGATGTGCCCGTGGACTTCGATTTGTCGAGGGCGGGCGACTCTCTGGGATTCTATCGTCTGGTCCTTTCGGTCGCGGGTCCCTACCGACCGAACGAAGTCTTGGTCCGGTTCA
The DNA here is from genome assembly GCA_963205105.1 of Verrucomicrobiota bacterium. Lineage (GTDB taxonomy): Bacteria > Verrucomicrobiota > Verrucomicrobiia > Limisphaerales > CAIMTB01 > CAIMTB01. Next base: position 3,068 of record CAUJJW010000148.1, on the reverse strand, counting down.
AGGATGGATCATCGGCGACCGCGATCTCGGATGCCAAAGAGCATGCCGATTTGACCGTCATTGATCTCATCCAGTCAGCGGCTATGGAAAGCGCAGGATCGGGCGGGATTGTTTGTGCATCGACGTCGCTATCCGTCGAGGAGGCCGTGCGTCGGCTGGAGGCGGACCCGGCCGTGGAGTTTGCCGAGCCCAATTGGTTGCTTAAGCACACGTCAACACCGGGAGATCCGCGGCTTTCGGACGGTTCCTTGTGGGGCTTGTTGGGTTCGTCCTCGAGTCCGAGAAGCGAGTTTGGTGCAAACGCGATCACCGCCTGGAACGATGGCGCGACGGGTGACCCGCGGGTGGTCGTTGGGATCATCGATGAGGGAGTGGACATTTCACATCCCGACCTAGCGGGCAATATTTGGAGAAACCTACGCGAGATACCTGGAAACGGGCGAGATGACGACGGGAATGGATTCGTGGATGATGTGAACGGCTGGGACTTCTATGGTCGGGATGCTGGAGTTTTTGACGGCGTGCCTGCGTTCCCCGATCTGGATAGCCATGGAACTCACGTCGCAGGAACGATCGGCGCGGTTGGTAACAACGGGGTTGGCGTGGTTGGGGTGAACTGGAGGGTGCAGATGATCCCGGCGAAGTTCCTGGGGCCGATCAATGGCTCCTTGGCGGATGCGGTCGCGGCCTTGGATTATCTCGTCGATCTGAAGACGCGGCATGGGATCAACCTCGTTGTCATCAACGCCTCCTGGGGTGGCGGGGGGTACTCGAGATTGCTCCACGAAGCGCTGATTCGGGCGGCGAAGGCCGGAATACTGTTCGTTGCGGCCGCAGGCAACGAAATCAATGACAACGATCGGTTGGCGGCTTTTCCTGCAAGCTATGAAACCACATTTGCTCCGCCCGGCGTCGAACCCGCGGATTACGAGGCGGTGGTTTCGACAGCTGCGATCAACAAGGCCGGCAGATTGGCTTCGTTCTCGAATTTCGGAGCCAGGACAGTCGACTTGGGCGCACCCGGGGATGGGATACTCTCAACGGTGCCGTGGCTTGGGGAGCGGCTGAAGAGCGGCACTTCCATGGCGGCTCCGCATGTTGCGGGCGCCATCGCGCTTTACGCTGCGAAGTATCCTAACGTTGCAGCGAAGGATATTCGCGAGGCGATACTGGGGTCGGTGGTTCCAACGCCGAGTCTGGCAGGCCGTGTGGTGACTGGGGGGCGTTTGGACATCGGAGCGGCCCTTCGCGTTGGCCCGCCGAGCCAGTCGCCGCCAGCAACACCCTCTGCTCTGACGGCGGGCTTGTTGGCCGATGGCGAGGCGGTGGAATTGCGTTGGGTGGACAACTCGCAGAACGAATTGGGCTTTCGAGTGGAGCGTTCTGTCGATGGGCAGCCCTTTAGCGTCCGTGGATCGACTGGGGCGAACAGAACCGTGTTTCGCGATCGGGAGATCGAAGTCAACAAGACGTATCAGTATCGCGTTCGGGCTTTTGGCCCGGGCGGGGAGTCGGAGAACTCCAACGTTGCCGAGGTTCGGGTGGAGACGCCCGGCCTGGCCGCTCCATCCGAGTTAGCGGCAAGCCTAACGTCGGGCAAGTCCGTACGCCTTGTTTGGCGGGACAATTCGAAGAAGGAAACCGGCTTTCGTGTGGAGAAATCGGAAGACGGAGTTGCGTACCAAAGGCTTGTGCTCGCCCCGGCGAATCTCGACGACGCTGCCCGGATCGCAGATGGCGATGTTTCGCCTGGAAGGACCTACTATTATCGAGTGCAGGCGGTTCGCGGGGATGCCGGATCGTCGTACGGCGGGCCGATCCAGTTCACGATTCCGGGGAACGTGGAAGAGGTGGTGCGGCCGGTGGAGCCCCCTTGTGGGTCGGTGGGTGTCGCGAGGAATCCCAAACTGATCTGGACCGGGGTTACCGGAGCGACGCGTTACGAGATCGAGGTTCGGGTTTGGCGTCCAGCTGACGGAGTATGGGAGGAATTGAGCCACCGCGGCGGGGCTGCAACGACCACGGAGTGGCAGTTGGGTGGAGAGCCTCTGCGGGCGAATCGCAAGTACCGCTGGCGTGTGCGGGCCTTCGCGGGTGGAGCCCCACGCAGTCCCTGGTCGGACTGGTGCGAATTCCAGACCCTGGACGTGGTGTTGGGTGTGCCGGTCCCCTCCGGTCCTGCGTGCGGCAGTTCGGATGTCCCCGGCAACCCGACTCTAACCTGGAGCTCGGTCGCTGAAGCTGAGCGATATCGAATCGAAGTCGCCGCGGACCAAGCGGACGTTGCGAACGTGGTGGCTCACCGCGGTGGTGTGACAGACCAGACCAGTTTTCGGATAGGCGGAGAGCCGCTCCGGTCGGCTCGAAGGTACTTTTGGCGGGTTCGGGCAGAGGCCGAGGGTATTGCTGACGGACGTTGGTCCGCATGGTGCTCTTTCGAGACTTTGGCGGCGGGGCGTGGCACACCGACGCCGACCGAGCCTATCTGCGGAAGTACCGGTGTGAGCCGGAACCCGACCCTCATGTGGACGGGGGTACCCGATGCCGAGAAGTACCAGGTGCAGGTGACTGCGGACGCGCCTGAGGTTGGGAATGTTGTCGGGGATCGGAGCGGCGAGGCGACGGGGACGACATTCCCGATTGGTGGAAGTCCCCTGCGCGCGAACCGGGACTATTACTGGCGGGTGCGAGCGAAGGCGGAAGGCCTGGCGGATGGAGATTGGTCGGCGTGGTGTTCGTTCAAGACGTTGGCTGTGGCGTTGGGAAGGCCGGTCACGACGGGGCCGGTCTGCGGCAGCACCGACGTGATTCGCAACCCGACCCTGACATGGACTCAGGTGCCGGATGTCGAGAAGTACGAGGTTCAGGTGGCTGTGGACGCGCCTGAGGTAGGGAAGGTGGTCGGGGATCGGAGCGGCGAAGCGACAGGCACGACGTTCCCGATTGGTGGAGGTGCCCTGCGAGCGAATCGGAACTACTTCTGGCGGGTGCGAGCGAAGGCGGAAGGCCTGGCGGATGGAGATTGGACGGCGTGGTGTTCGTTCAAGACGTTGGCTGTGGTGCTGGGA
>CAUJJW010000147.1 GCA_963205105.1 Verrucomicrobiota bacterium | reverse complement strand
GTCGGGGGACTACCATTTTCCGGGCCGTGTTACTCAACTTCAGAGGGTTGGCGGTAGCCTCCTTCCTGGCGCTGGGCGGTCTGCCCGCGGCGGCTGGGGCTCCGGAGAAGGCAGTCATTCAAATCTTCACCTTCAGCCAGGAACCATCCTGGGACTCCCCGTGGCGCTGGGATTCGGTTCGGCGGTCCGGGGGGTCGGGCTTCGTGGTGAACACGCCGAAGGGGCGTCGCATCATGACCAACGCTCACGTGATCTCCTGGGCACGTCAGGTGCTGGTTCGCCGCTTCCAGGACCCCCGACCGTTCCAGGCGGAAGTCGAGTTCGCCGGCCACGACTGCGACCTCGCCCTGATGAAGGTGGCTGATGAGTCGTTTTTCGAGGGCATTGAGGCCCTGGAGTTCGGGGAACTGCCCGAGGTCCGATCCTCGGTGGTCACGTATGGGTATCCGGCGGGTGGCGAACAGATCTCCTACACCCGCGGGGTGGTGTCGCGCATCGAATTGCAGAACTACGTCCACCCCGGCAACCGGGCCCTGCTGGCGGTCCAGACAGATGCCGCCATCAACCCGGGCAACAGCGGCGGACCCGTGGTCCAGGACGACAAGGTCGTCGGCGTTTCTTTCCAGGGCGCGCCCGGACTTGAGAACGCGGGTTTCTTCATTCCGCCCGAGGTGATCGGCCACTTCCTGAAGGACGTCGAGGACGGGACTTACCACGGATTTCCCCTGGCAGGCGTCCGCCTGGTGCCGCTTCAAAACCCTGCCTACCGGAAGCACCTGGGCATCGGCGTCGATAACGGGGTGGGGGCACGGGTGGACGGCATCGCCGCCATTCCCTCCACCCAGGCCGTGCTCAAGCCGGACGATGTGTTGCTGGAGGTGGCCGGATTCCCGGTAGCCAGCGATGGCACCATCCTGTACCGGCAGAACCGGGTCGCCGCCGCCTTGGCTTTCCAACGGGCACAGCATGGGGAAACGCTTCCCCTGAAGATCTTTCGCGAGGGCAAGGAAATGAGCGTGGACCTCCCGGTGTATGTCTACACCGCCGATCGCGCCGCCGGTAACCAGCATGACCGTCCGCCCAGGTACTTCGCCTACGGCGGCCTGGTGTTCACCCCCTTGAGCCAGGATTACCTGAGGAGCTTCGGCCGTGATTGGGGCGACTCCGCCTCCAGCGAACTGGTGTATGAGCTGTTTTATGTCCGGCATGAGAAACCGGAGGCTGCGCGGCAGGAGCCTGTGGTGCTGGCCACGATCCTGGCCCATCCGGTCAACGCCAACCTGAACGTTCGCGGCCGGGCGCTGGTGGACAAAATCAACGGCGTTCGCATCGAGAAGATGGAGGACGTCATCCGCGCCTTCGGACTGAAAGCCGAGGGGCAGCACGAGATCGAGTTTGTGGGCAAGCAGGGCTTTGAATGCATCGACCAGGGCGAAGCCCAATCGGCCAACGCCATGATCCTCAAGACCTACGGAGTGACCAACGACCGCCGCCTATGAAACGCCTTATCCTCTCCCCGATCGCCCTGATCCTCTGGCTCGCCGGCGCCGTCGTCTCCAGTCCCGCCGCTGATCGCAATGGCCGCAATCCCATGGAGGCGTCCCTGGTGACCCTCGAAATCACGGCCAAGAACTACGACTACTTCCAGCCCTGGGCCAAACCCACCCGGACCGTCCGCAAACACGCGCTCGTCGTGGGCGATCGTGAACTGGTCACCACCGCCCAGAATCTGGCGGATCGCACGCTCGTCCGGGTTCAAAAGGGTGGACGCGGCCGCTGGTTGAACGCCGAGGTCAAATGGCTCGATTACCACGCCAATGTCGCCGTCCTCACCGTCTCCGATGACGGTTTCTGGAGTGGACTGAAGGCCGTGGAATTCGCGGACAAGGTTCCCAAGCGCGATGACTACGAGGTCATTCGCTGGCGCGACGGCAACCTGGAGATTCGCCGGGCCGAATTCAGCAAGTTCACCGTGGGCGACGGTTCCTTGAGTTTCTCGCCCCGAATCCACCTGGAGCTGAACACCGAAATCAACGGCCTCGGCTGGGCGGAACCCGTCCTGGTCGACGGCAAGGTCGTCGGTTTGACCGTGGCCAAAGGTGGCAATGTCTGCACCGTGACACCTGCTCCCTTCATCCGGCGGGTGACCGAAGCCCAGAAGGCCGGACGTTTCCCCGGCTTGGGATACTTCGACTTCGTTTGGCAGCAAGGAGAGAACCCCGCCACCATTGAGTTCTTGAAAGTGCCCGGCGAACCCCGCGGTGCCGTGGTCATCGATATCCCGAAATCCCCGGCGCCGAACTACGCGCTCAAGAAGCGGGATGTCATCGTGGAAATCGACGGTTTCGCCGTCGACACCGAGGGTGATTATGACGATCCCGACTACGGCCACCTCATGGTCGAGGGCATCGCAACCCGACGGCATTTCGCAGGTGACAAGATTCCCATGAAGGTCGCCCGCGACGGTCAGATCCTGGATGTCGATTATGTCCTGCCCAAGGCGGACTATTCGGTGGATCTCCTGCCGATGTTCACCTTCGATGCCGAGCCCGAGTATCTGGTGGCCGGCGGTTTGGTCTTCCAGCCGCTCACCCAGCCCTTCTTGCGCGGCTGGGGCGATGACTGGCGCCGCCGCGCACCGTTCCGGCTGGTCTATTACAACTCGCTCGCTCCGTCGGTGGAAACACCCGCTCTCGTGGTGATGAGTCAGGTGCTCCCGGATCCGATCAACGTCGGTTATCAGGAGTTCCGGAACCTCGCCGTCGACAAAATCAATGGCCAGACCGTCCGACGTCTCGCGGATGTGAAGAAGGCGCTGGGTGAACCCAAGGATGGCGTACATCTGGTCGAATTCTTCCGGGGCGACGGCCTGCAACGCCTGCTCGTCGACGCCACCTCCATGGCAGCGGCCACCGAACGTGTGCTCGGACGCTATGGCATCCCGGCGCCCGAAGTCATCGCAGCGCGTCCCTGATCAACTCAGGGCGCCACCCACCATCCGCCGGTCCCTTCCTTCATTCATGAACCCACCCCTCATGTTTCGAACTTTCGCCACCCTTCTCCTGGCCCTTGGCACCTCGCTCGGTGTCCCAGCCGCGGAGAACCTTCCCTCGACCCAACGCGAACCCACGGGCAAGTCGCCACTGACCGCCTTGGATCGCTATGTTCACACGCCCGATCCCACCTATGCCTGGCGGGTGTCGGGTTCCGTGGCAGGCGACGGGGGCAAGGCCTACTACATCGACCTCACCTCACAGACCTGGCTGACCACCAACGAGGTGAATCGCACCGCCTGGAGGCATTGGCTGGTGGTCGCGAAGCCGACCGACTTGCAGCATTCCACCGCGCTCCTGTTCATCGGCGGTGGCGGCAATCAGGACAATCGCCCGCCCAAGGTGAATGGCGATCTCGTGCGCATCGCCCGGGAAACCAAGTCGGTGGTGGCGGAGTTGAAGATGGTTCCCAACCAACCCCTCATCTTCGGCGGCGACGGCGAGGAACGGGTCGAGGACAACCTCATCGGCTACACCTGGGACAAGTTCCTGAAGACCGGCGACGCAAAATGGCCGGCACGGTTGCCCATGACGAAGTCGGCAGTGCGCGCGATGGACACCCTGACCGCGTTTTTCGCCAGCGAGGAAGGGGGCGGCGTGAAGGTGGACACGTTCGTGGTGGCGGGCGGTTCGAAACGTGGCTGGACCACCTGGACGACGGCTGCGGTCGATCGGCGGGTGGTCGCCATCTGTCCCATCGTCATCGATGTGCTGAACATGTCGGAATCGATGTACCACCACTTCCAGGCCTACGGATTCTGGGCCCCCGCCGTCGGCGACTATGTTCGCCACGACATCATGGCGTGGATGAAGACACCGGAGATGAAGGCCCTGGAAGCCATTGAAGATCCGTTCTCCTACCGGGATCGTCTCACGATTCCCAAGCTCATGCTCAACGCGTGCGGCGACCAGTTCTTCCTCCCGGACTCGTCGCAGTTCTATTTCGACGAGCTGAAAGGCCCGAAGTACCTGCGCTACGTCCCCAATGCCGACCACTCGTTGAAAGGAAGCGACGCCTACGAAACCCTTCTGGCCTGGCATCAACTCGCGCTGAAGGGCGCCAAGCACCCTCGATTTTCGTGGAAACACGGAGCTGCCGGTCAGGTCCGCGTCACCCCCGAGGACCCCGCCGTCGAGGTGAAGCTCTGGAAGGCCACCAACCCTGCCGCTCGCGATTTTCGTCTGGAGACCCTCGGGCCGGTCTGGACATCCGAGGTGCTGACGGCCGACCAGGGCTCCTTCCATGCCCACGTCAAAGCCCCGGACAAGGGTTGGACCGCCTACATGGTGGAGCTGACCTATGACGTCGGGGCGGCGACGAAGCTGAAGCTGACCACGGACGTTCGGGTGGTGCCGAACGATCTGCCGTTTCCTCCTCCGGTGGGGCGTGCCAAAGCCAAATGAACCCAAGCTGACGGACGCGATTCATCGTTGGGTTGTCGGTAGCGCGCGGCGAATCCCGCCATTTTCCCATGGTTGCCGGGTGTGGTAGGGTCGTGCCGTTCATGATGTCTTTTGGACCGAATCGAACGGTGTGGACGGTCCTGCTCGCGCTGGGCATCGGATGGCTGCTCCAGGCCCAGCGCGCCAACGCTCAGGAGAATCTGGCGCTGGGCCGGCCAGTCGAGTCCACGGGGGCCAACTGGGGGTCCTTCAAGCCAGGAGCCCTCACTGATGGGGATCCGACGACCTTCACCCACCCGGCGGACGATTCCGGAACGGAAGGCTTCACCTACGAGGTGGATCTCGGCGCCACGCGACGACTGGAGCGGATTGTCCTGCGCAACCGGGACGACGGCTGTTGTCCCGAACGGCTCACCCGGTTCCGGGTGGAGATTTGGTCGGACCGGGAAGGTTCTCCCGGGGAACTTCGCTGGATGGCGGCCGTGCGCAGCGATGGCTCGCATTCGGGCGTCGCCGGCACCGACACGCTGCTGGCCTCCATGGATCCCGCGGGGGATTTCGCGGGCCGATTTGTCCGGGTGGTCAACGCCTCCAACGCCGCCTACAACCCGCAACTTGCCGAGATTGAAGTCTACGGAGGAACAGCCCCGGAAATCCGGCTGTTCGCGCCGAGCCTGGACGTGGTGGAAGCCGGGCAGTCCAGCGTGCTGAGCTGGAACGTGCATCATGCGACGTCGGTGCGTGTGGAACCGGGAGTCGGCGGCTTGAATCCCGTGGAGGGAACCGTCCGCGTCACGCCCGAAATCACCACCACGTACACCTTGGTCGCCACCAACGAACACGGATCCTCGCGTGCCTCGGTGACGATTGGGGTCGGGGTGGTGCTTCAACCACCCAGGTTGACCGAATTCATGGCCGACAACCCTGGCGGAGCCGGTCAAGTGGAGGACGAAGACAGCGAGGCGTCCGACTGGCTGGAGTTGTTCAATCCCAACCCTTACTCGCTCGGTCTGGCCGGCTACTACCTCACCGATGATCCACGGCTTCAGGAGAAGTGGATCCTGCCCGACGTTCGCATCCCGCCGGCGGGATTTCTGGTGGTATTCGCCTCCGGCAAGGATCGGCGGGAGGTGTCGCGACCGTTGCACACCGATTTTCGGCTGGGCGCGGCGGGTGATTTTCTCGCCTTGCTGGATCGCGATGGCGTGACGGTTCTGGACCGGTTTCCCACGCCAGGCTCCGGCTCCGCTCTCTATCCGGCTCAGCGCTCGGGGGTGAGCTATGGCCGGGACGCTGCGGGGCAGGATGGATTCATGCGTCCTGCCACACCGGGTGCGTCCAACGGGCAGGCCTGGGCCGGTATCGTGGCGGACACCCGGTTCAGTCAGGACCGAGGGCTCTACGACCACCCCTTGGTGGTGGAGGTGACTTCGGCCACTCCGGGCGCGGTGATTCGTTACACGACCGACAGGAGTCTGCCGACCGCCACCCGAGGAACGCTTTACACGGGACCCATCTCCATCGCGTCCAACACGGTGCTCAGAGCGGCGGCATTCCGACCCGATTGGGCTCCGACCGATGTGGACACCCACACGTATGTCTTTCTTTCGAACGTGATCGCCTCGGCGTCGATGCGACGGTCGATCACCACGCATGCCACCTACGGTCCCCAGTTGCCATCGGCATTGCGGGACCTGCCAAGCGTCGCGCTCACCAGCACGGCCACCATCAATGGCTCCACCGAGGTGGTCGGTTCGATGGAATGGATCCCGTCTTCCGACGCCGTCCCGGGAACCACGAACAGCTCGGGTTCCCTTCACTCAGCCTGTGGGATTCGCCACTTCGGGGGTGCCTTCACCGATTTTGCGAAGAAGAACTTCCGCCTCTATTTCCGGTCGGAGTATGGGGCCAGTCGGCTCAAGGCGCCGCTGTTCGAAGGGTTTGAGCGTGGTTTGGCCGCCGTCGACACCTTCGATCAGCTCGAACTCCGCAGCGGCTCCCATGACATGGCGATGCGGGGTTTCTATCTCGGCAATGCCTTCACCGACGACACGCTGCTCGAAATGGGGCATCTCAACCCGCACGGCCGCTTCGTTCACCTCTACCTCAACGGCGCCTATTGGGGCGTGTATCACCTGCGCGAACGCTGGGGCGCATCCATGCACCGGCGGTATCTCGGCGGGGAATCCGAGGACTACGAGTCGATCAACGGGAATTGGAACGTGGGCGGCTGGGCGGAACCCGGGGTTCCCTACGATGGCGACGGCTCCACCTGGGCACGGGTCAAGTCGCTGCGCAGTGATTACCCGGCGATCCAGCCGTGGCTGAACGTGCCGCAGTTTGTCGACTTCATGCTGATGTGGATGTTCGGCGGGGCGGAGGACGAATACCGGTGCGTCGGTCCGAAAACTCCCGGAAGCGGCTTTCAGTTCTACCTCAACGACGCCGACGGCTGGTTTTGCATTCCGGCCTATTGCGCCGCGGACGACCGCACGGGGCGCGGGGCTCCGGGTCGGCGGGCCGGCGACGGGCCGGGCAGTCTGTTCTCCATGCTTCATGCCTCGGGGAATACGGACTACCGAACGTTGTTGGCCGACCACGTTCAACGGGCACTGACCGGCGAGGGTGCGCTCACGCCTTCGAAGAATCGCGAACGTCTGCTGCGTCGAAGCACGGAATTCGAACGCCCATTCCTCGCTGAGTCGGCGCGCTGGGGCTACCTGACCCCGGTGGAGTGGGCCGCCCGACGCGACTCTGCGCTCAATGCCTGGCTGCCTCGGCGCACCTCCGAGGCGCTCGCCCAATTCCAGTCCGCGGGTTTCCTGCCCAGGATCCCGGCACCCATTCCCAACCATGCCGGCGGTGACGTCCCGTCCGGGTTCGAGGTGAACTTCGCCACCCCGGCGACCGGAACGATCCTGTTCACCCGCGACGGGTCGGATCCCCGGTTGCCCGGTGGTGCCATTTCACCTTCTGCGGAGCGGCTCTCAACGGGGAACGGGCCCTCCCGGAATCCGGACGTTCTCGTTGCGGCTGGTTCGAGTTGGCGATGGTTCACCGATGCGCCGGGCCTCGGCTCCAGCGCAGTGGTGCCCGGTCACCCCTCCTGGGCAGCCACGAATTGGAAGCATCCCGCTTTTGACGACTCGGCATGGTCCGCCGGAAACGCTCAGCTCGGCTACGGGGAAGGGGATGAAGCCACCACCCTTCCGTTCGGCACTGCCTCCTCGAAATGGATCACCATCTACCTCCGCCGCGCGGTGGTGGTTTCCGAACCGAAGGACTTTTCGTCCACCAGCCTGCGACTGAAGAGCGACGACGGCGCCATTGTTTATGTGAACGGCGTCGAGGTGCTGCGGCATTCGATGCCCGAAGGACCCGTTGGCGGCAACACCCTGGCCAACCCGTCGCCCGATGACGGACAGGGGTTTGTCGCCTTCGCTGTACCCTCCTCGGTGTTGCTGCCAGGCACCAACTGGGTCGCCGTCGAATTGCATCAGTCCGCACCCACCTCCAGTGACGCGAGTTTCGATCTGGAATGGCGGGCGGAAGTCCCGGTAGTCCCCGGACCGCCGGCGTTTCGGGTGGTGCAGAACACCCAGCTGAAGGCTCGGACCTGGTCGGCGAATGAGTGGTCGGCGCTGACGGAAGCCTACTTCCGTGTGGGGACGGACGATGTGGCGCCCGGCGACCTGGTGATCCGCGAACTCGCCTACCATCCCAGCGGAACGAATGGAGTCGAGTTCCTGGAACTTGAGAATGTCTCCGATCGGGCGATCGACCTGCGCGGCTGCCGCTTCGTGGAAGGCGTCACCTATGCCTTTCCGGAGGACAGGAGTCGGGTGCTGGCACCCGGTCAACGCTGGGTTCTGGTGCAGGACCTGTTCCGGTTTCGCCGACAGTATGGGCTGGAGCCCGTGGTGGGCGGGGTGTTTGCCGGGCAGTTGAGCAATGCAGGCGAAATGCTGCATCTCGTGGATCCAACCGGGCGTACCTTGGTGCGTTTTGAGTTTCGTGATGCCTGGCCGTGGCCTGAAGAGGCTGACGGCAGAGGTTCCACCCTGGTTCTGGCTCGGCCCGAACTCGGCATGGACCGGCCCGAAGCGTGGCGAACCAGTGTCGTTCCCGAGGGAACTCCCGGCACCAGCGACGCCTCCCGATTTGTGGGGGATCCTGAGGAGGATTTTGACGGCGATGGCCTGCCCGCGATCGTCGAGTACGCCCTGGGAACCGACGACCGCGACCCCGATTCAGGCCACAACCGAGTGGAAGCCGGCATCGATGCGACGGGTTGGTTTGTGATCCGCATCCGGCGCCCAACTGCTGCGGATGACATCGCGCTCCGGGTGGAAGCTTCGACCGACCTGAGGGAGTGGGTGGCTGCGGTCTGGCGGGGAGGGGTAAGCATCCCGCCCGGCGGGTGGATGGAAACTTGGGGAATCCCAGCGAACCCGGCTGGCAGGGCGTTTCTGCGGTTGTCCGTCGTGCGTCGTCCCTGAAGAGCGACGGCGATGGCCCCGATGCGGGTGAACCTCAGCCGCCGGCGAAGACGGGACGAAACCCGGCATCGGTGAGGATCTTGGCGACTTCGGTGCGCTTGTCGCCCTGGATTTCGATCCGCCCTTCCTTGACCGTGCCGCCGACGCCGCAGGCTTTTTGCATGGCTTTGGCGAGGCGCTCTTTTTCGGGCAGCCCGATGCCGATGAAGCCCTTCACCACGGTGACAGTCTTGCCGCCTCGATGAGCGGTGGTGCGAAGGATGTCGACCCGGCCTCGGCTTTTCTTGGGCTTTGCCGGCACCGAGCCCTCTGGCGGTTCGGGTGGCCCCGGCGGCAATCCTTCGCTGGAAAGAGCCGCGAACGGATTCGGAACGAACGGCGCGGGGGATTCCGATTCAGGTTGATCGTGAGGCATGTGAGCGGCGGCGAATGTTTGGACTGCAAATCGGCAGTTACAACCCCGGAAAACGTTCCACCGTAGCGGCGGGCGTCCCGCCTGCCGTAGAGGGGGGCGTCTCGCGCCCCGGAGTCCCCGGCTCAAGGCCCGCCGGCATCACAGCCGGAGGAACAGCTTGCGGCGATACATCCAGAGCAAGACGAGCCAGAACGCGAGCAACACGGAAGCTCGCTCCATGAAAGGTGCGTACGGAGCGCCAAGGACCCCGAAGATGTCGGGACCAAGGTGTCGCTTCAGATTCTCGCGGACGAACCCGCTGGAAAGCTGCCAGAGACAATACAGCGTGATGGGGTTCAACCCGGCCACCACCAGGGGAAACGCCCAGCGCTTCCACCCCTTGCCCTCGATCACGGCCACGAAACCCGCGAGCAGCAGGCAAACCCAGCCGCCGCTGAAGAGTGTCCAGCTCGGCGTCCAGATCCGCTTCACCACCGGACAAAGGCCCAGGTAATCCAACGACGCCCCCAGGAGCAGCCCGGCCACCCCAGCGGCGACCAGACGGGAAACCTTCATCGATATGGGTCGTTCAGAGCGAAGTTCGCGACCGGCAATCAGCCCAAAGATCATCGTTGCCAGGGACGGCACGAAGTTGAGGGTCTGATAACCGCCGCTGCTGAACACGAACGGGGCAGTTCGAGGAAACAGGTTCAGGAACCAGACATCGAAGGCGGCCGCGGCGTTGACGTTCTTTTCCCAATGGGCGGCGAAGCCCTGAAGGCGCGGCCAATCCGCGGCGATACCGACCGAATTCCAGTCGAACTCTGCCGGTGGCAGTGGGTACAGGGCGAACAGGAGCCAGTAACCCACCAGTAGAGCAACCGCGGCACCCCAGGAAGTCTTGGTGGATCCCAGCGCCACCAGGAAGAGCAGAGGATAACCCAGGCCGATCTGAGCCAGCACATTGGTGAAGACCCACTCGGTGCGCGGACTCCAGGCCGAGGTCAGAAAAATGGCGAGCCCCACCAAGGCGGCGGACCGGGCGAGGGCGTGCAGCAAGAGAGTGCCTGCGGTCTGCCCCTTGGCCCGGCGATTGGCCAGGGACCACGGCAGCGCAACGCCCACCATGAACATGAACGCGGGCTGGATCAGGTCCCAGAGCGTGCAGCCCGCCCAGGAAGCATGGTCGCACTGCCTCCCCAGAAAGGCCCAGGTGGGGTGGTCGGGGAAGGCCTTTGCGATCTGCGGGAGGCCCAGACCGCTGGACGCCATCAGCAACATGATGGAACCGCGGAAGGCATCGAGGGACGTCAACCGCGGAGGCGCGGTGGCGACCCCCGAATCGGGCGTCGATGATGGCAACAGCGAGGATGACAAGGTTTCAGCCATGCGACACCTCGACACGACGCAGAAAACTCTCAACTCAGGCCTGGAGCACGGCCCCCTGGCTGGCGTTGGTCACCAGCTTCTGGTAGCGCGCCAGCCAGCCACTCAGATGGCGGCGCGTTGCTGTCCAGGTCTTGCGACGTTCAGCGAGCTCCGATTCGGGAACCACGATGTCCATCGTGCGATTCGGGAAATCGATGCGCACCCGGTCCCCGTTGTGGAGAAGTCCGATCGGCCCACCCTCGGCGGCCTCGGGTGAAACGTGGCCGATGCAGGCGCCCGCCGTGCCCCCGCTGAACCGGCCGTCGGTGATCAGAGCGACTTTGTCGCCCAAGCCCATGCCGACGATGTAGCTCGTGGGTGAGAGCATTTCCTGCATGCCGGGCCCGCCGCGGGGACCCTCATTGCGGATGACCACCACATCGCCCGCCTTGACCTTGCCGGCGAGAATGCCCGCGCAGGCGTCGTCCTGGCTTTCAAAGATCACGCAGGGACCTTCGAACACGAATCCAGGACCGCAGTACGCCTTGAAGGCATCGGAGATGCCGGCGGTTTTCACCACGCTGCCCTCGGGTGCAAGCTGGCCGTAGAGAATTGAAAGTCCGCCATCGGGCGTGTACGCCTTGCCGGCAGGGCGGACACAGTCCTGCGCGTCGAATCGGAACGCCGGATCGTAAGGCATGAGACCGGACGGAACCGCGCGGTCGACGGTGTCAGGGTGGTTGTCCACCACCGCCCGGTGGATGACCCAATCCTTGAACTCGGTGACTCGGACCACGCTGTGACGAACGCGGGAGCTACCCTTGCCGTAGCGCCATGCCAGCAGCACGGCAGCGCCGTCGAGTTGGGCGAGTTCAACCCGGATCAATCCCCGGGAATCCTTGTGCTGTGTGGCGAGCATGTCGCGGATGGCCGTTCGTCCACGGATGACCCGGGTTTCCGAGAGGCACAATTCGGCGTCCGGGGCATAGAGTGCCGCCTGGGCATCGAATTCGCCGGCATTCCAAGCGGAGGCATCCCGCCAGAGCGTGATCGCCAGGGGATCC
>CAUJJW010000146.1 GCA_963205105.1 Verrucomicrobiota bacterium | reverse complement strand
GGACGCATCGACTCCGGGGGTGGCCAAGACTTTCTCACGGTCACACGCGAGGGCAACCGACTCTTCGCCCAACAGACCGGGCATCCACGCTTCGAGATCTACCCCAAGTCCGAGACAGAATTCCAATGGAAGGTCGTGGCCGCCCAAGTGACGTTCGTGAAAGGAGCCGACGGCAAGGTCACCCACGTGGTCCATCAGCAAGGTGGAAACCGATTCGAAGCGCCCCGACTTCCTTAGCGGCGGGCGTCCGTAGCGGCGGGCGTCCCGCCTGCCGTAGAGGGGGGCGTCTCGCCCCCCGGAATCCCCGGTTCATGGTCCGTGGGCAGGTTATTGCTGAACAGGGGGCTATCCATGAACCTTCCCATGCCAGCCATCGCGAGGGTTGAACCGGGCTCCCTCACCCCAACCCTCTCCCGGGGGGGAGAGGGAGTCGCGTATCACCCGCAGCGATATGCCAGAACCCCATCCGCGCGAGCTGCCTCGACTCGGTCCAGCGAACACTTGGGTCATCCATTCCAAACCCGCGGCGACTATTCTCCTTCTCCCTCCGGGAGAAGGCCGGGATGAGGGCCGCTCGCTCCACTCCTCGCGTCCCGGTTCATGGTCCCCACCCGTGTCCAATTTGTGGAAAACGTTCCCTCTCCATCAACCTCCCCTCCCCTCGTCATCGTCATCGTCATCGTACTCCTAATCGTAATCCCCCCGCCTCCCCCGGTTCATGGGCCGTGAGCAGGTCATTTTTGAACAGGGAGTTCTCCATGAACCGTGCCTCCCTCGTCTTCGTACTCGTACTCATAATCCTCATCGAATTCCCCCCTCCTCCCCCCGGTTCTTCGTCCCTCGACGTGCCCAATATGTTCTGCAGAGCGGCGACCCTGGGCATCGCTCTCCATCCCGCCTACTCATCACCCCCCGTTCAAAGCACCTCGCCCTGCCCGAAGACCGTGATCCGTGCACGTTGTTGGAGACCATCAGACCCTTGAAACTCGAAACCCGCCCGGTTCACCCCGGATCGAAATGTCGGCCAGTCCCCGACGGGCTTGAGCGTCCCTGACGATTCCCCCGTGGCGTTGTAACCGACACAGTCGTCCGGGCTGTTGGCTTCAATCCAACCTCCAGGCGCCAAGGAAAGGTTGCGAAACTCAAGGGTCTGACCATTCAGCGTGAACCGCGGGCTCACCACCACCCGCGGCCGGAGCGGCACCGCCACAATCGGCCCAATGCTAACGCGTGTGACTTGGTTCGCAGGCAGGTTCTGCAACCAGACGCTAACGGATTCGATGGCGCCGAAGTCGATGGTCTCCCGGTAGACGTTGTAGTGGTGCTTCCCGTCGTTCCACACGTAGTCGCTCCAACGCGCCGACTCCGTCTCCACCAGGGTCACCTTCCGGCGCCCGACGAAATCGATCATCACATAGCGATCTGCGATCGCCCCGTAGGCGAGGTGTCGCGGGCTCTCCAAACGGATCGCGAACAACGCACCGGAACCGTCGCCTTCAATCTCCACCGACAACCCTTTCGCCTCATTGGCAGCCAGGGTCGGCTCGAAGCGCTTCTCCCACTTCGCCCAGGCGGCATTTCGCGGAACCCTTGCGGCATTCGTCGCCTGCAACACCGCCCACGAGCCTTCCTCGCCTGCGTTGGACAGCAGCTCCGCGCCAACGCCCGCCGCCTGACTTCCCTTCCAGACGTCTTTTGGGTCTCGGGCCAGATCCGCCAAAAGCACCGTGTTGGTGGCACCTTCCGTCGGCGCCGCCATCAACGCCTCAAGTCGAAACCGAACCGGTTGCTCGGGAAACGTATTCGTCAGGGCCCATGCGCCCGTCCATGGCTCGCCCAGCGTTGCGGTGTGGGCGAGCGTCTTGCTCTCACGAAAGCGCCACGAGCCGGTGGGGGTTTGGACCAGGGCAAACTCCTGGTTGGGATCGCGCAACCGCGCCCGGGTCGTTTCATCGAAGGCTTTGGCGTGCCGAAGTTGCTCGCACACCCGCAAGGTCTCCGCCGCCCGCCGAAACAACGGCGTCGTCTTGAGGGCTTGGCGATCCACACCTGCCGTCAGCGAGATCCCCGCATCCCACCCGATCAACCGTGCTCCCAGGTTCTCCATCACGTCCGGGTAGCTGGGCTCGATCTGCGGCGGTTGAAAGCTCTGGAATCCCCACCAGCCCAGGTGCAGCGGCAGCAGGAGTCCGCCGTTCACTTCCGCCGCATGGATATCGATGAACCGCTGGTGGCCGCGCTGCGGCAAATCCCAGGCCTGCCAGCGGGTTCGGTACTGCCAGCAATGGTGCCACATGGCGCTCATCTCCATGCCAACCGGCTTCTTCAACCGCTTCTGAATCTCCACCACGAACTTGTTTCCCCAATACCAGACTTCGTCCCCGCCCCGCAGAATCGAGCTGCCATCAATGGCATCCAGGTAGATCCCGTCGAAGCCACAGCGGTTCACAATGTCCGCGTGATTCGCCGCGATTTCTTCGAACAGCGTCGATTCCGGATTGGGCACGAACAGCCCGAAGCATTCCTTGAGATGCCGCGCCATGGCTCCCGCCGCATGGGCCGAAGCCCGCGTCCCGTGCGCCCCTCGCTTCAGTCCCGTGAAACGCCAGGGGGCGGTCTGACTGACGCCACCAAAGGTCACGAGTTCATCACCCAGGTGCAGCACCACGCTGTTGTGTTCGAAGAACCCCGTCACGGTCGTCATCCCCGCCGTCGACTCGTTCACGGTGACCTCCGTGGCGTCCGAAGAGAGAGGTTGGGCGAGGGTGAAGGTCCGAAACGCGTCAAGACGCGGATCCGGCACGGGCGTCACGTACTTCGAGGCTTTGTCGATGAAGAAGGCATAGGTGTGAAAAATCGATCCGATCCCCGACTCGTGCAGCCGGTCGACAATTCGACGGTAGGAATCCCAACCGTCCGGCCATTTCTTCCGGTTCAATTCGAAGTCGCCAAAGCGGAAGAATCCCCCGCCCCCGTGGTTGTCGATCTGGGTGAACCCCACCCGCCGCGTCGTGTCGATCCAGTCCGCCACGTTGGTTTCCACCAGGGAACCGAAGTTGAACAGGTAGGAGCCGTGGTTGAAGGGCACTTCATGCGCCCACGGACCCGAAACCCGACTCACCGGCAGTTCGCTCGCCCCAGCCAGCGCAGCCTGGAGCGCCAAAAGCATCCGGTCCATCGGCGCCGCCACGATCGCCACCTTCGCGCCCACCCAGCCGAATTTCTTCTCAGCCGAGGCCCGTAGCTCGCGCTGCAGCGCCGGCAACGCATCCACGCGGGTGAAGAGGTTCAGCGAGAGCGCACACGCACCGAACGGATCCTGAGGCTTGCCCGCCAGCGTGAGCGGCACTTGAAGGAATCGCAGGGAATCCACTGCACCCACCACCGATTCCACGGTCAGAACCACAAACTCGGGTTCGATCGCCACCTTGAGGCGCACTTCCACCTCCGCTTCCCCAAACCTCAGGGTCAATCGGTCGTCCACCAGGGTTGCAGATGTCGCGACATATTCCTTCCCGCCACGAATCACCGAGGCGCAAGGCGTCGATTCCCCAGGGACCAGATAGTTCCTGCCCGAAACGCGATCCACGAATGCCAGGTTGCGTGCCTCACCCGAGATCTCGTAGCGAAAGCGGGCATTCTCCAGTGTGACTCTGCCCGAGGAGGCCGAGCCTCCGGCCGCCGACGGATCCAGTCGAAGCGTTCCACCCGGCTCACGCACCACCCCGAGGCGTGCGTTCAAGGCTTCATCGACCGGGTCCCTCCCGGTTTGCCCGAGTCGCCGTCGCAGTTCTTTTCGCAGCCACCAGTAACCGGAGTTCCAGGAGTACAGAATGTGACCGTGGGGACGGCCGTTGACGGTGCTGATGGATTCGTTGAACGCGGGCGTGAAGGCGATTTCCCGGGCGATCCGTTCCGCGAGCAGGGCGTTCACCTCCGACGACGGCATTCCATGCACTTCGGCAAGCAGGTAGTTGGCGGCATCGTTCAGGAACCAGGATCCGCCGTAGCAATACACGCCGCTGTGGCCCGGCAGCAGCGCCCCGTCCGCCTGCGAGATGACCCGCAGGCCGTACGGTGTCTTCACCTTCTCCGAGGTCCCGATGTGGGTGAGCACTTGCTCATCGGTGAGCAGTTTCGTGCCGAACACCGCATAGGTCATCGTCGCACCATAGAGCGTGTCCTGCCCCAGCGTGTCTTTCTGCATCCGACTCGTCGGCATGAAGCCCCGGTCGCGATTGAACAGGGACTGGTAGGCTTCGATCGCCTTCGCGATCTCCCCGTCCGTCACCCCCAAACCCAGTTCCTTCGCCGCCATCAGCGCGCCACAATGGAAACCCTGGTTGCTGGCCGGACAGTCGCCGTCGTCGTAGGGCAAGACATCGTGGTAGGTCTTCCATCCCTTCGAATTCGGCGCCCCAGGCAAGGACGGCGGCACGTACAGTCCGTCCGTTTCGTGATCCCGGATGAACGCGTAGGCCTTTCGCACCAGAGCATCATTGACGGTGCCGCCGGCCCGCTTCATCAGCACCGCCCAGATCAAGTAGTACTGGGCGTTGTCTTCGTAATCCATCCGGGTCCAGAACACCGCGCGATTGGCTTCAATGGTCTTCTCCGGATCATCCAGGCCCAGCGCGGTGTAGAAGCCGTCCGAGACCCACTGCTTCCAGCCATACCCGGGACCCGAGACAAAAATGTACCGCCCGTCCCTCGGTTGGTTCTGCGCGTCCCGGGCCAGGTTCCGACGCAGCAGGAAATACGAGGTGTTGCGCAGAATGGCTTCGACGATGGACCCATTCCACCCCTTGGCGTTGGCTACCGCCAGATGCGCGGCAACCTGGGCGTCATAGTGGTTCCGCGCCGGACTCGCAAAAACCCAGGTGGTGAATCGCTTGGTTTCTCCCGCGCCAATCGTCTGCCAGCCGTCCATCTCATACTGATACGTGTCCCGGGCGTCCTCGGGCGGCCGGATCACCAGAGGATAGGGAGCCCGGCCATCACCCGTCATCGCCATCAATCGACGCGCGGCCGGGTCAATCAACACCTGACAACGGTTCTCCCACAGTCCCGGCGTGTCCGCGATCGTCCCAAACACCTTGGCGTCCCACCGCACCATCCCGACCGGAAAAGTCTCGGTCGTCGCCGCGCCGCGAACAGTGTCGCACACCACCCGGTTGGTCACCGATCCCGTGAACGACGCATACGCACCGTCCATCGCCACTTCGAACGGGAATGCCACCGTGAACGGCTGGGCGGTGTCGGCGTGAACTTCCAGGGTCCGTTCCACCAACGACGGCGTCTTCTGCACCAAGGTCCAGCGGAAGGTCAACGTGCCGACCGTTTCGGGTCCGAACTCCAAGGTTCCACCGCGGTCCGTCCCGGTCTGAAACCGCAACGGCGCCCAATCGGCACCGGGGAGTTTCAGTTCCACCCCCACTGGTGCCGACGCCGTGGAACGTCCCGCCAGAAGTTCACCGGACCGATACTCCACCCGCTGCCCGCCGTCGCCGGGGACCAATACCGCTCGAATGCCGACCTCCTCCCCATGGGCCGATACCACCACCAACCCGAGCCAGGAGAGTGCAAAGCCGAGAGCAGAGAAGGATGCCGTCTTGTTCATGGGGGAACCGGTGCTGGCCGCGAGCATGGACCGGACAGCGCATGGGGTAAAACCTCCAAGTCACTTGGTCCCTCGCCGCTTGAGGCCGCGCGCGCGCCGACCCATTGTGCTCCCCGTCAACACCCCGGACTCTATGCGCTCATCCATGCTGGTTCGTGTGCTGGTCAATCTGTGCGTGCTCACCGCGGTGGGCGCCGACCGCTCGGCTGCTGCGGCCTTGGCACTGCACGTTTCTCCCCAGGGATCCGACACCGCGCCCGGGACTGCGGATCGCCCGTTTCAAACCCTGGAACGGGCGCGGGACGCCATCCGAACCCTTAAAGCCACCGCCCATCCACCCGCCGCCGGCATTGAAGTTGTGGTCCACCCGGGGATCTACCGCGTCACGCAGTCGTTCCTGCTCACCCAAGAAGACTCCGGCACCTCGAACGCTCCCGTCGTGTACCGCGCTGCAGGTCCCGGCACGCCTCGGTTCACTGGCGGCGTTCAACTCCGGAACTTCAAAGTCGTCGAAGACCCGGCCACGCTTGCCCGATTGCCCGAAGCCGCTCACGGCAAGGCATGGCAAGCCGATCTGGCCCAAGCCGGGCTGACGAACCCAATCCCGTTCGTCCTGGGCGGTTTCTCCAGCGGGCGTGGGTTCCGCACCCATCCCGCCATGGAATTGTTCGTGAATGGCGAACCCATGACGCTGGCCCGCTGGCCCAACGAAGGCTTCGTCATGACCGGCGAAGTGCCCGGACCACTCACACTCCCGGCTTGGGACCGAAAACCGGGTTCTCCCGAGGGCCGGTTTCGCTTTGACGGTGATCGCCCCGAGCGCTGGGTCGGCGAACCGGACGCCTGGCTCTATGGCTACTGGTTCTGGGACTGGGCCGATTCCTACGAAAAGATCCAATCCATCGACCTAGAGAAGCGCGAAATCACCCTGGCCAAGCCCTGGCACAGCTACGGTTATCGGAAGAACCAGCGCTACCAAGCCATCAACCTGCTCTCGGAACTGGACGCTCCGGGCGAGTGGTACCTCGACCGCGCTCAAGGCCGCTTGTTCCTCTTCGCCAAAAGCGATCCACGCTCGGCCGTGGTGGAATTGTCGGCAGCCCCCTTCCCCCTCATGGAACTTCGGAACGCGTCGTACCTGCGATTCGAAGGTCTGCTTTGGGAATCTGGAGCCGCGGATGGCCTCAAACTGGAGAACAGTGAGAACATCCAGATTCTGGGCTGCACGGTGCAGAAAATGGCCGGCAACGGCATCGACGTTCAGGACGGTCGAGGGATCGAAATCCGTTCCTGCGACATCCACACCCTGGGCCGTGGCGGCATTGCGCTGGTTGGCGGCAACCGCAAGACCCTCACTCCCTCGGAGCATCGCGTGGAGAACTGCCACATCCACCATCTGTCCCGCATCGACCACACCTACACGCCCGGCATCTGGATGGACGGCGTGGGGCACATCATTCGACACAACCTGATCCATGACGTCGCCAGCAGCGCGATGCGCGTGGAAGGCAACGAGCACCTGGTCGAACTCAACGAGGTCCACCGCGTCGTTCTCGAATCGGACGATCAGGGCGCGGTCGACATGTTTGGCAATCCCACCTACCGCGGGAACGTCTACCGCCACAACTACTGGCATCACCTCGGCAACTGGCAGAAATCGGGCGAGGTCTCCCACACCCAACGCGCCGGGATCCGTCTCGACGACGCCATCTGTGGCACCCGCATTCATGGGAACATCTTCCAGCGGTGTTCCACCGGCCAATCCCACTTCGGCGGCGTGCAGATCCACGGCGGCAAGGAGAACCTGGTGGAGTCGAACCTGTTCGTCGACACCGCCGCCGCGGTGAGTTTCACCCCGTGGGGCGACAAACCATGGCGGGAATTCGTCGCGAAGTCCTTGGACGCTCCGGCCATCGATCGTGCGCTCTACCTACAACGTTACCCCGCGCTGGCCTCCCTGCCGGAAGGCCACGACCGCAACGCCATCCGCAGCAACGTCGCCCTGCGCTGCGACAAGTTGTTCCTGCGTGCCCCCAGCGGGACGGAGTCGGTGGGCAACCGTGAAGTGACCGACGCCAGCCTCCTGCCCGAAGGCCCCGACGGCCGCCTGGTATGGTCCACGGTCGAAGCAGAAAAACTCGGCCTCGCCGACATCCCCTTCACCAAAATCGGCCTGTACGAGGATGCTTGGCGTCAGCGGGCCAAGACCTCCTGGCTCTTGCGCGCCGCGGGGCAATAGCCGTGCGGCATCGCGTCAGGGCGCGCGTACGAACTCAACCGGGGCGCACTGTCGACGCGGTGAAAAGCGGCAGCGACGCTGCCGTTCTCCAGGACTCTTCGCAATCGAATCGACCACGAGGGGGTCCATTCGCACCGTTGCCTTTTCAACGCCCACCCCGCGATTTTCGCCTATTTCACATTTACATCACGGCATCACGTTTGGTAGTGACGCAGCTAGATGAACGCTCCGCCGCGCTTTCTTCGACGCCTCGTTCCTCGTTCGAATGCGCTGCTCCTGTGGGGCGTCATCACCCCTTCCCTCCCCCTCTCGGACGCCCTGGAATGGCTCGAATCCTGGCGCCATTCCCGGCGGTCGGACCCCGATTTTCACCCAGATCATCTGGCCATCCTGCTCGTGAACGAGATCGGCACGGACGGCGCCGCTTCCAGGGTCCTGCGCCAATTCAAGGATCTGCTGCCCCGCTGTGTTCTGGTCGGCGAGGACCGCATCGCCGATGAACTCGAACCCCTGACGCGCCTCTTCTCTCCGCTTCAGATCGCGAGCACGGACCGTACCGCGCTGGAACATCGCCAGGCCCTGGTGATCCCGGCCTCGGTGATCCAGGCGATGAACTCGGGCAAGCTCTCGTCGTTGCTCCGCAGTCTGGAAGGCCTGCCGCTGGTGCTGCGCGACCTCCCGGACGACGCCACTCTAGATCTGTTGCGGGGCTGCCTGCGGGATCAAGATGTCGTGGTCGTTCCCGATCGCGATCCGGAACCGGTGCCCCTGCTCTTCCTGCGCGCCAACGCACCGGGCCGTCCCTCACTGAATCTCGACGCCGAGCGCGCCGCCCTCTCGTCGGCCTTGGGCGCGGCGTGCGCGGTGGCTCGTGCCACCACGCTGGAGAGCGTCGGACACGCCCTCTCGCTGCACCTCCCCGAGGTGCTTCATTTCGGGGGACACGGCGATGACGGTTTTCTGTGGTTCGAGGGGTTGGACGATCAACCCCATCGGGAAACCGGCGAACGCCTCGCGGCGCGAATCCTCGCCGCGCTCGGTCCGGAGTCGCTGCCGCAACTGATCGTTCTCAACGCCTGCGAATCCGATCGCTTCGTTGAATCCATGTCACGCGTCTGCCGCGCGCTGGTGGTCATGGATCGCCCGCTCTCCGACCGCGAGGCATTGAATTTCTCCGCCGCTTTCTATCGGGCGCTGCGCCGGCCCGAGGGCGCTGGATTCGCGATGGAAAGGTTGCCGGAGGCCTTGGACGCCGGTCGCCAGGCCATGGGGAACGACGTGGCGCACCTGGTCGAAGGAAAAGCGCCGGCGACGGTTTCGACCGCCGCTCCCGGCCTCGCCACCCTGGCGCCGACGCGAGGATCCGACGACACCGTCGTCACGGTCTGGTTTGGGACGGAACGCGCACGGACAGATCCGGACCAACCGTCGCGAGGCTTTGGCACGAAACGGGACGTTCGCCTGCACACCGGGCGGCTCGAGGTCCGCGTGGCCCACGGTCCTTTCGGCACCCTCAACGGTGGCGGGCTGTTCCGCAGCCATCGGGTTCGGACGATGCCCCAGACGCTGCGCGAGTTTGCCGATCTTGAATCCTTTTCCGCAGACCTCCGAGCCGGCCTGGCGGAATGGAGTCGTTGCCATCCCAAGAACTCGAAGCAGGGCGCTCCCGAACTCCTGCTATTCGTTCACGGCTACAACGTCGGCTTCGACGAGGCCGCCCGCCGGGCGGCACAGATTCACGTGGATCTCCAGGTGCCCGGCGTGACAGCATTTTACAGCTGGGCTTCCGCGGACAGTCTCCTCGGGTATCAGGAGGACGAATCCTCCATCGTCCACGCGGTCCCGCATCTTCTGGAGTTCCTGGAACATCTGCTCGCGTCGAGCGGGGCGGCGCGGTTCCATCTGCTGGCGCATTCCATGGGCCACCGGGCGCTACTCCGGGTGCTGGAGAACATCGCACGCCGTGCGGGCGAACGGACCGGCAAAGCCTTCGGCCAGATTTTCCTCTGCGCCCCGGATGTCGGTCCGACCCAGTTTCGCACCGCGGCGGCGCACCTGCCCAAGCTCGCCGAACGGACGACGCTGTACATCAGCCGCTGCGACAAGGCGCTGTGGCTTTCCAGGATCCTCCATGGCACCGATCGCGCCGGGTTCTACCCCGAGATCACCCTCGCGGCGGGCATCGACACCATCGCCACCGAGGATGTCTCCAGTGCCCTGATCGGGCTCGGACATGGTTACTACGCCGGCACCGAGGCCTTGCTGTACGACATCGCGGGTCTCATCCAACAGGACACCCCTCCCGATGCGCCACGTCAGCGCCTGCACCCCGAACCCAATCCCCTGCAACCGACCCACTTCTCCTTCGGTTCCTGACCGCAGGCACAGCACGCCATGAGCACGCTCCGATCCCCGTCCGACCCGGACACCCGCATTCTCTCAGCCGCAGCCGCGGGGGTTGAACTCCGCCGATGGCAGCGTCACCCCGAGGCGGCCGTGCGCCTCGCCGGCGTCGTGGGTGAACGATTCGAAACGCTGATACGCCTTTTCGAAACCGCCGCCCACGAGCAATCGGACAGCCGCATCGTCCCGCTGGACAGGGTCGTCACCGCCTTGTTCGGAGCCAGGGACCTTGAGGCGGCGGATTCGACCGCGAATTGGAGGAAGTTCATCCAGCTTCTCCGCACCCATCTCGAGGACATGGAATGCCCCCTCGATATCGAGTTCCACAAGGGTAAGGGCTCCCTGCGCGATCGCGGGGTCTGGATCAGCGCCACGCTGTCGCCCTCCCAGCTTCTCACCGAGACCCTCAGCGCCAGTCCCCATCTCCTGCCGCCACCCAACGATCGTTACCGCGAGGCGCATTTCATCCCGCCCACCCTCGCGGTGCCGGCCGCCGGTCGGACCTTCCCCCACGCCATCGCCCGCTTCCTCCAGCGTTGCCGCGGCGTCGAACGTCTCGAAGCATGGCCCGAACTGCTTCGGGCCCGACTGCGTTCGCTCGGCGCGTCGTTGCGTCCGGTCTTCTTCGTCGCGCAAAGCCCCCAGATGCCGCTCGTCGGGTTCTGGCTGGAACCGACCGACCGCGGCGGAACCTGGCCCGAGGCCATTCTACCCTCCGGCGACCATCTCCCGAACGACACCCGACGGTGGTTCGCCGCCGCCTGGATGGCCGCGGCCGCCGAGACCGTCCTGAACCTCAACCGCATCGCACGGGACAAGGGCCAACCCGGGCCGCGCGGCATCCTCCATTTCCCGGCGGGTTGGACGCCTGACTTCGCCGACACGTCGCTGCTGCTGAAGGAGTGGCCGGAACTGGTGGCTCGGGTGACGCTGGCCTTCAGCGAGTCCGAGACGGCCACCCTGGTCCCGCTGCTCAAAGACCTGCGCCGCGGGTGGGGAAGCTTGTCGCTCATCGCGCCCGAAGCCGCCCTGGAGAAATGGAGCAGTGATGAACGTTCTGCGGCGCAGCCCGACACCATGCAGCTGATCGATGCGGACGGCTGCGCCACCCTCAGCGACCGGGTTCCCGAGATCCTCCGTCGGCAGGCCGCTGTGGCTCCGGTGCCGCTGGTGCTCGTTCCTCGAGCCGAGAATCCCGACAAGGCTCGCTGGAGCGTCTGGCTCACCGAACAGTTCGCCACCTCCGGTTGGAAGGGCGGATCGCTGGCCGTGGGCGAGAGCGCGGACCTCGCGTGGGAGGAGCTGATCACGCTGGGGGCGCAGGGACGAGGTGGGCGCCTGGCGCTGCGCCGGGAAGGGCCCGAGGAGGAAGTGGCCGACTTGCTCGAACACATGAGTCGCACGGGATGGACCTGGCGCCCCATCGTGATGGCCCACGACGACCCCGGGTTGCTCTTCGATGTGGCCTGTAATGCGGCTCGCCTGACGCTCATGGTCAATCTTCACGGTGAGATCCAGCGACTGACTGATGCCCAAATGGAGGACACCAGCGGGAGGCCGTTGGTTGTGCTGGGTCACCAACTGACTCTCGTCAAACCGCACAATCTCCTCCTCGTGAATCGGGAGTTACCCGTGAACACACATACCGATGCAGGAGATCCCGACCCGCGGCGGGTGCGGCAGGCTGACGACGAGCCTGGGAAGGCGCGCTTCGAAGTCCTCCGAGCTGTGCTCCCCTCCACCCACTGCCCGGACCTGGATTCGCTCAACCGCTTTCTGGACGGTCTCCAGCGAGCCCATGCCATGTCCAATCCCCTGGAAATTTCGAGCGGAGTCGGACGCCAGGCCGAGTACCCGCTCGCCGAATGGCAGGATCTGGTCTTCCAGGACGACGGCACCGCCGTCTCCCGGCTGCTCGCGTGGGCTCAAGGACAAGGTCCCCGCTCGGCGGTCATTCTCGGCGAGTACGGTTCCGGGAAGACCTTCCTGTGCCGCGTCTTCTGTTCCGCCCTCACCAAGGAACGCCAACGATCGGCGGAGGCGGGGCCGGTTCCGGTCTACGTCGATCTGCGGGACGTCCCGCTGCCGTCCCGGGACATCGAGTATTCTTCCACCGCCCAGGCCGTGCTCCGGCACGCCCTCGCCCGACTCAAGACCCGTGAGCAAACCGACGCCGCCTGCCATGCCCTCCGCGAAGCCGTCGAGGCCGGATTGATCCTGCTCGTCCTCGATGGATTCGACGAAATCGCCGCACGTCTCTCGTCGCACAACAGCGAGCGGCTCCTGCGGGAACTGCTCGGCCTCGGAGGGCAGCGCGGACGGCTGTTGCTCTCCTCCCGCACCCACCTGTTCGAGAGCCGTGGGGAGGAGGATCGGCAATTCGGCGGTCAGGATTCCTCGGCGAACCGTGACGGGCGCGGGGAAATCCTCCGGCTTTACGTGCAGCCGTTCACCGAAGTTCAGATCGCCAGCGCGCTGGAGAAGCGTCTCGGACCGAAGGCGGCGAACGAGGCGATGGCCTTCATCGATCAGATTCACAACCTGCCCGAACTCGCCCAGAGGCCGGTGCTGCTGGACATGATCGCCCGTTCGCTGGATCGCCTGCGCGCCACCGCCACCGGAGGACGAGTGCTTGGCGCGACGGACCTCTACGACGCCTTCATTCAGGAGTGGCTGGAGCGGGACAAGACCAAGTCCATCTGCGGCTACGCCGAGAAGCGGCTCCAGATGGGCAAAATGGCCATCACCCTCTGGCGCGAGGGCGCGGAACAGGGCATCGACGTGGAACGTCTGCCGGCATGGCTCCGGGAGCAGTTCACCGACCTGCGGCGCGACGAAAGCGATCTGCTCGCCACCAATTTGCGTACCGCTAATTTCCTGGTGCGCGATGCCGAAGGGCACTTCCGATTCGCCCACCGCAGTTTCTGGGAATACTTCCTCGCCGCCGGCCTGGTGGAGGAGCTGCGCCGACATTCCCGAATGGCTTTGGAAGGGCCGCGCCTCGGGCCGGAAGTCATCGCCTTCCTCGTCAGTCTCGCACTGCGACTGGATACCGCCCATCGCCGTTCGATCACCGAGACCGTGGTCCGGATCCTGGCCGCCGGAAACACTCCCGAGGCCGCCGTGAATGCCGTGCTCGTGCTCGCGTTTTGGCAGCGCACCGCGGCCGACACGGCGCCCTCGCCGGCGCCCAAAGCAAGACTCTCCTCGCTCTCATTGGATCGGACGGATCTTCGCGGACTCCGCCTGGAAGCCTCTGATCTGGAAGGGGCCGACCTGAGTGATGCGGTGTTGGACGGCGCCCAGTTGCCCGACGCGATCTTGAACCGGTCGCGCCTGTTCCGCACTTCATTGGTGGATACGGTGCTGAAGGGGGCCTGCTTCGACAGCGCGGAGTTCGACCTGGCCGACGCCACGCGCTGCGATTTTCGAAACAGCCGCGGTGAGGGGATGCGGTTCGCCGGCCCCCGGCTGGTGCAGTGCCAGTGGGAGGGGGCCGCGTGGAATCCGGACCGGCCCGGCAGCGCCTTGCTGTTCGGAACTCCCCCGCTGCCGCCTTGGAGCGTCGGCACGCGGCAAGGACTCCTCCCCGCCCACCCCCCCCTTTTCCTGACCGCAGCCGGGCAAGGGGCGGTGGCCTTCTCACCCGATGGCCGGCGCCTGCTCAGCGGGTCCGATGACAACACCCTCCGCCTCTGGGACGCCGAATCCGGTCAAAACCTGCGCACCCTCCAGGGCCATGAAGCCTGCGTCCAGAGCGTGGCCTTCTCACCCGATGGCCGGCGCCTGCTCAGCGGGTCCGATGACAAAACCCTCCGCCTCTGGGACGCCGAATCCGGTCGATGCCTTCGGGTCACCTCGTCCCGCGGCGTGAGCATTGGTCCGGATGGCTGGCCGCTCGACAACGGAACCCCGCGTGAGGTTCTGGAACAAGTCTTCTTCCCCTCGGAGGACGGCCACAGTTACACCGCCCGCGAACTGCTGGAGATCCGCGCCCTCGGCCAGCCGATGACCGTCACCCCGCTCTGCGACTACACCGCTGCAGGAACGGTTCGGCCAACAGCCTTGCCTTGAGGGCGGAACCGCCGGCAGCCTTTCCAGCCCTGCTTCGAATGCGTGCCCTGAAAACACCTCCGCCCGTTCTCCGCGTCACCGACCTGCTCGTCTACCGCGGTGACACCGTGATTCTGGATCGCATCTCCTGGACCGTCGAAGCCGGTCAGCACTGGGTGATCCTGGGACCCAACGGCTCGGGAAAGACTTCCTTGCTAGCAGCGCTAACCGCCTATCTGACGCCCTCGGGTGGAACCATCGAGGTGTTGGGCGAGGAATTCGGGTGCTCCGACTGGCCAGCATTGCGGCGGCGCATTGGCCTGGTCAGTCCGGCGTTGCGGCACCTTCTGCACGATGAGGAACCAGCTCTGGAAGTGGTGATCGGCGGGCGCTACGCCGCGATCGACATTCGGGATGAACCCAAGCCGGGCGATGTGTGTCAGGCCCGGGGGTTGCTCCGAGCCGTGGGATGCCTGCCCCTGGCCAAGCGTCCCTGGGCCGTTCTCTCGCAGGGGGAACGCCAACGGATCCTGATCGCCCGTGCGCTCATGGCTCAACCCGAGGTACTGATTCTGGATGAACCCTGCGCCGGCCTGGATCCGGTCGCCCGGGAACAGTTTCTGGCGTTGATCGCGCAACTGGGGCGGCACGCCCGACCCACCCTGCTCCTGGTGACCCACCACGTGGAGGAAATCGTTCCCGCCTTCCGCCACGCACTCATCCTCCATCAGGGAACGATCCTGGCAGCTGGCCCCACCCCATCGGTTCTGAACAGCGCCAACCTCACCACCGCGTTCGGGGCTCCCGTGAACCTTCGCAAGGCAAAAGAACGCTTTGCCCTCAGCCTGCCCGCGTCGGAACGCCTGTCGGCGTGGACCTCCGGCACGCGTCCGTCGGGGCGACGCAGGTAACGTCGGGGCAACTCACCGTTTCCGGCATTGCCGAGTCACCAGCCTTCGGCTACTGCTGGCTTTCGTGACCACGCCCCCGCCGCACCGGCGACCGCTCCGCAGCGGCATCGGTTTTTCGCTGCTTCTATTCGGCTGGGTGCTCGGTTTCGGAGCCTGCTCACCGCGGCCCACCCCGACGGTGGTTCTGACGTCGGAAGGTTTCGAAGTGCTGATTCAACCGTCGCCCACGGATGAACACGGCCTCTACGAGTGGACGGTACGTCACCGCAACCAGACCTGGAATATCCGGACCCGCATTCCTGAAGTCGGATCCTCGTCGTTGTCCGACGACGCAATCCGAGGAGTCGTCGGGCGCTACCTGACCTGGAGGGAACCCTTTCTGTTCATCCGCGAGGACGTTGGGCATCGCGAGGGATCCCGAGCTTCGGTCGATCACGTCTTCAAGTGTGAAGCAGCCAAGGTGAGTCGCCTGGGCACCCTGGCATCCACCGCCGGAGCACCGGGTTCGCAATTCATGGAGGGCCGATTCCGTGACGCTTACGATCGCCTGGAGTTCTCCCCGCTCGCCTCGCCGGAGAACGGACCGGTGTTTCCGATCTTCATGAAGGAACAGGGCGGGCGTTTCCGGGTCGATCGCGAGGCCACCTGGGATCACAACCGACCCCAATTCGAGAAACGCCGCGAAAGCCTGCGGGCATTTCCTGTGTTTGCGGGTGACGCCGCCATCGCAGCGGATCCTGGCCCGGCTTCACAGTCTGCTCTGTCGTCGCCCACGCCGATCGCCCGGCGAGCGGCCCGGGCGGATGCGTTCTTCTGCCTCGCCCTGGCCCGCTATTGTGATCGCGATGCCGAATTCATCGAATCCGTGGAACTGGCGCGTCGTGTTCTCGATTCCATGGACGATCTGCTCGAAGAGGTTGCCACCGTGGTTCCGGGCGAACTGGCCGCCAGCCGTGACGAGGTGCTTCGAGCCAACCCTGCCTTGGTGAATTTCTTCAAGGAATCCAACGACGACCCACCCGACCCGGATGCTACGCCAGGGCCACGATCGGATTTTCCCACCCTTGCACTCCCGCCCCCATGAACCGCAGGTCCTCGATTTCGCGCCGCTGTTTCCTTGGTCGAACCGCTCAGGCGGGAGCCATTCTGGGCGGGGGTGGTGCCAGCTTGCTGGGTGGCTGCACGTCGGCTCGATCCGGTTCCGGAGCGGGTAACACTTGGGTGCAGATCGTGGGTGAGCAGTTTCACATCAACGGAAAACCCACCTACGCCGGGCGTGAGTGGCGGGGCAACCGAGTCGAAGGACTTCTTCTAAATTCCCGCATGGTTCAAGGCGGGTTCGACGACCTCAACCCGGAGACCGCCTCCCGCTGGTCTTACCCCGACACCGGCCGTTGGGACCCGGACCGCAACACCCGGGAGTTCATCGCAGCGATGCCGGAGTGGCGACGACACGGCCTACTCGCCTTCACCCTGAACCTGCAAGGCGGTTCGCCCCAGGGCTATTCCCAAGCCCAGCCCTGGCACAATTCCGCCTTCACCTCGGACGGCCAGATGCGCCCTGATTTTCAACGCCGCTTCGAATCGATCCTGGAGCGGGCCGACCAACTGGGGATGGTGGTCATCCTGGGGTTTTTCTATTTCGGTCAGGACGAACGCCTGTCGGGCGAAACTGCGGTGCTGCAAGCGGTGGATGCTGCCACCGACTGGATCCTGTCGCGGGGCTGGCGCCACGTCCTGGTCGAGATCAACAACGAGTGCAACGTCCGCTACGATCACGCGGTGCTCCGTCCCGACCGTGTTCATGAGTTGATCGTGCGCGTGCAGGAACGGTCAAAGGCTGCTGGGAAACCGCTCCTGACCAGCACAAGCTACGGCGGAGGAACCGTTCCCAAGGCCCACGTGGTTCAGACCGCCGACTACCTGTTGTTGCACGGGAACGGGGTTTCCGATCCGGCCAGAATCGGACGGATGGTGGCGGAAACCCGAGCCGTTGAGGGCTTCCGACCGAAACCGATTCTCTTCAACGAGGATGACCACTTCGATTTTGAAAAGCCCATGAACAACTTCACCGCGGCCATCGCCGCCGGAGCTTCCTGGGGCTATTTCGATTACCGCATGAAGAACGAGGGCTTCGACGACGGCTACCAAAGCGTCCCGGTGAATTGGGGGATTTCGAGCGAGCGCAAACGCGCGTTCTTCCGTACGCTGGCCGACATCACCGGTTCCAAGCTCTGACACGCCTTTTTTGATGAACGCTCACGGTTCGATGATTCGAGCGGCCGCCAGCCTCCTGGCAGGATGGGCTTTGACCGCCCAGGCCCAGGTCAAGGGAGCCGAACGACTCGCCGCCTCCGCCCCGCCCACTCGCCCCACGCCTCCCGGCACAGCGGTCCTGCAACCGTCCGATGCCCCGATCCAGATTCGGATCGGACCCTACTTCGGGTGGGAACGCAGTTGGACCATCAGCAACGGACACGTAGAGGCCGTCGTTGTGCCGGCCATCGGCCGGGTGATGCAATT
The DNA here is from genome assembly GCA_963205105.1 of Verrucomicrobiota bacterium. Lineage (GTDB taxonomy): Bacteria > Verrucomicrobiota > Verrucomicrobiia > Limisphaerales > CAIMTB01 > CAIMTB01. The sequence goes on along the minus strand of CAUJJW010000146.1, from coordinate 582 downwards.
TCGGTTCGTTGGCAAGACGAGCCCGTTCTGGGAAGACACCGCGCTGCGAGGCAAAAACCCGGATCCAGCCTCCTCGGAATGGGGCAACTTCGGCGGCGACAAGACTTGGCCATCCCCACAGTCCGAGTGGGACAAGATCACCCCGCGAGCCTGGCCGCCTCCGGTCGCGTTCGACGCCATGCCGGTTGAGACGTCCGTGCGTCGCGAAGGCGTGGTGCTGCGTTCACCGGTCGACCCCCATTTCGGCATCCGTACCGAACGCCTCGTGCATCTCGAACCCGACGCCGCGGTGATGACCATCACCACGTCCTACGAAAAGGTCTCCGGGGACCCGGTGAAGGTCGGTGTCTGGATCATTTCCCAGCTGGAAGAACCGGTCGCCGCCTTCGCCCTGCTTCCAACGAAGTCCATTTTTCCGGAAGGGTACAACCGCCAGTCGGGTGACGTCCTGCCCGCAAACCTCGCCGTGAACGGGCGGCTGTTGTCCCTCACCCGAGATCCTGAACGCGCGTCCAAGATCGGCACCGATTCCAGCCGCCTGCTCTGGGTCGGATCGAGCCAAATGCTCCTGATCGAGTCCCC
>CAUJJW010000145.1 GCA_963205105.1 Verrucomicrobiota bacterium | reverse complement strand
GCGGCGTTGCTCGCGGTGGGGCAGAGCGACATCATGCGCTTCCGGGCGTCCTCCACGGTGTCCCTGCTGGGGTACTGGTTCCGGGGCCGGGGCCGGGGGGGGGTGGGGGTGGCGATGTTCCATCTGATCACCCATGCCTTCTTCAAGGCGCTGTTGTTTCTGGGGGCAGGTTCGGTGATTCACGGATGCGAGGAAGAACAGGACATCCGGCGCATGGGTGGATTGCGCCACGCGATGCCGGTGACCTTTTTAACCTATTCGGTGGGCATGATGGCGCTGTGCGGGGTCCCGCTGGTGTTCTCCGGGTTTTGGAGCAAGGACGAGATTCTGCACTCCGCGTGGTTGTGGCAGCCGAACGCCTGGCCGTTTGCGCTGGGGTTGTTTGGGGCGTTGCTGACCGCGTTCTACATGACGCGCCAGATGAGCGAGGTGTTCTTTGGTCCGCACCGCGGAGAGAACGGTTTGGGTTCCGTGCATGAAAGTCCGGCGTCGATGACGGTGCCGCTGGGGATTCTGGCCGTGTTCGCGGTGGTTCTTGGTTTTCTGGGGACACCGGCATGGCCGTGGTTGGAAGCTTTTCTGAGTGGGCACGAAGCCCACTGGGATCCGGCGCATTTGATCGAAGCGGTGCCGATGATGGCGGCGTCCACCGGGGTGGTGGCGTTGGGCATGGGCTTCGGCTGGTGGTTGTATGGCCGTCGGGGGCGGATCAGCCCGGGGGCGATGGACCGGTTTGAAGTGTTATTTCCCAGACTGTTTGGCGCGATGCGTGCCCGGTTCTGGGTGGACGAAATTTATGCGGCGACGTTGGTGCGGGGCTTTCATCTGGGGGCGGAGTTGGTGGGATGGCTGGATGCCTGGGTGATTGGCGGGTTGGTGCGGGCGGTGGGCGCGGGGGCGCAGGGTTTGGCGTTTGTGATGCGTTGGGTGGACGAACTGCTGGTGAACATGGGCTTTGACGCGGGATGCGGCACGACGGCGTGGACGGGGCGCTGGGTGAGTCGGCTGCAGAATGGTCGGACGCAGCGCTACCTTGGCTGGCTGGGGTTGGGCATGGTGATTTTGGCGGCATGGATGCTTTGGGGGGTGAAGGCGTCATGAACATTCCCTGGTTGAGTGTTTTGATGCTGGTGCCACTCCTGCTGGGAACGCTGGTGGCGTGTTGGCCGCGCTCGGCAGCGTCCGGGGTTCGAAGGATCGCCCTGGCGAGTCACGTGCTGGTGCTGGGTCTGGTGCTGTGGGTGGGGGTGGAATTCGACGTGGCGAATGGAGCCCTGCAGTTCGTGGAACGTCGGGCCTGGGTGCCGACCCTGGGGGTGGAGTACCATTTGGGATTGGATGGCTTGGGGCTGGTCTCAGTGCTGTTGGCGGCGGCAGTGCCTCTGCTGGCGGCGGCGGTATCGGACCGGGTGGCAGCAGGCCGGGAATCCCTCTACTACGGGCTGCTGCTGCTGCTGGAGGCGGGGTTGATGGGAACCTTCACGGCGCTGAACTTCTTCCATTGGTTTCTGTTTTGGGAACTCAGCCTGGTTCCGGCCTATCTGCTGGTGCGCTTCTTTGGCGGTCCGGGAGCGGGGGCGGCGGCGTTCCAGTTCTTTGTTTACACGATGGTGGGGAGCGTGACGTTGCTGCTGGGGTTTCTGGCGTTGAGGGTGGCGGGCGGGACCTTTGATTTTATTGAACTGGCCCGTTTGGGGAAGTCGGGGCAACTCGCGCAAGGGTTGGCGGCGGCGGTACCGCGTCTCGGGTTGGACATCTCGGGCGAGATGCTGACGCGCGGGGTGTTTTTGGGTGTTTTGTTGGGCTTCGCGGTGAAGGTTCCGATCTGGCCGTTTCACACCTGGCTTCCCTCGACCTACACCGAGGCGCCGGCGCCGGTGACGATGGTCCTGACCGGAGTGATGTCAAAGATGGGGGTGTATGGGCTGCTGCGGGTGGCGTTGCCAATTTTTCCGGATCAATTCCGAGAGCTGCAGGGGCCTCTGCTGCTGCTGGCGCTCGCCACGGTGATTTTTCCGGCGCTGGCCGCTTTGGTGCAGCGCGATCTGAAGCGGGTGCTGGCGTATTCCTCGATCAACCATCTGGGGTATTGCCTGCTGGGGGCCTTCGTCCTGACGCCCGGGGCGGCGGGAGCGGATTGGGTGGAGTCGGCGGCAGCGCCGGCGTTGAACGGGGTGCTCTTGCAGATGCTGAACCATGGTCTGACGGCGGCGACCCTGTTTGCGGCGGTGGAGTTGTTTGAACGGCGCACGGGCGGGATTCGGCGACTGGACCAATTTGGCGGGCTTCGAAGTGTGGCTCCGATTTTCTGCGGGTTGGTGGGGATCAGCGTTTTTGCGTCGCTGGGGTTGCCTGGTTTGAACGGCTTTGTGGGGGAATTTCTGATTTTCCGCGGCGTTTATGCGGCAGCGCCCTGGGTGGCGGTGTTGGGGACGCTGGGTTTGCTGGCGACGGCGGTGTTTCTGCTGACGCTGATGCAGCGGTTGTTCCATGGGGAATTGGAGTGTCCTGGGAACCGGTTCCAGGACCTCGACGTGGGTGAGCGTTTTCTGCTGGGGGTGCCGGTGGCGTTGATGCTGGTGCTGGGTGTGTATCCGGACCTGGTGCTGCGCTGGACGAATCTGACTGTGCTTGGCATGGCGGCGGGCAACTGACTATGGCGCTGACCTGGACGATCTGGATTTCGATGTTGGGAGCGGTCGGGGTTTACCTGGCGGGTCCGGGCAATCCCGCGCGCTGTCGCTGGATCGCGCTGATGGCGTCGGTGGCGGGTTGCGTGGCGGCGCTGGTGGGAGCTTCGCAAGTTGGGGTGAACTCCGAGTTGGTGACCCTGGTGCGGGTCCCGTGGGTGAAAATCCTGGGGATCGAATTCCACCTGGCGGCGGATGGGGTGAGCGTCGTGCTGGTGTTGCTGACCGGGGTCGCGGCGGTGGCAGGCATTCTGTTCTCATGGAATGTGAGTCTGAGGGCGAATGAGTTCTTTGCGCTGTACCTGCTGCTGATCACCGGGGTGTACGGCGTGTTTCTGAGCTTCGATCTGTTTCAGTTCTTCGCGTTCTACGAGCTGGCGATCGTGCCGAAATATTTCCTGATCGCGATCTGGGGATCGACGCGCCGGGAGTACGGGGCGATGAAACTGGCGTTGTACTCGTTCATCGGCAGCGCGTTGGTGCTGGTGGGAGTTCTGGCGGTTTATCTGTCCTCGGGAACGAGCTCCTTTGACCTGGTTCGGTTGGCAGACTCCGGCGTGCCGGCGGCGGTGCAGACCTGGGCGTTTCCGTTGGTGTTCGTGGGCTTTGCGATCCTGGCGGGCATGTGGCCGTTCCACACCTGGGCGCCGACGGGGCATGTGGCGGCGCCGACGGCGGCGTCGATGTTGCTGGCGGGTGTGGTGATGAAGCTGGGGGCGTATGGGGCGTTGCGGGTGGGGATGATGGTGATGCCACAGGGGGCGATGCTTTGGGCGCCGGCGGTGGCCACGCTGGCGACGGTGGGCATAGTATCGGCGGCTCTGGTGGCTCTGGTGCAGCAGGATTTCAAGTTTGTGATCGGCTATTCGAGTGTGAGCCACATGGGCTTTGTGCTGCTGGGTTTGGCGGCGGCGAATCCGCGCGGCGTCTCCGGGGCGGTCCTGCAGATGTTTTCCCACGGGGTGATTGCGGGACTGCTGTTCGGTGTGGTGGGGCGGATGGTCTATGACCGGACCCACACCCGGGAGCTGACGCTTTTGGAAGGGCTGGGGCTGGCGCGGGCCCTGCCGTTTGCGGCGGTGACATTCACGCTGGCGTCGGTGGCTTCGATGGGGTTGCCGGGCTTCAGCGGGTTTGTGGCGGAGATGCAGGTTTTGACGGGAGCTTGGCAGGCCTACCCAATCGCGGCATTGGCGGCGGGCGTGGGGGTAGTCTTGGCCGTGGCCTTCACGCTGCGAGTGTTGCAGAAGGCGTTCCTGGGGCCGGCGACGACGGTGACGCCGGAAGACGCGACCCCGATCACGACGCCGGAGAAGCTGGGGGCGTTTCTCCTGCTGGGGACGAGTTTGTGGGTGGGGCTGTACCCGAAGCTGCTGCTCGATTGGATTGATGGAGGGCTGGGGTCGCCGGCATTCGCGACGATGCGCAAGGTGTTGGGATGGCCATGAACTACCTCGAACTGGCACGACTGACCCTGGCTGAAGCGATCGTCGTGGTGACGGCGCTGGTGGTGTTGGGCGTCGATTTGAAGCTGGGCGCGGCGACCGCGTTGGGAATTCGACGGGGTTGGGCGTGTGGACTGGGGGTCGTCGGATGCGTGGTGGCGGTGGCGTGGCTTGGGGTGGGAGCGCCGGCGGGGTCGGTGGCTGGGGGTATGCTGGTGAGCGATGCGCTGACGCGCTGGGTGAAGATGGTGTTGCTGGGGTTGACGGTGGGCACGCTGCTGCTGTCGGGGCGTTCGACCTTTTCGGTTCACGTGGGGGAATATGTGGCGGTGCTGCTGCTGGGCTTGGTGGGGATGCTGTTGATTGCGGGCACGGAGAACGTGCTGGTGCTGTTCCTGGCGTTGGAACTGGCGAGCGTGTCGCTGTACATCCTGGTGGGCTTCAACAAGCGGGATCCGCGGGGAACCGAAGCGGCGCTGAAATACTTTTTGTTTGGCGGGATGGCGGGGGCGTTTCTCCTGTTCGGGTTGAGCCTGATTTACGGGGCCACGGGTGCGATCGAGTTCCGGGCCATTGCGTTGAAGCTTTCGACTGCGGGACTGTCGCCGCTGCTGATGGTGGGTTTGGTGATGGTGCTGGTGGGTTTGGGCTTCAAGGTGGCGGCGGTGCCGTTCCATTTCTGGGCGCCGGATGCTTATCAAGGGGCGCCAACCCCGGCGGCGAGCTTCATCGCGGCGGGTTCGAAGGTGGCGGCGTTCTTCATTCTCGCGAAGCTGACGGTGGTGGCGTTTCCGGCGGTGGCTGGATACTGGAACTGGAGCCAGATCGCTCCCGGTTGGACGCCGTTGTTGGCCCTGGTTTCGGCGGTGTCGATGGTGGTCGGGAATCTGGCAGCCCTGACGCAACGCAATGTGAAACGGCTTCTGGCGTATTCCGCGGTGGCTCACGCCGGCTATGTGCTGATGGCGTTGGTCGAGGGGAAGACCCTGGGGCTGTTCGCCGTGACCTTCTATGCGGTGACCTACGCGATCACGGCGTTGGGGGCGTTTGGCGTGGTTTCGCTGGTGGAAGCCGGGACCGGCGGTTCCGACTGGGAGCATTTCCGCGGTTTGAGCCAGAAGGCACCGGGACTCGCGCTGTGCTTCGGAATCTTCGTGCTGTCGTTGGCGGGTATTCCTCCGCTGGCCGGGTTTTTTGGGAAGTTCTACCTCTTCCTGGTGGCGATGTCGGTGGGGGGTGGCAACTACGGTCTGCTTTGGCTGGTGGGCCTGGGTGCGGCGACCACCTGTGTGTCTTTCTTCTATTACCTGCGACTGCTGAAGGTGGTGTTCGTCGAAGGCCCGGAAGGGGAATCGAAACCTTGGCCGAAGGGTGGGATCGAGTTCGCCACGGTGGCGGTTGCGGCGGTGGGTGTGGTGGCCATCGGCTGCCTGCCCGGCTGGGTTCTGGGACCTCTTCAGAACGCCTTGGTTGCCGCGGGATTCTAATTCGAAGCAGCGCTTGCCCTGGTATTCAGCGCGGCATTCGGAGCAACTTTTTTCCGGCGACGAACACTTCGGGAGGCACGCCCAAGGCCTGTTTCAGCGCGATGTCGCGGTCCCATGGGTTCTGGATGCCGGCGATGGTTTGGCGCTGCGCCTCGGTGAGGTTCAACGGGTAATACCAGGGGGAAACCAACGCGGTGTTGATCAGGGGATAATCGGACCCGAAAACCAAGCGTCCCCGACATTCCGGGGCGGCGAGCGTGGATTGGAGATCAGCGATTCGACTGACCAGAGTCAGCGCGGAGATATCGGCGTGGAGGTTGGGGAACTCCTGCATCAGGCGGCGCACTTTCGTGAGATCAGGTATCCCGTTGGACTCACCGCCACCGGCGGCATGACCTGCGATGACGAGCACTCCCTGCTGGAGCGGCAGGCGCAAGCGATCCGGATCGGCGAGGGCATCGGTGGAACTCGTGAACGAGCGTTCGGGGCCGGTGTGGGAGAGCAACGGGATGCGGTGATGGACCAGGCGCTGGTAAAACGGAAGGTACTGAGGGTCGGCCGGGTCGATGTCCATGATGGAAGGAATCCACTTCACCAGCACGGCGCCTTGGGCGACCGCGTCGTCCAGGCGTGCGATGGCATCGGGTCGACGCGGGTGGATGGAGGCGCCGAAGAGAAGGTTGGTCCAGCGATGACTGGCCTCGGCGACGAACTCATTGGGGATGTAAACCTCGGTGCGGTGGGTATCGAGTGTGCCTGAGGCGTCGACGACTCCGTCCAGCGCGAGAATCACCGCGGCCTGAAGATGTCGGCTGGCGGCGATGTCGCGGGAGAGTTTTTCCATAAGGAACATGTCACCGTGCTGAACCAGGTCCTGTTCGGAGACCCCAAAGGCGTCGAGGTAAATGCGGAAGCGGACGTTGGCTCGCATCCGGGGGGACAGGAAGCAGCCGCTGTTGCCCGCGCCGATGCCGGCCGTGTGACAGTGGAGGTCGACGATGGATTCCGTGGGGAGCGGGGCGGTGGGTTGATAAGGTCCGCGGAACAGGATCTGCCGGGCGAGGAGAAGAATGGCGGCGAGCGCGATCAGTGAAATGGCCGAGCGGAAGAGCAGCCGAGGTCGGAGGAGTTTCATTGGGTCCGGTTGCGAAAGCGGCGTCGCAGGGCTTGAAGGCTCCAGGCGCTCAAGCCGAGTGTGAGGGGAAGCCCGAGTTGCCAAAACGGCAGGAAGGTTGGGACGAGCGTGGACGCGGGTGAGTGGCTTGGAGCGAAGGCGAGTTGCGCGAAGACGACCGCGGTGAACGTCACCGACACGGCCAAGCCCATGAGCAGTCCGAGCGCGCCTCGGCGATCAGGGATCGACAACGCTGAACTCGCCGCGAGCAGTGCCGGGGTGACGAGCCACAAGAGTTCTGGGGGCGATGGGATGGGTGGCTGGAAGCGGGCGCGAACGGCGAGGGAGCCGAACCCCAGCAGAGCCGCCATCACCACCAGGATGACGCGCAACGAAATGGGCGAAGGTCGCGGGTTCAAGGGTCGGTGGTTTCGGCAGCCTGGAGTTGGGTGATGAGTTCGCGGTGATTGGTCTTGCCGGTGCCGAGTTTGGGGATTTCGCGGACGGCGCGCAGCTCACGTGGCACGCAGAGATTGCTGAAACCCTTGCCCTTGATGACGGCACGGAGGTCCTCGAGCTGGAGCTTGGGTTCGTTGGTGACGGCGATCAGGCGTTCGCCTTTGTCCTCGTCGGGGACGGCGACGACCGCCAACTGGCAGCGGAGTCCGAACTGGGGAAAGGCGCCGGCGAGGGCATCCTCGATGGCGGTGAGGCTCACCATTTCGCCGCTGATTTTGGCGAAACGTTTGAGGCGGCCGAGAATGTAGGCGTAGCCGTCCTTGTCGACGCGGACGATGTCGCCAGTGTCGTACCAACCGCCGAGGGACAGGAACTTGGCGTTGGCGTCGGGGTTGAGGTAACCCTTCATGACGTTGGGGCCGCGCACGAAGAGGCGGCCGCCTTCCGGGACACCCTCCATGGGTTCGAGGCGCCACTCCATGCCGGGCAGGAATTTGCCGACGGCGCCGACGCGGGGTTCGAGCAGGGAATTGATGCAGACGACGGGGCTGCATTCGGTGGCGCCGTACCCTTCGAGCACCCGGATGCCGAACTTGCGGGCGTAAGTCTGGAACGTGGCGTCGAGCAGCTTTTCGGCGCCAGCGATCAGGATTCGGACGGAGCGGAAGTCATACGGGTGGGCCTTACGGGCATAGCCATTGAGGAAGGTGGGGGTCCCGAACATGATGGTGCAGTTCAAGTCGTAGACCAGGGTGGGCACGATCCGGTAGTGCAGCGGGGAGGGGTACAGGAAGCAGAAGATGCCGCGGACGAGTGGCGCCACGAAACCCGCCATGACGCCGAAGCTATGGAACAACGGCATGGCGTTGAAGAAGCGGTCGGTGTCCTGGAGGTCCAGGCTGGCGAGCATCTGGCGTAGGTTGGCGAGCAGGTTGCGATGGGTGAGTTCGACCCCCTTGGGCACGCCTTCCGAGCCGCTGGTGAAGAGAATGACGGCGGTGTCGTTGCCCGTGGAAGCGTTCCTGGGACGTCGGATGAGGGACTGATGGCGCGTGATGAAGGAGCGGAGCAAGGCGGTGAATCGACTGGCGCCGGAGATTTGGGCGCGGACGTCGTCGAGGTAGATCAATTCGATTCCGGCATCGAGCAACGGCTGGGGCTGGATCTTGGCCTTCTGGAGGAAGAGGCGGGATGTGATGATCTGGCGAACGCCGGCCAGTGCGCAGCATTGGAGCATGACGGGCGTGCCGGTGGAGAAATTGAGGATGGCCGGGGTATGGCCGGCGGCCCAGAGGCTGAGGAGGGTCACCGGGGTGGCGTTGACGTTGGGCAGGAGAACGCCGGAGCGCGGAGCGTCGGCGCGCAGCAGTTGGCGCCATTGTTCCGCGAGCAATTCCACGCCCACCAGCAGTCGTCGGTAGGTGAGTGCCTGCGAAGTCGCATCGCGCAGGACCACGAAACCGGGACGGCGCCGACCGGTTTCGACGACGGCGTCCAGGACGTGGGCGGGGCCGTGGTTCATTTCCACCTCGAACTGTTGGCGGATCATCTGATCCCGGAGCCAGGCGGTGAGGAGTCCGCGGGCCTCCGAGGTGCTGACATCGCCGGGATGGGGCGGGGTGATCAGGTCGCTGAAGTGGGCGCTCACCGGGGTGAACAAGCGGCGCCAGCCGGAGTGCGGGGAGAAGGGGACTCGGAGGGCGCCTCGCAGATGGGCGGTGATGACCTTGGCGCGGGTCTTGAAGATGAGAAACCCGGTGCCGTCGAAGAGCTTCATCAGGTTGCCGGTGTGCGACAGGCGGCCTTCGGGGAAGAGCACCAGGCGTCCGCCTTTCTCGAGGTACTCGGCCATGCGCTTCACGGCGTAGGGCGAGGTGACTTCGATCGGGAACGTCCGCCGGTTGATCATGATCTTCCGGTGCAGCCAGCTGGTCTGGGCGGTTTCGCGGGACGTCACGAACTTCCAATCGTCGTCGAGACAGACGCCCAGGAAGAGCCAGTCGAGCCAGGACACGTGGTTGGGCAGGAGGAGGATGGGGCCCGGGGCGGTGAGGGCGCCGGTGTTGTAGGCGCGGAACCGGAAGAACACGCGCGCGAACAGGCGGAGGAGGAATTTGATCATGAGGGCTCGGTGGCGGTTGAGGCCGTAAAACGGGAGACGAAGGAAATTGGAAGCGCGGCGATGATGACGAGCAGACAGGAGCCAAACACGGCCAGCGGGGCGAGCCAGCGATCGACCGGGAGCGTTCCCGTTCCGTGTATCTCCAGAGTGCCGGACAGGAACTCCACGTCCTCCGAAAACGGAGCAGCAGCCGAAACCTTGCCGGAGGCGTCGACGGACTGAGAGATGCCGGAACTCGCCATTCGAGCGATCGGCACTCCGTACTCAGCAGCACGCAGGGGAGCGATCCGGGCATGCAGCGCGTGTTGGTATTGGCCCCAGGAGACCGCATCCATGGTGGGGATGACCAGTGCCTCTGCGCCGGCGCGGACCAACCGGTCGATGACGCGGGTGTAGCTCAGGTCATAGCAGATCGCGATTCCGATACGGCCCCACGGTGAATGCCAGAGGGCCTGGGACGATGCCGGACGGCCATCATCGAAGAACTGGATGGGCACGCTCTTGGCCTGGCGGAAAACGATGATGCCATTGGTGTCGATGACGAACGCCGTATTGTGAAAGCCGCCCCCCTCGATCGGTTCCCGGCCTCCAACGATCAGGTGGCGATTTGAAGCGCGGCACCATTCGCGGAGTGCGCCGTCCGGTTCGCCGCCCAGGCTGTACTCCGGCAGGACGATCAGTGGCGCCTGAGGATGTTGCTTCACCAGTCGATCCAGAACCGGGATGAGCTCCGATTCAGCGGCGCTCTCGATTTGCGCTCCGGCGAAGGGAACGGCGCGGGCACTCCCCTGGGATGTTGAGGAGCGGCTAGAGGCAAGAGTGCCGACGCCAACCAAAGCAGCGAGGAGCGCCGGTCCGGACCATCGGAGACGTCCGGGCGCCCATCGGGTGAGAGCCGCTGCCAGCGTCAGCACGCCTCCGGTTCCGAACGAACCCAGAAAGCCCAGGATGGGTTCGAGCGAGGGAGAGGAAGGCGGGCTGGAGAGTGCCATGGCAGGGGTGAGCCAGGAGAACCTGAGGAAGTAGAGTTCACTGCGGAAGTACTCGAGCCCCATCCATAACACGGGCAAGGCGATGACCATGGACGGGGAAGGGAGTCGCCTT
>CAUJJW010000144.1 GCA_963205105.1 Verrucomicrobiota bacterium | reverse complement strand
CCCCGGAGCCTCGATTTTTTGGCCGTTGTGACTTTGGGTACTCTACTAATTGTGGTGTCCGCCATCGCCTCCCGAAAATTGCCAGAAAACGAGATTTCGAAAACTGGGGTTCTTTAACGGGCTGTTAAAGGAAAGAGGCAGGTTCCCTTCGGGTTTGGCTGGCTGAAGACGGGCGAGAATCCCTACGGCGAATTGCCGGTGCGCGCCGTCCGAGTCGCTGTTCGGGAGCTCGCCGCACATCCGGATCTGACCGACGCGGAACTCCATGCACGGTTGGGCCGCGAGCTCTTCGGCATAAATTGGCGTCCCGACCAGGTCGATGACCTGCTCTTCCTGCTCCAGGTCTTCAACACCGACCGCGATTGGTCCGTGCCCGGCGCGCTTACCATGCCCGGCTTGGTCCTCCACCGGGCCGAGCAGGGCCGCTTGAGCGAGAATAAGCGTGCCCAACTCCGCTCCCAGTTGGCTCGTGTGCAGACCATGGCCAGACGGTATCGCGACGCAACCTCTCCGGGCTCGAAGAATCTCCAGCGCACCGCGCAATGGTTGGTGGACCAATGGGAAGGCGCGCCGAGCGACACTCTGACGCTCCCGTGAGCGGCGGCTTTCGGCTCAGGGCTTCGTTCCAGATCCGGTCCAACGTCGCCGCCTGCGGGCTGGCGCGGGCGAATGTTCGAGGTTCCCGTGGCAGGGTTCGAGGCCGACGGGAACAGACGGCGGAAGATCGGGGTCACAGGACGGCCTTGTGGAAGGTGGGGTGGAGGTGGTTGTACCGAGCCACATCCAAGGGCGGGTTTTCCGGATCAGCGAGGGTGTTCACCCATTCGAGGGCTTCCTCCGCCATCACTGCGAGCTCGCTGGGCGTGTAAGCTCTTTCAAACGTGAAGGTTACCGAGCCGCCGGCCTCGGATGTCGACAGGACCGTCTGGCCGTTCACGACGTTCGCGGCCCACTTCTGGGTCACGAGCGCGTTCAAGGAGCCGACGAGGGCCTGGCCTTCGGCCAGTTGAAGTTTGAGCGCCCGGACCAGCATCCGGACTTCGAGGCGTGGACGTGCGGTCACGCCATACGCGGAACGTTCACTTTGGCGTTCCTTTCGGACGAGGGCTCGTTATCAACTGAACCACCAATTGCGGAAATATTTTCGGGTAGCAGCCCGCACCAAAGGAACCTATGGAAATCGAGGCATCGGAGGTTTTTGGGATTCTGAAAGAAAAGGGAGTTGACCACATACACCACGCCAACAGCGTCCTGACCTCGTGTCAGTTCCTGCGCAGAGGCGCACTTCTCTCGCGAGGAACTATAGAGCGGAGCGGCCTCTATCAGACACCGCAATCTTCGGACGGCATCGACAAAGAATTCGGGATCTGGTTCGACGTTTTTTGTGATTCCGTCGACATCCATGAGCGTGCAAAACGGGCCAATGTTTACGGCCCCGTGCTATTCAAGCTCGACGTCAAGCTTGTCGCAGAGGCTTACACGGGTGGAGTTTGGGTAACTAAATTGAATCCCACGAAATGGGCTGGAAAGGAACACGGTGAGCGATGGTTCACATCGGCAAGCGATTTGAGGACGAACTTCGTTCGCGGCCAGTTTGATCAGATGATCGTATTCCGACATTGTGGAGGCGAGTTACCCATTAGGCGCCCTATTAGTGGCATCATTTTGGACGATCCGGACCTGAAGGGCACGTCTATGAATATCGACGGCTTCAGTATGGCTTACGGCGCCATCATGCTGGCGATGGCCGAGGGCCGATGCGACGCATCAATCTCAAAACGAGAATGCCACCCTGATTGCACTTGCAGGGCCGAATACAAAAGCGATCTCAAGAAGACTGGGACCATGTTCCTGCCAAAATTGAAAAGTTAAACCCGCCTCTCAGCTTTGACGGTTAGGCTGAGTTCATCTGCCTGGGTTGCCCACCATGTCCTCAGCGCCAGATTGCCTCCAGGGGCAAGCAATGGTTGCTCCTACATCGAGCATCAGTTCGCAGTCCAGGTAGTGGTTGTCCCGACGCTTCTGGACCCATAGGACTTTGATCCGCCCACGCGAATCCTCCCGCTCCTCGCGCACCTCCGCGGTCATCTGCTCGATGTAATCTCGCCCGGTGTTCTGGGGGATCGTCCACTGGCCCACTACGCCATGCGTGAACAGGGCGAGGTGATCTTTCAGGCTCGGGTTGGACCACTGGAAGAGCGGGAGGTGACGCCGGATGCGAGCCCGTCGCGCTCCCAGGGTGGGGTCGACCAGGACGCGCCTCCACACGCGGCGGATGGTCTTGCCGGTGCGCGGGTCCTGGCTCAGGAACCACTCGGCGTCGTCGCCCTTCATCGACTTCCAGCCGGTGGCCATGCAGAACCGGTAGACCTCGGAGGCCTTGAAGCCGGTGTCGATCATGGCGTTGACCACCGGCACGTTCAGTTGCCGGCGGATCTCTTCGAGTTCGGTCGTGTTGCTGCACCGTCCGTATCCGAGGAGCCGGCTTGCGCCGCCGGCGCCGAAGGCTCGCGCCACCCAGAAGTAGTGCTCCCCGCCCCGGGCCTGGCGGTCGGCCGCGATGAAGCGGGCTTTCTCCAACGGCCACGCGTCGCCGAAGTCGTAGTCGGCCTTGCGCTGCTGGAGGTAGTCGTCGGTGGTGACCAGCCAGCGGTCGAGGTCCCACGGTTCGCCGAGGGTCTCGGTGACGAACGTGAACATCGGTTCCATGTCGCCCTCGATCCGCATGGCGTCCACGGCAGCGAGGAACTCTTCCACGATCGACCGCCACTCGATCCAGTGCGGCAAGAGAGCGTTCCACGTGTAACTCACCCTCGACCGCGGTGCGTTGAGGTTTTGCGGGATGAACTGCCCGTGGCTCTCGATCCAGCGGCGGTCCACGGGCGTGTCCTTGATCCGGTGGCCGCAGCCTGCGCACTCGAAGCGGACCGTCTCGGCCAGGGCGTCGAAGCGCCACTTGCCCTCGGGCTTCGTGGTGTCGTCAGAATCCCACTTCAGCTGCTCGAACTTGAGCGGCTGGAGGTGGTGGCAGGCCGGGCATTCGAAATTCCAGACACGCTGATCCCCGGCGTGGTAGGCGGTGTCCATGGCGTCGCCCTTGGTGCCGGGGGTCGAAATCAGGAACCGCCGCGAGTTCCAGAAAGACCGGGTGCGCTTGAGGACCATTTCCAGCCGGCCGGGCGCGTAGTTGCGGACCTCGTCGCAGAAGAGCCAGCGGATGGGCTTCGACTGGAGCCGGGCCTTCGAACCCGACCAACCCGCGTAGAACGGCATGCCATCAAAGGCGAAGCCGGTCAGCGTGGGCTCAGCCATCCGAGCCTTCACTGGAGGGCAGTCTTCGAAGGTCGGCGTCAGCCGGTCGCGGAGGAAGTCTCGCAACTCGTCCTTGGTCGCCGTCACCCACATCGCCGGTCCGGGGTCTTCCGCGATGGCCCAGCAGGCGCAGTTCATGACGGTCTGGGTCTTGGCGCTCTGGGCGGCGCATTGGACGGCGATGTCGCGGATGGCGTTGTTGGCGAAGTCGTCCATTACCGAGCGGACCCACGGCGAGGCGTCGGAACGCCAACGGCCGGGCAGCGGGGAGGTCTCATCGACCCGGACGTGTTCCTCGCACCACTGCCACGGAGGCCGGCGGTCCGCCGGTTTGCAGGCGCTGCAGAAGCCTTCGATGAACGGATGGCGCTTCACGCCAGAGGCGGAACGTTCGCGGCCGGACCGGCTTCCTACCGGTGGGGGCCGGTCCAAACAGCGCCTCGGCAGGTCCTCTCCTGTTCTCGCGGCCCTCCGGCGGACGAATCGGGGCGATACGCTTTTGTAACCAGCACGACGCTGGGCGTTGCAGACTCTTCGCGGCAGAGTGGCGTTGCCACGAGGCTGCCGGGTCGCCCGATAGCACGCGGGGCGACTCCAGCACGCAGGTACTCATGACTCACGACACCAACAACTCACCCGGCGAGGTCACTCGAAGAACGATGGCCAACCGGCTCAGGGCGTTCGTGTTCCTCGGTGTCCTCGGAGTCGGAGCGGTGTTGGGAATGTCCTTCGGCAACACCGCCATGGGAGTTTTGATTGGCTTGGCGCTTGGTGCTCTCTTCGGCACGGCTGTCGCGACGGCGGTGGTGAAGCGAGCTGATTGAGCCCCCGAGGTCTCGGATCCGGAGGAACGGGGAACTCCCCCCCAGACACCGCCGGTGTCCTCTGCCGCCTCGCTGGCCTGCTCCAGCGGAAACCTTGTCGACCTCCTGCCGGCCCGTGTAAACAGCGCCTCGGCCGGTCCTCGCTCGTTCTCGCGGCGGTCTCGCTGACTCGTCTGGACACGAAAATGCCCCTCGGGGTCGCCGAGGGGCGTCGAGTGCTGCTAGTTTGAACGTTGTGGGATTCTCACTCGGGCGAATCGATGTCGCGTTGCGCATGTTCTTCGTCCAGATCGCGGAGTTGATCCAGCAGGGCGGCCAGCTTTCGGCCTGTCCCTGTCAGGCTGTAATCTACGCGCTGCATCTTGCCCGGAAACACAGTGCGCTCAATTAGCCTGTAGTCCAACAGCTTGCGCAGGCGTTCGTTGAGGACTTTGGTGGAAATGCCGGGGATGAATTTTTCCAATCGGCCGGGTCGCGTTACGCCTCGGTCGATGGCGGAAAGCACGGCGGCGGACCATTTGCAGCCTACCACATCCTCCAGGCGCCGATACGCACTGCGTTCCGGGAGCGACAGATGACTTGGCGAGGCGGCTCTTTTGGTCTTCATGGGCGGAGTCTGACGGAGGCCGACGCAAAAGGCAGCCGGTCACAAAACGGTGACCCCGCACCGATTTGTGCCCTCTTTTGCATGCCCCGATTTCGGGTGAAATAGCGACTGGACCGCGGCCTTTGTCGCGTGCCCTTAAGACAACCACAGCAAAGAATCAGACTATACCAACCATGAAAACGAAAGCCGTCTTCTATCACGCGGGCTGCCCGGTGTGCGTCGCTGCCGAACAGAACGTCGCCGCTGCGCTCGATCCGGCGCGGTTCGAGGTCGAGATCGTTCATTTGGGCCAGAGCAAGCCGAGGGTGGCTGAGGCGGAACGGGCCGGGGTGAAGTCCGTGCCAGCGCTCGTGCTGGGCGGCGAAACCTACCACATCAACTTTGGTGCTGGCATCGAAGCGTTACGCTGATTCCGCTCTCTAACGTTCGCGACGCGGCCTATCGGCTGAACCGGTAGGCCGCGTTTTCTTGGATGGCTCTCTGGCCTGCGGCCTTGAAGCGACGTCGCAAAAAAAATGCCCCTCGGGGTCTCCGAGGGGCGTTTCGCAGGAAGGTGACGGTCAGGCCTGCTTGGCCGGGACCAGCTCGAACACCCGGGCGTAGAGGCGGACGCGGCCGGTGATGCGGCGCACGATTTTGGCGGCCTGCGGTTCGGTGAGCTTGAAGGAAGTGGCGAGGTCCTTGGCGATGGTGTCCTTGTCCTTGCCAGTCAGGAAGTGGAAGGCGACGAAGCCGCCCTTGGTCGCCTTGAGTTCCTCGAGCGTGGTGGGGAGCCTGTCGGTGACCTCCCCGTCAGCGTCGGTCTTCGCCGCCTTGGCAGCCTTCGCGGGCTTCTCGACCTTCGCCGGGGCGGCGGCGGGCTGGAGCGCGGGCTGCTCGGTTGAGGGGGCCGGCGTCGCCTTCTTGGCCTTCGCGGCCTTCGGTTCGGCGGCGGTCGTGGTCTTCGGGGTCTGGTCCTTGGTGGCTTCGGTGGTCTTCTTCATGTTCGTCTTTCGCCAGAGCGGGGGTTTGGTTGATCCGCTCCGAACGTGAGTCTCGCTACGGTGAGGCGGTGAGAGTGTCCAAGGGTTCTCCGAGCATTCCATGGAGCCGGCTCACTAGAAGAGGCCCATCTCGCGCAGAGACGCCCACGGTCGTGGGTGATCGGGACCGGACCGTCCGATCACGACATGATCGAGGACCTCGATTCGGATGATCCGGCCCGCCTGAACCACCTCCCGCGTGGCGCGGACATCAGCCTCCGAAGGTCGCGGATCTCCGCTGGGATGATTGTGCGCCACGACAATCGCAGCGGCGTTGCGGACGATGGCGGTGCGGAAGAGTTCCCGAGGCGTCATCAGGACCGTGTCGAGGGTTCCGATGCCCGCGAGATGGAAGCCGGTGGCGCGGCGGCGCGTGTTGAGGTGGATGGCGCACAGGCATTCCACGTCCGGGTTGTACCAAGACGCGGTTGCGATGTTCGCCATCCAATAGTCGTAGATGCGGTCCGGGGAATCGCAGCAGCCGATGGGCACCGGCAGTGCTCGAAGGCGGACGACGCCGAACTTGTGGTTGTCTTTCTGGCGCCGACGACGGGGATGTGTCTCGCTCATGGTCAGCCCAGTGGGATGAAGCCTTGGTTGTGCTCGGCAATGGCGCGGTCGTAGGCCTCCTCGATGACCGATTGCAGCGTGTCCCAGTACACGTCGAGGACGCATGCCAGCACCATGGATTCGACATTCCGTCGGGCGTGCCCCTCCACGAGCCAGATGGTATAAGTGTCGTCGGGCTCGTAGACGATGACGAGAGTCCAGGCACGGCCGGGCTTCCCGTTCACCCGCGCCATCAATCCGACATCGAACTCGACGCGGGGTGGGCCGCCCTCCGAGGTGAGCCGGGACCGGAAACCGGAACGGTATTCGCCTTCGGCTTGGGCGCAGCGGTAGCGGAAGTCTTGCGCGCCGATGTAGGTGAAGGCCCCGCGAATGCCGAGGCCTCCCGCTTGGTCGATGATGGTGCGGATGGTTTCAGGGATCGAAGCAGCGTCCACACGAGCGAGCCTCGTAAGCGGCGCGCCGGGTACCGAACCAGAGCGAATCGGGCCGGCCAGGAGGTTTTGCCAGTCGCCACCCGGCCCCTTCGCTCCAAGGGGCATCTGTGTATCCTCTGCGCTATGCCACGGACGCAGCGCATCTCCCGCCCCAGCCACGCCCACCTCCGCCAGTTCCGAACGTGCCTGGTGGGCGCCGCTCTCGCCGTTCACCTGCTGAAGGTTGGTGGGGCCGATCGCCCCACCCTCAGTTCTCCGAATGGCAGGATCCGGGTCGGGGTGCGGATGCCCCAGCCCGGAACGGTCGCGCGTCCCACGTGGGAGGCGAGCTTCCGCGGCAAACCGCTCCTCTCAAATTGTCGCCTGGGGTTGGAGACGGCGGACGGCGGCGAACTCCTGGCGGGCGTTCGAATCCTCGACGAGCGACGCCGGTCCGTGGATGAACCCGTCACGGTGCACTTCGGCAAGTCGGCCCAAGCCAGGGACAGGTTCACCGAGCGCCGATGGACCCTGGAGACCCGGAGTCAGATTCGAGTCGAGATCGTGTTCCGTTGCTACGATGACGCCGTCGCCTTCCGGTACGAATTGCCGGCCGCCACGAATGCCACTTCCGTCGTGATCTTGAACGAGTCCACCTCGTTCGGAGTTGAGGGCGAGCCCGCGGCCCTGGTGCAGTACCTGGAGAACTTCAGGACGTCCCACGAGCACAACGTGACCCAGGTGCCTTGGCGCGAGATTCGACGCGGTGCGCTGGTGGATTTGCCGCTGACATTGCTCTGGCCGGACGACACCTGTGTGGCCATCACCGAAGCCTCGTTGCGGCACTACGCCGGCATGGCTCTCATGCGTCCCGTGTCAGATACACCGGGCAATACGCTGGTCGCCCAGCTCACTCCGCGCGCGGACGGAACCAAGGTCGTGAGATCGTTGCCCATGCAGACCCCGTGGCGTGTCGCCATGATGGGGGAGCGTCCGGGAGCCCTGTTGGAATCACAGGCGCTTTACCTGCTGAATGAGCCCTCCGTGATCGGGGATCTGGGTTGGATTCAGCCGGGGAAGATCACCTTTCATTGGTGGAATGGGGATGTGTTCGACGGTCGGCCGGGGCCACCGATTCTCTCGGTGGAAATGGCGAAGCGGTACATCGATTTTTGCGCCAGCAACAACATCACGGCCCATTCGCTCACCTCGACCGAGAACACCACAACACCTTGGTACCAGCAGTCCAAGCCTGGGGTTGAACCCGGTCCCGATACTGACGTCACCCGCCCACGGGATGACTTCGGTCTTGGGTCCATCCGACGCTACGCCGAGTCCAAGGGGGTCCGGCTCTGGACGTGGGTTCACCAAGGCGCGCTACGCGGCCGGGTCGAGGAGGCGTTCTCGGCATTCGAGAAGCTCGGTTGGAGCGGCATGATGGTCGATTTCTTTGATCACGACGATCAGGACACCGTCGAGTTCGCGGAGTCCATTCTGGCAGCTGCGGCGCGTCATCACGTTCTCATTCATTTTCACGGCATCTGGAAGCCGACCGGTTGGCAGCGCACCTATCCGAACCTGATGAACCATGAGGGGGCTCTGAATCTGGAGTACCTCAAGTGGAGCGACCGCTGCACTCCCGAGCACGACTTGATGATGGCGTTCACACGGTTGATCGCCGGGCCGATGGACTACCACCTGGGTGGATTCCGGGCGGTGCCGCGTTCCGAGTTCAAACCCAGGAATGTCGCCCCCAACGTCCTTGGAACCCGTGGGCACATGCTGGCCATGTATGTTTGCTTCGACAATCCCATGCCGATGTTGGCCGACTATCCGACGGCCTACGAAGGGCAGGTTGGATTCGACTTCCTCAGGCGTGTTCCGACGTGGTGGGACGAGACGCGAGTCCCGATGGCCCGTGTCGGAGAACTGCTCGTGACGGCGCGGCGAAGCGGCAGAACTTGGTATCTCGGAGGCCTATCGGCGAAGGCGCTGCCGAACATTCGTGTCCCGCTCACGTTTCTGCCACCCGGCCCATTCAGGGCAACGGTCTGGCGTGATGACACCAACCCGACCGCCGACCCGAACCGATTGGTCATCGAAACCTCCACGGTGTCGTCGACCGAGGGGCTTCGGTTGGAAACGGCCGATGGCGGAGGGTTCGTGGCGGAGTTGGTGCCGCTGCGCGAATAGCCGGTCCTCCGTGTCGGAAACAGCGCGCCGCCTGGGTCAACGCCTGCGAATGCCCCTGCGCTGGCCGTCTCGCTCCGCGGCCCCCTCGGTTCAGACTTCGTGTAGGGCTGAGTTCCAGCATGCAACCGGGAAAAACTTCCATCGAAGAGCGGGCGTCGGGTTCCCATGCTCGGGATCGGCAGGCTCGATTCTCGACTGTCCGAATGCCGCAGCCCATGGAAACCTCCGCGGAAGCCAAGGCGGGCGGGCTTCAAGCCCCGCGACCTTCGGTGGAAGTTGCTCATGGCCAGACCCAAGAAATCGGAATCGTCCGGTGCCAACCTCGGCTTCGAGGCGAAGCTCTGGCTCGCCGCGGACAAGCTGCGGAACAACATGGACGCGGCCGAATACAAGCACGTCGTGCTTGGGTTGATCTTCCTGAAATACATCTCCGACACGTTCGAGGAGCACCGCGCCAAGCTCGTTGCCGACACGTCTCACAGTACGCATTCTCCCACGGGTTTCCAGGGGTGATGTACAACGTCTGTATAATTCTCGCACTAGCCAGCGTTGCACGGCCTTGGCCACGAACTCCGGGCCATTGTCGCTCCGCAGGTGCTCGGGCGCCCCTCTGTACGACGACAGTTAAACTTCCCCGGTGGGGAGAAATAGCTGTCGTTGTCCAGCTGGTTCTGCACTCACCGGAGTCGGTTCAGTGCGCAACCCCGGAACGGTGCTCGTCATGGCTCTCATGGCATTCGAGATGTGTCGTCACGTAGGCGTGGGGTTCCAGCGATTCGGCGATCACCTGTTCGATTGATGTCGCGGTCTGATGCGCGCCAGCGAGCGAAATATCGTCACGAAAAACAAGGTGTACCTCGACCCAATGAGCATCCCCAATGTTCCGGTGACGGAGTTGATGGTACGACACGCCGTGGCGGCTTGTTTCGCGGGCAAGCACTTCGTGCAATTTGCTCTGCGTGGAGGGATCGGCGGCGTCCATTAGACCGCTCCAAGCGGATTTCATCAGACCACCGCCGGAGACGAGAATGTTGCACGCCATGATCATTCCGCAGATCGGGTCGAATGGAAGCCACTTGGTCACAGCAACCAAACCCAAACCAACGAGCACCGCGATGCTGGTCCAGCAGTCAGTCAGTACGTGCTTTCCATTCGCCGTCAGGATCAACGAGTTCTTGCGGCGCCCCAATAGAACCAGGTAGGCCCCGAGTGCCCCGTTGATGGCGGCCGCAGCTCCAGTGAGCGCCGTACCGAGTCCGAGATTCTCCAACTGCAGTCCGATTTTCCACTTGTGGATCGATTCGTAGAGAATGAAAAGGGCGGCGAGGATGATCATGGCCCCTTCGAATCCAGCGGAGAAGAACGCGATCTTGGCATGACCGTAGGGATGGCTTTCATCAGCCGGCTTGTACGAGAGGCGCAGGCTGTACGCTGCGAACGCGACCGCTGCTACGTGGACCACCGACTCAGCCGCGTCGCTGAGAATGGCCGCCGAACCGGTGAGCAGATAGGCCCCTACCTTCATGAAGAACATCAAAAGCCCGACCGCCAGCGACAGCCGCATCGCAAAGGTGAGGGCTATGCGATCTTCCTCGGATTTTGCGGTGGTAATCATTTGGCGTGTGACAGGTGGATGGGGTCATGCGGCATCGACGGAGAAGATTCGGGATGGCGCAATGGCGCGGGCCGACTGCGACCGTGGTCAGGCCCATGTCTGCCAGAAGCTTCGTGGCGGTTTCTGACGAAAGGCGTTTGGTGGTGGAACCCATCCGACTGAGCAACTCCGCCTCGGGGAGCGCGAACTCTTCAGACGGAGTTGCCATTGCGGACCCGACCGTTCCGAAATCGGCGGGGGCATTCAAGGCGATTGGGCCGAGGAAACTTGCCGCTGCCGCGCCGAAGCACTGATGGGTGACGAGGAAGGTCCCGTCCGGTGGTGGACACGGCTGCCTTTTATCTAGGGCGGGTTCCAGAGTGCCCTTCATCGCGAAGGCCGAGCCACTGTGGACCTGGACGAACGAGTCCACTGTCCGTTCCAAGTACGCGTGAAACCCGTTCGTCAACGGGTCCTGCGGACGGGCAGGATGATCAACGACAGCTTGGCCTCGCGCAGGTACCCATAGGGCAGTTCGAGGGCGACATTGGTGAGGAGCGGTTGGACCGAGTACTCGCCCTCGGGCTCGATGTCATCTGGGGCGACGGTGGCGGGAATCGCGTTCAGCCAGCCCCGGTCCTCCTTCCATCGGATGGCGACTTCGGGCGAGTCCGGTTTGTCGACCGGCAGCTCGGCGATAGGGACCTTACGCGCAGAAAGCCTTGCCGCGGGTCTGGAAGGAAATGGCCTGTCGGATCGTTATTCGGATATGGCTGCGATCAACGACTACCAGGGTCTTGAGGTGTGGCAAATCGGAGGGAAGCTCGCCAAGGCGGTCTGCCAGGCGACAACAAAATCGTTCTGCAGGGACAATTCCCACCCGAGGAGGAGGGAATCGAGTTGCCACAAAGTTGCCATGTAGGTGGCCAAAGGTGGCAACTGATGGCCAGACTTGACGAATGGGATTCCGGAACCTGCTTTTGGGGAAAACCCTGGAAATGAAGGACTTACAGAAGCAGTTGAAGCAAACCCATGGTGCATCCGCCTGGATTTGAACCAGGAACCTTCTGATCCGTAGTCAGATGCTCTAGCCAATTGAGCTACGGATGCGCCGTTGGGACGTGAATTAAACGGGAACCAGGAGATCCGGTGCAAGCGGCTTTTTTGAATCCGCATGGAAAACTTCTTCGTGACCTCGTGAATGCCCAAGGGCTGGAACCTGCGGAAACGGAAGCGCTTGGGAAATCAGGCTCCACGCTCGGAGGACTGGTGCCGTCCCGCATCCGAGAACTCCTTCTTCAACCCGGTCGAGGACGATGTTCAGACGCGGGAATGGGGCAGGGAACCTGTCCCAGCGTGCGGCGAGAGGCCCAAGTCGACGGATCAACTGCCGCCGTAAAAATCGCCCACCACCTTCTCGAACACGTTCTCCTGGCCGAGCCGGAGGATGGTCATCTCGCGGAGGGCGTTTTCGGGGGAGTCGCTGGCATGGGCCGCGTTCACCATGACGCTTGATCCGAACTCCCGCCGAATCGATCCCGGTGGTGCCTGGGAAGGATCGGTCGGTCCCAGAACATCGCGGATTTTTCGAACGGCTTCCGGACCTTCATACACCAGCGCGACAGACTTCTCGGTGCCGGGCTCGGTCATGCGTTCCGGGGGGCATTTGCTGGGGCGCACGCCCGACATGAACTGGACGATGTTCTCGAACTGAAAATCGCCGAAGGCCGGGCAGAGGAGTTGCCCCAATTGGTTCGTGCGTTCCGGCCCGAGTTCGAAGCCGAATTCCTTCTCCACAGCCATGCCGGCTCTTCGCCCCACCATGTCGTGCAAGCGCGTCCGCAGGATTTCCCGGACGGGCCCATAGAACTCCACGGCGTCGGCGACACTCATCCGATGGACCTTGATCGCCACGATGTAGAGGCCGGTGCGGGAGAGGAAATCGATCACGTTCCCCGGGCGGCCGGACGGAAAACGGAAATTGTCGGGTTTGATCAAGACGAGGGTGCGTTCGGGTTGAACGCCCATCGGGTAGTCGATCGCACGCTCCAGCAGGCCGCCGTCGGAGGCGGAGAATCTGGCCCACAGCTTGAGTTTGATGGCGGCGTCCTCGGGATTGGGAGCGGCGAGAACGGCAGGCTCGAAGTACCGGACTGCCCCGCGTTCGTCGAGAACCAGGTCGCCGTACGAATCGCGAATGGTTTCACCGCCGCTGGGAGCTCCGGTGAAACTGCCGACCACGGAACGTATTTTTCGAACGGCATCGTCCCCGCGGAAGACGAGGACCATGACGCGTCGGCGGGTGCCGTTCACGGGGTGCGGGCCCAGGTTCTGGAGCACGTAATCCCGAATCAGTTCCTGGATGCGACGGTCCTGAGGGTCGCGGGCCGAGACGATTTGGTCGGCGTAGGCCTCGGTGAGCGCCTGGCTGGGGGCGAACATTCGGGCGGCGACCAATTCCAGCCCGGTTCGGGTCATCAACCGGGCGAGGATGCCGCCGGTTCGGGATTTGAGAAGCGTGTACGGAGTGAGGATGACGTACGCGAGATGGTCCGCCATGGGGTATTGCATCAGGCAGTTTGGGCGGGGGCATCCGCAGCCGGCGGTGCGTCGGAGGGAGTGGCCGGGGCCTCGGGTGTCGGCGTGGCCGCAGGAGCCGGGGCGGGCACCGCGACCGCTTTCCCGCCGAGGATCTTGAACATGACCGCGCCGCAGGTTGGGCATTTGCCCTTCACCGCCTTCCGGCCGTTCTTCATCTGCTCTTCGACCGCGTCCCCGATGGGGCGCTTCGCTTTGCACTTCACGCAGTAGCCTTCGATCATAAGCCGGGTCCGGCCGTGCGAGAGGAGTCTCCGCGACCGGGGTGGAAACCTTACGGAGCGCCAACTTTGAGCGTCAACCGGCAAAACCCTGCCTTCTGAGAGGATTCACTATGAGCGGCTGGAATAGTGTGAATTACAGGAAGCGCGATTCGGTGCGGAATTCTCCAACAAACGTGCTCAGGAAAGCGCCACCGACAGCCGATGGAGAAGCGAGGGGTTAGCGTGGTCGCGGACGGTGAGGCGGGCATGAGGTCCTCTTTGGCACGTGGCTCGTTCCTGGAGGTTCGTCCAGGGTGGGGCTGCTTTTCGAGCCGGGGTTCCAGACCAAGGGACGACGGAGGAGCGAGGCGAGCAGATTGGATGGGGTACGAATGCCGTGTGGATGCTCCCGTTCTCTGCGCCTGGGCCGTTGGGGAGACGGGGATGCAGTGGCCAGGATTTGTCATGCCATCGCCACATTCGCCTCGACCCAATTACGCACCATTGAGTATAAATAAACCGCTTAGCCGCAGCGATTGAATCCAGGGGTCATCCGAGGAGTGTGTATGAAGACAAATAGGTTGTTGTCCTCCAACGGGTTGGTGTTCCAGAGACCGGTTGGCTTTGCGTTGCCGACGCCACGCTGGTCGCGGCGACTGCGAGCGCCATCGCTGGTGCTTTGGGTATCGCAGAACCGCTATTTGCGTGCGGCGGATCGATTTGCTCGCCTGTCGAATCGAGCGGGGCTGGATGTGGAGTAGATGGGGTTGGGACGGGATGAGCCATTGGCGCTGGTGGGGGTGGGTGAGCGTGGCAATTCCCAGCAGAATTCCGGTTGAACTTAGGGCGCTCGGTGAGCAGCGTTGGAAAACGCCGCATGAACCGAGTACCCAGCTTTTCTGCCCGTCCTGAGGTTGGTGGCGACCCTTTCCAGGCGAACCCTTTACCATCCAGCCGCAGGACTCCTACGCCGCGAGGATGGATTGGGGTTTCCGTGGCGGGATGGGGTGTGTCATGGGCGGGCCTGTTGGTTTCGGTATTCGTTGGGGGATTCGGTGGGGGGCAGGAAGCGCGGTCCGCGACGGTCTCTTACAGCCGGGAGGTGAAGCCGATTCTGTCGGAGCACTGCTATGCCTGCCATGGTCCGGACGAAAAGACGCGGAAGGCGGGTTTGCGGCTGGACCGGGAAGAGGACGCGCGGCTGGCATTGAAGTCGGGGCATCGCGCGGTGGTGGGGGGTGATGTGGGAGCGAGCACTTTGGTGTCGCGGGTGCTGGCGACGGATCCGGATGAGATCATGCCGCCGCCGGACATGAAGAAGCCGCTGACCCCGGGCAAGATTGCGACATTGCGACGGTGGATCGAGGAAGGGGCGACCTTCGAGCGGCACTGGGCGTATTTGACGCCGAAACGCCCGGAGTTGCCGTCGGTGCGGGAGACGGGCTGGCCGGTCAACGAACTGGACTACTTCGTTTTGTCGCGGTTGGAGCAGGAGGGTTTGAAGCCCACTCCTCCGGCGCCGAAAGAGAAGCTCCTGCGCCGGGTTTCGCTGGATCTGACTGGTTTGCCTCCGACCGTGGAGGAACTGGACGCCTTTTTGGCCGATAACGAAGCGAAGGCTTACGAGAAGGTCGTGGACCGCTTGCTGGCGTCGCCGCATTACGGGGAGCGGATGGCGCAGATGTGGTTGGATCTGGCCCGGTTTGGGGAGACGCAAGGCTACCACCACGATCGGCATCGGGATTTGTGGCACTGGCGGGATTGGGTGATCCGTGCGTTCAACGAGAACAAGCCCTACGACCAATTCACGACCGAACAATTGGCGGGTGACCTGCTGCCGAATCCGACGCGCGACCAGCTGGTGGCGACCGGTTTTCATCGGAACGAGATGACCACCTCGGAGGGCGGGGCGTTGCCCGAGGAGTATTCCGTGAAGTATGTGGTGGGGCGGGTGGACACCACGGCGCGGGTATGGATGGGAACGTCGCTGGCGTGCGCGGAATGCCATGACCACAAGTACGACCCGATCTCGCAGAAGGAGTTCTATCGGATGTTCGCCTTCTTCAACCAGGTTCCGGAGAACGGACTGGACGCGGAAGAGCTGAATCCGGTTCCCAAAATGACCCTGGAAACGGATGGCGACCGTCAGCGGCTTGCGCAGTTGGAGTCCGAGGTGAAGGCGATGGAAACCGCTGCGAAACTGGTTTTGGAAGCGCCCCAGATTGAGTGGGACAGCGCCCAGGCAGCCTGGGAAAAGCGTCATCGGGAGATCCACGGGGCGGGGTGGTCTCCCTTGGGCCTGGAGAGCGCGGCGGTGTCGGAAGGATCCAAGCTGGTTCAGGCCTCCGATCAATCCATTGGGCTGGATACCACATCCACCCGGCGCGCCTACGACCTGAGGTTGACGGCTGGGGATGGACCGTGGACGGGGTTGCGGCTGGAGGTGTTGCCGGGGACCGGAGGTGTCACGAACTCGGATGCCGGTTCAAGTGGAGTCGGGTTTTTCCTGGCTCGAGTGGAGGCGACCGTGAAGGCGCGGCGACCCGACACCGCGCGTGCGGCGGCGAGCCAACCGCGTCTGGGAGTGTGGTACGGGGCGGGCCCGTTCCAGGCGGGGTCGGCGCGTGAGGCGTTCGACAAGGCATTTGGACCGGAGTCGGCATCCGACACGCGGGGCACCTATCAAGATGGGAAAGTGCGATGGGAAGCGAAGGAGGGTTTGGCGGGCGGCGATGAGGTGGTGTTGCAGGGATCCAACACCGCGCACTACCTGTTTCGGACGATCACGGCGGACGCGCCTCAGCTGCGGATGGCGCATTTGGGGAGTGCGGAAGGCCTGCAAGTGTGGCTGAACGGTCGGCGGGTTTTCTCACGCAACGGGGCTCGACCGCTGCAAGCGGATCAGGATCAGGTCCGGCTCTGGCTGCAACGCGGTGAGAACCGGCTGGTGTTGAAAGTGAGCCAGGGCGGGGCCTCGGGCGGTTTTGCTTTTCGGCTGGGGTCGGAACCGTTGTTGGAAGCCCCTTTGGAGTTCGCGGGAGCTGCGGCCGATGTGAGTCCGGAAGGGCGGTCGGTGCAGGGCTTGTTGGATGGAAATCCGGCCACCGGCTGGGGTGTGGCTGACAACCTGGCGCACACGGCGTGGGTGCGGGTTCACGAGGCGTTCGGCTTTGCGGGTGGGACGGAGATCCGGGTCCGATTGGAATCCGGCGCCGGTGGTGAGGCAGGAATTCCGGCGCGGTTTCGAGTGGCGACGACTCAAGCGGAGGGGCTGGCGGGATTTCTGGAACTTCCCGAGCCGGTGCGGGCCGTGTTGCTGAGCGATGCTTCGGCGGTGACCGAGGCGCAGCGTCTGCTCCTGCGAAAGCATTACCGCCAAAAATTCATCGGAGAGGCTCAGCAGGCGGACAAGCTGTTGGCCTCGCGGCGCAAGGAACGGGACGACTTCCGGAACGGCTTGGCGTCGACCATGGTGATGCGGGATTCGGAGAAGCCGAAGGACACCTTCCTGTTGGTGCGCGGCCAGTACAACAACCGGGGCGAGAAAGTGACGATGGGCGTGCCGGAGCAGCTGCATCAGTGGAACGAGGCGTTTCCGAACAACCGTCTGGGTTTGGCGAAGTGGTTGCTGGACCCGTCGAATCCGCTGACGGCGAGGGTGGCGGTGAACCAGTATTGGCAGAAGCTGTTTGGCACGGGGATCGTGAAGACGGCGGAGGAATTCGGGTCGCAGGGGGACTGGCCGAGTCATCCGGACCTTTTGGATTGGCTGGCGACGGAGTTCATCGGGTCGGGATGGAACATCAAGGGCCTGCAACGGCGCATCGTGCTTTCCGCGACCTACCGTCAGGACTCGGTGGTGAGTCGCGAAGCGCTGGAGAAGGATCCGGAAAACCGGCTGTTCACCCGCGGCCCGCGTTTCCGGGTGGATGCGGAAGGGGTGCGGGACATTGCGATGTCGGTGAGCGGGTTGCTGGTGCCGAAGGTGGGTGGTCCGAGCGTGTTCCCGTACCAGCCGCCCGGGTTGTGGGGGCAGGTTTCGTTTGAAGGGACGCGCGACTACACACAGAGCGACGGGCCGGAGAATTATCGCCGCGGCCTGTACACCTATTGGCGGCGGTCCATTCCGTATGCCTCGTTCACGATCTTTGACGCGCCCACGCGGGAGACCTGCACGGTGCGTCGGCCACGGACGAACACGCCGCTCCAGGCGCTGAACCTGATGAACGACCCGGTGTATGTGGAAGCGGCCCGGGCGTTGGGCCTGCGGGTGATGAAGCACGGCGGGGCAAATGCCGACGCGCGGATCGAGTATGTCTTCCGCCTGTGTCTGGGCCGGCTTCCGGCGCAGCGCGAACGGGACGTGCTGCGGGCGGCGCTCCAGCGCGAGATCCAGCGGTTCGCCGAGGATCGAGAAGCGGCGAACCGACTGATTCACGTGGGCGCTTCCCGACCGCCAGTGGATGTCGACATCGCGGAACTGGCGGCCTGGACCGTCCTGGGCAGCACCTTGTTGAACCTCGACGAAACCATCACCAAGGGCTGAACGACTTCCCTTTTCCCGGCTGGCTCAACTTTCAATCCTGACGAACCCATGTCGTTCGAATCCCATATCCACCAAGCCCTGACCCGCCGGGCCTTTTTCCGGCGCGGCTCCATCAGTCTGGGTTCCATGGCGCTGGCCTCCCTGCTGGGGCCGAAGATCCTCGGCGCGAAGGAACCGACGGGAATTCCCGGTGCGCTGTCCGCGTTTCATCATCCGCCCAAGGCCAAGCGCGTCATCTACCTCTTTCAGTCCGGGGCGCCGTCGCACCTGGACCTCTTCGATTACAAACCGAAGCTCCGGGAAATGAGCGGTCTGGACCTGCCGGAATCGGTGCGGATGGGGCAGCGGATCACCGGGATGACCAGCGGGCAGAAGAACCTGTTCTGCGTGGGGTCGGCGTTCGATTTCCGGAAGCACGGCAAGTGCGGCATGGAACTCTCGGACGCGCTCCCGCACCTGGGCAAAGTGGCGGACGAAATCGCCCTGCTGAAGGCGGTTCACACCGATCCGATCAACCACGATCCGGCGGTCACCTACCTGTTCAGCGGTCACCAGCAGCCGGGACGTCCGACGCTGGGGGCGTGGGCCAGCTATGGCTTGGGCAGTGAAAACAGCAACCTCCCCGCGTTCATTGTGCTGCTGTCCGGGCGCGGCGGGCAGTCACTGCAATCCCGGTACTGGGGCAGCGGATTTCTCCCCAGCAGCCATCAGGGCGTGCAATTCCGCGGGGTGGGGGATCCGGTCCTGTTCTTTTCCAATCCGCCGGGCCTGAGCGAAAAAACGCGGCGCGCGATGCTCGACGATGTCCAGTCGCTGAACCGGTTTCAGCTGGATCGGGTTGGGGATCCCGAAATTGCCACACGCATCGAGCAGTACGAGATGGCGTTCCGCATGCAGACGAGCGTGCCGGAGTTGATGGATCTCTCGAAGGAATCGGCGGAAACGCTGGAACTTTACGGGGCGAAGCCGGGTGAGGCGTCGTTCGCGAACAACTGTTTGCTGGCGCGGCGGTTGGTCGAGCGCGGGGTGCGTTTCGTGAAACTGATCCATCGCGATTGGGACCATCACGGCGGCTTGCCGGACGGCATTCGGACCCAGGCCAAGCTGACCGACCAGCCGAGCTCGGCCCTGATTCAGGATCTGAAACAGCGGGGATTGCTGGACGACACCCTGGTGGTGTGGGGCGGTGAATTCGGGCGAACCAGCTACTGTCAGGGTGAACTGCGCAAGGAGAGCTTCGGGCGCGATCACCATCCGCGGTGCTACTCGCTCTGGTTGGCGGGTGGCGGCATCAAGGGTGGCGTGACGTACGGCGAGACCGACGAGCTCGGGTACAACATCGTGGACGGCGGGGTTCATATCCACGACCTGCACGCGACCATTTTGCATTGTCTCGGGGTGGATCATGAACGGCTGACCTACCGCTTTCTGGGACGCGATTTCCGGCTCACCGACATCGCCGGCAAGGTGGTGCCGCAAATCCTCGCATGAACCGCTGGTGCCGACGGATGGCAGGTTGGGTGGTCCTGGGGATTTGGGCGCTGTTCCTCCCGGCGGGGTGGGCGGTTGAGTTGATCGAAGGCCCCCGGGTGGAAATCGGTCCAGAGCCGGGGCAGGCGACGCTTCGTTGGAGCACCGACGTCGAGGCGGGAGGTCGGGTGCAGTGGGGGACCAGCCCGGGCAAACTGACCCAACGCCAGCAAGGCCCGGTTGGCACCCGGCACGCGGTGGTCCTCACCGGGCTGAAGCAGGGGTTCACCTACCACTTCACGGTGGGCACGGCGCGCTACCCGCTGGCGACCAATGCCTTCGTGCTGCCGAAAGCTTCGGGCGAAGCGACCGTCGTGGTGCCGCCGCCTGCTGCCACCTCCGGTGTGAGTCCTGGTGCGGCGACGAACCCAACCGTGGGGGCCGGAGGTTCCACAGCATCACCGGCGGCCCTGCCGCAGGCGCCGCCCACCGCTCGGACTTGGGGTTCGATGCGATCGCTCCAGGATCATTTCGAACGGCATGGACGCGATTTTGGAGCGAAGGACGCCGATGATTACGCCAAACGCGCGTGGTTGTTTCTGCAACGGGCGCGCACCGAGGGTTTGCCGGCGAAGCGGGATTCGGACGGGGTTCTCCGGGTGTACGACCCGGCGACGCGCGGTTTCGGGGCTTACAACCGGGACGGGACAACACGCACGTACTTCAAGCCAAGTCGGCGCGACTATTTCGACGATCAACCGGGCCGGCCGGTGAACCTGCGGGAGGAACGTTGACATGAGCCATCGGTGTTCGGTTTGCGGTTACCTGGGCCTGGAGCATCCGCCACGCGGCGGTGATGGCGGCGGATCGTTGGAGATCTGTCCGTGCTGTGGTTTTCAACATGGCTTCGACGACGATGATCGAAGCGTCACGCCTGAGGCGTGGCGGTCCGAGTGGATCAAAGGCGGGCTGCGATGGTGGAGTCGCGGAACAGCAGCGCCAGCCGGTTGGGACGCGACGGCGCAATTGACGTCGCTCGAAGCCAAGCCGCCTCGACGACGGCGGGGAAAGAAGTAGGCATTCACGCGCCTTCGGCGAGCGGGCACTCGCGGGATGGCGGGATGGGAGCGGTTGCTGGTCAGGGCTTGGCTTGGGTCAAGAACTCGCGGAGGGCGTTGGACACCAGGTGGGGATCGACGGTGGGTTGATCGTTGTGATCCCCGTGGATTTCCCGAAGAAACTTGGGTTCGCGAGCGGCGGCGAAGTTGCGTTCGGCGTGGTGGAAGGGGATGAGGGTGTCCTGGCGGCTGTGAAGGATGAGCACCGGGGTTTGGAGACGCGGCAGCTTGGCGAGGGTGTCGTAGCGGTACCGGGCGATGGTGCGCACGGGAAGGATCGGGAACAATTCGGTGCCCAGGTCGATCAGGCTGGTGAAGGTGCTTTGGAGCACAAGTCCGCGGAGGTCGGGGTGGCGCAGGGCAAGTTCCGTGGCGATACCGCCGCCGAGGCTCTCGCCGAACGCCACCACTTGGGCCGGGGCAAATCCCCGGCCTTGCAACCATTCGAGGGCGGCTTCCGCGTCGAGGTAGGTGCCGGCTTCATTGGGTTTGCCCTGGCTTTGGCCATAACCCCGGTAGTCGTAGGCGAGCACATGGACCCCGAGTTCCAGCAGCAGGGAGTAGGTGGGCAGTCGATGGCTGATGTTGCCGCCGTTCCCGTGGCTGATGAGCACGACGAGGTGACGGAGTGGGGCGTTGGTCGATGCCGGAAAGTACCAGGCGTCGAGTTCGAGGTTGTCGCGGGTGCGCAGACGAACCTCCTCCCAGGGTTGGCGGAGCGCGTCGCCGTTCGATCCCATCGACGCGGTGGGATGGTAGACGTTGGCCTGTTCAAACCAACGCTTTACCCACCAGGCGTCGTCGAACAAGGACGCCAGTAGAACGAGCCATTCAGCCATGCTACGACGCTTCTTTCGGGGAGGACCGGTCATGCCCGGGCGGAGGGTGGAGTGGGAAGGGTCAGGGACAAACGTTCGCCCTGTTCGAGGACCCGGCAGGTCTGGCCAAGTTCGTGGCAGCGGGTGACGAATTCCTCGGGCGTGGCGGTATTGAATTCGAACATGTCGTAGTGGCAGGGAACGACGCAGCGTGCGCCGATTTCTTGAGCCAGCTGCGCGGCCTCGCGGCCCCAGAGGTTGCCGGCGACGCGGCGTTCCGGTGCCCGACCGTTGATGGGCAGCAAGGCGAGGTCGACCGCGAACGGGCGCAGGATGTCGGCCATGCCGTGGAATAGGACCGTGTCGCCGCTGTGGTAGAGGCGGAATGGCCCGGCCTGGAGGATAAAGCCGAGGTAAATCAGGCGACCGGCCGTGTCGCGATCCAAGGTTTCATGGGCGGCGGGGACCGCGGTGAGTTGGAACCGTGTTCCCGGGATGGTGCGGGGGGTGCCAAGTGCGCCGGGTGCGGCTGACTCGGCGGGGGCGTCGAAGCCCAGAATCCGGTCATCGGATAAACCACTCCGTTCGCTTACCGTTCTGCGGTTGGCCTCGGGGCAACAGGCGATCAAGCCGGGGTTGGCGAGGGCCAGCGGACGGAGAGTTTCCGGATCGAGATGATCCGTGTGGTTGTGGGAGGAGGTGACGGCGGAGATGAAGTCGAGGCGGGCCGGGTCGATGACCCGCTGGGTGATGCGCGTGTGAGGCTTGTCGGTGGCGGCGTATTTCCGGGTGAGTGAATCGGACAGGTAAGGGTCCAGCAGCAGGAAGCACCTGTCGTATTCGACCAGGTAGCCGCTTTGGCCGAGCCACCAGAGATGGAGGGTTGGCTCCTGCGCTTGGCGGCGGGCGGAAGACCGAACGAGGGCGACGTCGGCCAGGAAGGCGTCGTCGGCGAGCAACGGAGTTTTCACGGGGCGACTCGATTACCAGATTCGGGCGCGTTCATCGGGGGCTTTCCACAGCGGATCACCGGCTTGGAGGCCGAATGCGGCAATGAACCCGGGATGATGGACCAGGGGGCCGAACGCTCGGAACTGTGGTGGCGCGTGGGAATCGACCACCAGCCGCCGTCGGATTTCGGCTTCCCGGGTGTTGACGCGCCAAGCCTGGGCGAACGCGATGAAGAATCGTTGTTCGGGGGTGAAGCCGTCGAGGGTCTGGCGCTTGGAGGGTTCCTTGGCGAGAGCCCGTTGCAGGGCCTCGAAAGCGATGCTGGTGCCGCCGAGGTCGGCGATGTTTTCACCGAGAGTCAACTGGCCGTTGACCTTGGCGCCGGGGAGCGGTTCGTAGGCGCCGTACTGCTGGACCAACACCGAGGCGCGCTCACCGAACTCCTTGGCGTCATCGGCGGTCCACCAGTCACGCAGGTTGCCCTGGGCGTCATATTTGCGGCCCTGATCGTCGTAGCCGTGGGTGATTTCGTGGCCGATCACCGAGCCGATGGCGCCGTAGTTCACCGCGTCGTCGAGGCTCAGATCGAAGAACGGCGGTTGGAGAATGCCGGCTGGGAACACAATCTCGTTCTGGGTCGGGCTGAAGTAGGCGTTCACCGTCTGCGGGGTCATGCCCCACTCGCTGCGGTCAACGGTCTGGCCGATGCGCCGGTAGTCACGACGGGTGCCGGCCTGGACCGCGCGTTGGAGGTTTCCGACCAGGTCATCGCGGCGGATCTCGACGTCGGAATAATCCCGAAACTTCTCCGGATGGCCGATCTTGGGCGTGAACCGTTCGAATTTCCGCAGCGCCTCCTGCCGGGTGGCCTCGCTCATCCAGTCGAGCTTCGCGAGCCGATCTTTGAAGACCGCCTTCACGTTCTCGACGAGTTCCGCCATGCGGGTTCTTGCTTCAGCCGGAAAATGCTTCTCCACGAAGAGTTGTCCCAGGGCTTCACCGAGGCCCGCATCGATCAGGCGGGAGGCGCGTTGCCAGCGGGGTTCGGGTTGGGGCTGTCCTTGAAGCACTGTGCCGTAGAAGCGGAAGTTCTCGTCGGCTGCCTTGGCCTGGAGCAAGGGCGCCGTGGATCGAATCAAGTGCCAGCGCAGGTACATCTGCCAGGTCTCGGGCTCGGTCTCCTCGGCGAGGCGGCCCAGCGCGTCGAAGAACTCGGGTTGTCGGACCACGATGTCGCGGACGTGGGCTATGCCGGCGGCCTCGAAGTAAGCGTCCCAGGCGACCTGGGGCACTCGCTTGGCGAGGTCAGCCCGGGTCATTTTGTTGTAGTTCTTCTCCTGATCGCGGAGGTCGGTGCGACTGCGGCTGGCTTTGGCGAATTCGGTTTCGAGCGCGATGATCTTCCCCGCCATGTAGTCGGCGTCCGAGGCGCCTTCGCCCAGGAGTTGAAACATGTTCGCGACATGGCGGCGGTAGTCGGTGAGTTGTTTGGCGAAGCCTTCGGCCAGGTAGTAATCGCGGTCGGGGAGTCCGAGGCCACCCTGGCCCAGGTAGAGGGCGTAGGTGTCGCTTTTCTTGGCGTCGGGACCCACCCGGATGGAGAACACCGCCGAGATGCCGCGTTGATGCCAGTCCGCCAGCAACTGGGCGGCGCCGTCTGGTCCTTCCAGCGCATCCACCCGATCGAGGTCGGTTTGGATCGGACGAAGGGCGAGTTGTTCGACACGGTTGGTATCGATGGCCGACGCGAAGAAGTCACCGACCTGCCGGCGGGGGGATTTTGGATCGGGATCCGGCCGGCTGGCCGCTTCCTCCAGGAGGGTTCGGATCAATTTCCAGTTGCGCTCGGCGAGTTCATCAAAACTGGCCCAGCGCGCCTTGTCGGCGGGCACGGGGTTGTTTTTCACCCAGGTGCCGTTCGCGAACAGGAAGAAATTGGTGCGCGGGCTGACGGTCCGATCCATGTGTTGGATGGAAAACCGGGGGACGGCGATGGTGGCGGCGTCCTGGGCAGGGGCGGCGGAGACAGCCATGGCGATGCCCGCGATGGCTGCGGCAGATCGAAACGTCCTCATGGGCGGCGACGGTAGCGGTGGGGAAGGCGGGGTGAAAACGGGAAGTTCACGGAAATCAGCGCGGTCCCTGCGGGGTTGCATCGGGGAATTGCCGGGGAGCAGGATTGGGAGGAGGCGCGATGCAGGAAGAAGCACCATCATCGAAGCCGGTCGTCGACCGGAGCTTGGGATCGGCGATGTTGCGCGACACCAGCTATGTGAACGCGATGTCGCACTTCTACCGTGGAGAACTGGGACGGATCATGGTGTGGCGGCAGAGGTTGGACGTGACCACGACCTGGGCGATCACGGCCACCAGCACGATCTTCACGGTCGCTTTTTCACTGCGGGACGTGCCGCACATCATCTTCTTTTTCAACCTGGCGATCGTGTCGGTGATGTTGTGGATCGAGGCGCGGCGCTACCGGTTTTATGACGCGTTCCACGCTCGTGTGCGGATGCTGGAAGCCCATTTCCTCGTCCCGATGGTGATGGGCCGCCCTGAGACGCTGGAGGGAGACTGGCGCAAACTGGTGGCGGAGGATCTGCTGATCCCGGCCTTCAAGATGGGGGTGCTCGAGGCGGTCGGATGGCGGTTGAGGCGCAATTACATCTTCATTTACGTGATTATTCTGGGGGCCTGGTTTGCGAAGGTTTTTCTTCATGCGCCGACCCCGATTGATTCGCCGGGAGCTATGTACCGTGCGCTGGCGGTGGGCCAGATACCCGGGTGGCTGATCGCCATTGTGATGCTGGGGGTGTTTGTCGGCACGCTCTCGACCGTGCTGGTGGTGGCGCGGAAATTTGCCGGGGAGATCAACGAATTCGGGGCGACTGCCCGGAGTCGATGGCGGATCTGATCCGAGCGGTTCGGTCCGGGCTGAGCTTGGGCATTGGTTTTGTCGGCGGGGCACGTACAGTGCGCCCATGAAGCGTTGCTGGACGGCCTTGGGGTTGGTGTTGGGTGTGCTGGCTCTGGCGGGGTGCGGTGATTCTTCCTCCAAGACCGCGGAGAAGGCACCGGCGGGTGAGCCATCACAAGGGGCGGGCAATCCCTTGACGGCGCCGGTCGACTACATTGGCGCGGTGGGAGCAGCCCAAAGGCAGGCGGCCAAGACTGTGGACCTGACTTCGCTGACCCAGGCCGTGCAGGCCTTCCAAGCCGGTGAGGAACGGTTGCCGAAGAATCTCCAGGAACTGGTTTCCGAAGGGTATTTGCCTCGCATCCCCGCACCGCCCAAGGGGATGCAGTGGACCTACCAACCGCAGTCGGGTCAGGTTCGCGTGGTGCCTCTCCCGCCCCTGCCCAACGCTCCCGCCTCCAAAGCACCCTGATTTCGGCTGGCTTGGCCGGCGCCCGACGCCCACTCTGTCGGCCTGCCCGCCATGAAATTGTCACGCGAACGTCATCCTTTTGCCCTGTTTCTGGCATTGGTTCCATGGATTGCCGGAGTCGGTCTTCTGCCTGCGATGGCGCAAATGCCGTTTGGACCGCCCCAGAACCTGCCGCCGTTGCCCGAGCGAAAGGCGGCAGTGTTGAAGGCGTTTGATAAGGACGGCGACGGCCGCCTTTCCCCATCCGAGCGGGATGCCGCGCGCGAGGCCTGGTACCAGTCCATGCTTTCCAAGAGGGAGGAGCGCGGGTTCTTCCGTCCGCCCCAGGAATTGATGGACGAATTCGACGTGAACAAGGACGGCGAGTTGGATGACGAGGAGGGGGCGACATTGCGTGAGACGCTCACCCGGCGGTTTGAAAAACTGACCAAGGACTACGACAAGAATTCCAATGGTCGCCTGGACGAGAACGAAATCGACGCCGCGTCGAAGGACATTGATGACGGCAAACTGAAGGGGATCCCAAAGATGTTTCTTCAGATGGCGCGGGGCGGTCCGCGGGGTGGGCCTCGAGGTGGACGACCGGGTGGGCCTGGTGGGCCTGGTGGGCCACCGGGAGGCAGCCAGGACTTCGGCGAAACCGATCCCGCCGAGCTCGTTCGATCGGCGGATCGGGATGGGGATGGGCGGTTGAATGAAGCGGAACTGGAGACCGTGCGTGCGGAGTGGGCCAAGCGGCGTGCGGCGAAGTCGAAGGCGCCGGAAGGGCAGTAGGCAGATGCACCAAGAACCGATTCTCGCGATGAACTCTTTTGACTCTCAAATGCTGAGCGGATTTCTGGCGGTGCTGGCGGCGATGACTCTGGCTTGTACCCCGGTGGGCGCGGCGGATGCCCTGCCGGGTGCGAAGTCCGGGGACAAGTCGGAGATCCGGGCTCCGAAATCCGCGGGTATCCAGTTCTCCAAATCGCGTGGTTTCCAGGCCCAGCCGTTCGAGCTGGTTCTGGGGCCGGCCGTGGTCGCGGGCGAGATCCGGTACACGCTGGACGGTTCGGCGCCGGGGCCTGGGAAGGGTGTGGTCTATCAGAAGACGATCCCCATCACGCGAACCACGATTGTTCGGGCGGCGGTGGTGTCGGCGGACGGCAAGGTGTCCCGGGTGCAGACCCATTCGTACCTGTTCACGGCCGACATCATTCGGCAGTCACCGGACGGATTGCCGCCGGCGGGATGGCCGTATGGCTGGGGTGGGAACACGGTGGACTACGGCATGGACCCCTCCGTGGTGGACGATCCGAAGTATCGGGAGGTGATCGAGCCGGCGCTGCTGTCGCTTCCCAGCTTTTCCCTCACCATGGACCTGGAGGACTTGTTCGGTGAGCAGCGGGGAATTTATGCGCATAGCGACCAGGAGGGGCGGGAGTGGGAGCGTCCCGCGTCGATCGAACTCCTGCAACCGATGGGCCGGAAAGGGTTTCAGGAGGATTGTGGCGTGCGCATCCGCGGTGGATTCAGCAGCGGTGGTTTCAATCCCAAGCATGCGTTCCGGCTCTTTTTTCGGAAGGAGTACGGCAACGGCAAGCTGAAGTACCCGGTGTTTGGGGAAGGGGGGGCGAAGGAGTTCGACTCGCTCGATTTGCGGTGCTCGCAGAACTACTCGTGGAATATCGGCGGCGATGTGCGGGCGTTGTTCGTGCGCGATCAGTTCAACCGTGATCTGCAGTTGGCGATGGGTCAGCCGGCGGCCCGGGGTAATTTCTGCCACCTCTTCCTGAACGGTCAGTACTGGGGCCTCTTCAACACCTGCGAACGTCCGGAGGCTTCGTATGCCGAGGCCTATTTCGGCGGCGACAAGGAGGATTACGACGTGGTGAAGACGGGCGGCATCGGAGGCGGCGGGGGTGGGTTCAGCATCGCCGCGACCGACGGCACCATGGACGCCTGGAACCGATTGCACGAACTCGCCAAGGCCGACCTTTCGGACAACGCCGCGTACTTTCGTCTGCTGGGGCGCAAGCCGGATGGCTCACCGGACCCGGATGCCGATGTGCTGTTGGACCCGATCAATCTGATCGATTACCTGCTGGTGATTTGGTACGGCGGCAATCTCGACGCCCCGGTGACGCGCTTTGGCGGCAATCGCTCGCCCAACAACTGGCACGCGCTTCGCAATCGAACCACCCGCGATGGCTTCAAATTCTTCATCTGGGACGCCGAACACACCTTTCTGGAGCTGGAGGAGGATCGCACCGGACCGTTTCCGGGGGGCGACATTCCGTCCACCAGTCATCCCCAATGGCTGTTTCAGCGCTGTGCCGCGAATGCCGAGTTTCGCATGTTGGTCTCCGATCGGGTGCATCGGCACCTGGCCGCTGACGGCGTGCTTTCCCCGGCATCCGTGCGGGAGCGTCTTGAACGTCGGCTGAGGGAAATCGAGGCGGCGGTGGTCTGCGAGTCGGCTCGATGGGGGGATGTGGGTGGAGGTTTTCCGTTCGGACCTCCCGGCATGCAACGACCGATGCGGTTGGGGGCCGACGGCGAAATGAAGCCGGTCGCCCGCACACGGGATGTGGAGTGGCGGGCCGAGGCTCAACGATGGGTCACGGAGTTCATTCCGAAGCGGACCGACATCGTCTGGTTTCAGTTGTGGCGGCAGGGGCTGGTGACCGACGTGCCGCTTCCGGAGCTCAAACCGTCCGGTGGCCCGCTGGCACCGAGTGACACCGTGATCCTCAAAGCTCCCGCAGGTGAAGTCTGGTACACCACCGACGGGCTGGATCCGCGACAAGTCGGTGGGGTTCCCTCCGCGAGCGCGAAGAAGGCGGAGGGCCCCCTCAACGTCGCCGGTCGCACGACGGTCCTGGCCCGCGTCCGAACCTCGGGCGAGTGGGGGCCGTTGGTGCGCGGTGAGTACTCCGTCCTGGAACGGCGCTAGCCTGGCTCAACCACCAGAAAGGGTGCGAAGCGCGCGAAGGACGGACTTCGGAAGTCCGTGGGTTTTGACCTCCGTGTGTCGAACCTCGTGGATCGCGCTGGCAGCCCTGGCTTTGGGACCTTCGTGCACTTGGTGGTGGATCCGCGCCTGGGCGCTTCTGCTCTGAAGGGATCGAGAGCAGGGGTTGACGGTTGACGGTGAGGCGACGGGGTTTCTACCGTGCCGTCTTCAATGAACGTTCCGCACTATCCGGCCGGGGTGCTGCTTGCCGCGATGATCTGGCTGTCCGTGGGGTGCAAGCCAAACGCGCCGGGCGCGGCGGGCGCTGGTGGCCCGGGAGGAGGGCGTGGTGCCATGCCCGTGATGCAGGTGGTGGTCGCGCCAGTGGTCCGGCAAGCGGTGCATGAAACCCTTCCCCTGGTCGGATCCTTCACCGCGAATGAGCAGGTGGAGATCCGGGCGGAGAGTGAAGGGTTTGTGGAGACCATCGGCTTCACCGAGGGTCAGGAAGTCGGAAAGGGAGCCCTGCTGGTCACGCTCGACGAATCGAAGCTCCAGGCGGGGCTGGAGGAATCAGAGTCGTCGCTCAAACTCAGTCAACAGACCTTCGAGCGGGCCAAGGAACTCCTGGGTTCCCGGCTGATTTCGCAGCAGGAATATGACCAGGCTTCGTCGCAGCTGGCTTCGGATGAAGCGACGGTTTCCTTGCGACGCCGGCAATTGCGGGATGCCCGGGTGACGGCGCCGTTCAAGGGCGTGGTGGGCGCGCGGCAGGTCAGTCCCGGGCAGTTGGTGAGTCGGTCGATGACCCTCACCTGGCTGGTGGATCTGGATCCAGTGAAGGTGGAGTTCAACGTTCCTGAACGATTCCTAAGTCAGGTGGAGGTCGGGCAGACCATCGAGGTGGCGGTCGCCGCCTATCCCGAGCGGAAGTTCCAGGGAAAGGTGTTCTTCGTGGCGCCCTTCGTGGATCCCGTGACGCGCACCGTGCTCATGAAGGCCGAAGTGCCGAACGGTGAGCGGAAGCTCAAGCCGGGAATGTTCGCCAACCTGGACCTCACCTTGCAGGTGCGATCGAACGCCGCCGTGGTGCCCGAGTCGGCGCTGAGCCAGATCCTGGATGGCAACCGGGCGGTGGTCATGGTGGTCGAAGCGGATGACACCGTGGCACCCAAGAACGTCCAGGTGGGCATGCGCCTGCCTGGTTTGGTGGAAATTGTGGCAGGGCTCCAGGGCTCGGAACGGGTGATCGTGCAGGGCCTGCAAAAAATCGCCCCCGGCATGAAAGTCCGCATTGCGCCACCGCCGGGTCAGACGCCAGCCCCCGGAATGGCTCCGGCTGCCAAGTCGGCCGAGGACGCCAAAACGCCCGCCTGAGGCCTCGTCACTCGCGACCCCGACCCCAGTCCCCCAGACGCCATGCAACTGCCCGACATCTGCATCCGACGGCCGGTCTTCGCGACGATGATGAACCTGGCGCTGGTGCTCTTCGGCGCCATCGGGCTGATGCGGCTTCCCGTGCGCGAGTTGCCGGACATCGACCCGCCGATCGTCAGCGTCACCACGATCTATCCCGGTGCGGCGGCCTCCGTCGTGGAGACGGAAGTGACGGAGCGCCTCGAGGACGCGATCAACACCGTCGAAGGCATCAAAACACTCACGAGCCAGAGCCGGGAGCAGGTCAGCAACATCACCATCGAGTTCAATCTGTCGCGGCCGATCGAACTCTCCGCCCAGGATGTGCGCGACCGGGTGGCGTCGGTCCGCGGTTCACTGCCCGACGACATCCTCGAACCGATCGTGGCGAAGCAGGACGCCGATGCGCGCCCGATGCTCTGGATCGGCATGAACAGCAGCCGGCTCAGCCCGTTGGAAATGACCACTCTGGCGGAGAAGCAGATCAAGAATCGGCTCCAGACTGTGCCCGGGGTTTCGTCGATCTTCATCGGTGGCGAGCAGCGCTTCGCGATGCGTCTGTGGCTCGATTCCCAGAAGATGGCCGCCCACCAGGTCACCGTGCTGGATGTTCAACGGGCGCTGCGTCAGCAGAGCGTCGAACTGCCCAGCGGTCGCGTGGAAAACCTGGACCGCGAAATGACCATCCAGACCCAGGGCGAACTGAAGACGGTCGACGAATTCAACCGCCTGGTGATCGCACGCGATGCCGATCGAATCGTTCGGCTCCGCGACATCGGCGAGGCCCGTGAAGGGGTGGAAAACGAACGGACCCGGGCGCGTCAACTCGGGCGCCCGTGCATCTTCCTGGGTGCGATCAAGAACTCGAAGGCGAACACGGTGGAGGTGGCGAAGGGGATCAAGCGTGAGCTGGAGGCGATCCGGCCTACCCTGCCGGAGGGTATAGAAATGAACATCGCCTACGACGAGTCGGTGTACGTCGATCGCGCGATCGGTGAGGTCTGGGAGACGCTGGCGATCGCGTTCGGCCTGGTGGTGGTGGTGATCTATGTCTTCCTGCACAACTTCCGGGCCACCCTGATTCCAGTGGTGGCCATCCCGGTGTCGATCCTGGCGAACTTTGTGGTG
Organism: Verrucomicrobiota bacterium; assembly: GCA_963205105.1. Lineage (GTDB taxonomy): Bacteria > Verrucomicrobiota > Verrucomicrobiia > Limisphaerales > CAIMTB01 > CAIMTB01. Next base: position 6,246 of record CAUJJW010000144.1, on the reverse strand, counting down.
ATGTACTGGCTGGGGTTCTCCGTGAACATCCTGACCATGCTGGCTCTGGTGCTGGCGATTGGCGTGGTGGTCGACGATGCCATCGTGGTGTTGGAAAACATCCATCGCCATATCGAGCTGGGCGAGACGCCGATGATGGCCGCCTTCAAGGGCATGAAGGAAATCACCTTCGCGGTCATTGCCACCACCGTCGCGCTGGTGGCGGTGTTCGTTCCCTTGGCATTCCAGACCAGCAGTACGGGCCGGCTTTTCGTGGAATTCGCCATCGCCATCGCGGGGTCCGTCCTGATCTCCGCGTTCGTCGCCCTGACGCTGACCCCCATGATGTCGGCCCGCATCCTGCGCAAGGTGGAGAAGAAGCCAGGAAGCGTTGTGCGGTGGTTCGAAGCCGGCATGCACGCGGTTTCCAGCGCCTACGAAAGGACTTTGGGTGGCATGCTCCGTCGAAGTCTCCTGGCGCGCATCCTGGGCATCACGGTGGGTGGCGGCTTGTTGGTTGCCGCCACCGTCTGGCTTTACACCAGTCTCGAAGGCGATTTTCTGCCGGAAGAGGACAAGGGCCGGCTCTTTTGCTTCGTCGTCGCCCCCGAGGGTTCCACGCCGGACTACACCGACTCGATGCTCCAGGAAATGGAGGCGATCCTGGCCACGACGCCAGAGATCGAATTGTACGGGGCGATGGTGGCTCCTGGTTTTTCAGGCCCCGGCCAGGGCAACAGCGGGATCGTGTTCGTCAAGCTGAAGGACGAACGTGGCCGCTCCGTTCAGGAGATCGTGGGCGGCCCGGACGGTCTGCGGGCGCGCTTCATGAGGGACGTCGAGGGGGCCATCGCGATTCCCAACATTCCGAAGGCGATCGATCGCAGCTTCAGTTCGCCGTTCCAGTTGGTGATTCAGGGGAACGACTTGACCCGGCTGGATGAGGCGGCGCGGCAGTTGGCCAACAAACTGCGGGCCTCCGGATTCCTCCAGAACGTGCAGTCGTCCTTTGAGGTGAACAAGCCGGAGCTGAGGTTGACCATTGACCGGGACCGGGCCTCGTCCCTGGGTGTCTCGGTCGAGGACGTTTCCCGAACCCTCCAGATCCTGTTTGGCGGGCTCGATCTGGCGAAACTGAAGCGGGACGGGAAGGAATACGACGTGGTGGCGCAATTGGAACGGCAGTCGCGTTCCACACCGCAGGACCTCGATCGGCTTTACGTCCGTAACGGGGCAGGGCAGTTGGTGCAGTTGAGCAGCGTGATCACCCGGGAGGTGGGGGTGGCGCCCAATCGAATCGAGCGCTTCAACCGGCTCCGTAGCGCGACCATCTCCGGCACTCCGGTCGGGGTCAGCATGGGAACCGCGGTGACGCGGGTCGAAGAGATGCTCAAAACCGAGCTGCCGCCGGGAATGATCTACTCGTGGTACGGCGAATCGCGCGATCTGAAGGATGCCGGCGACGAAATCGCCTGGGTGGTGGCCCTGGCCCTAATCATCGTGTTCATGGTGCTGGCTTCGCAGTTCGAGAGCCTCATTCATCCGCTGACCGTCATGTTGACCGTGCCCTTGGCCGCCATCGGAGCCCTGGGAGGGTTGTGGTTGGTGGGCATGCTGTCGCACTGGAAGGTGTTGCCCCAGGTCCCGGCGATGAACATCAATCTGTTCAGTCAGATCGGGGTGGTCCTTCTCATCGGCTTGGTCACCAAGAACGGCATTCTTCTGGTCGAGTTCGCCAACCAACTCCGGGATGAGGGCCTGGACGGCGCCTCCGCGATGATCAAGGCCGGAGCCATCCGGCTGCGGCCCATTCTGATGACCGCATTCTCCACCATCGCGGGAACTCTCCCCATCGCGATCGGGTTCGGGGCCGGCGCGGAAAGCCGTCGGCCCATGGGCGTGGCGGTCGTAGGCGGCATGATCACCAGCACCATCCTGACCCTGCTGGTCGTTCCCCTGGTCTACAGCATCTTCAATGACCTGACCGCCATGTTCCGACGCTCCCGTCCGGCCCCCGCCGTGGACGCGGATGTGGTTGCGGTCAAGTGACCCGGCGGAAATCCGGATTGGCTCGGGCGAGGTTGCGGCCTAGTTTGGCGTCGCGCGCATGAGCACCACTGCTTCACCCCCTTTCCGCGGGCGAATGATCGCCTTCGAGGGCATCGACGGTTCGGGGAAATCGACGCAGATCCATCTGCTGAAGCGCTGGCTCGAGTTCCGCGGGGTTAAGGTCTTCCACTGCGAATGGGACTCCTCCGACTTCGTGAAGAACGCGACCTCCAAGGTGCGAAGCCGGGAATTGCTCACCCCCACCACCTTCTCGCTGCTGCATGCGACCGACTTTGCCGACCGTTATGAGCGCCAGGTCCTGCCGCTGCTGAGGGCGGGCTATATCGTGCTCTGGGACCGCTACTACTACACCGCCTTCGCCCGGGACGTGGTCCGCGGCTGTCCTCCACCCTGGGTGCGGGGGATTTATGATTTTGCCGCCCAGGCGGACCTGACCTTCTTCTTCAAAGCTCCGCTTGAATTGTGCCTGAGCCGAATCCGATCCGACCGGCTGGAGCCCAAGTATTTTGAAGCCGGGATGGACCTCCGGCTTTCACCCGATCCGCGGGAAAGTTTCCGGTTGTTCCAGCAACGGTTGTTCGAGCAATACCTCTGGATGAGCACGGAATACTCGTTCCGGGTCATCGACGCGACCAAACCGATCGAAGGCCAGCACCAGCTGGTGCGCCGCCTGGTGGACGAGTTCATCGATCCCTCCCAGTTCACCTACCCCCGACGCTGATGCCCACATCAAAACCCAAGACCACGCGGAACGCCCACGCGGGTCCGCCAGCACTGCCGCTCGGACTGGGCGAGGACGTGGTCGTGCTGAAACCCTCGATCAAGCGCTTCTACGGGCACGGCGTGCCGGGGGTTCAGCCGGAGGAATTGGGTGGGCGGCTGATCGTGATCGAAGGCGCCGACGGTTCGGGGCGTTCCACCCAGATCGCGAGGTTGGTGGACTGGCTCGAGGGAACCGGGCACGCCACCAGCCAGGTGGGCTTGAAACGGTCGAACCTGGTCAGCGACGAACTCGATGAGGCCAAGCACCGGAACACGTTGAGCCGGACCACGATCAGTCTCTTCTACGCCACCGATTTCGCGGATCAGCTGGACAACGTCATCCTCCCTGGACTCCGGGCGGGGTACATCGTGCTGGCAGACCGTTACATCTACACACTCATGGCGCGGGATCTGGTGCGCGGCATGGATCCGGAATGGCTCAAACAGCTCTATGGCATGGCCCTGGTGCCGGACGCCGTCTTCTACCTGCACGTGTCGCCGGAGAACCTCATCGAACGCAATTTCGCCAAGGACTTCGCCCTGGACTATTGGGAGAGCGGGATGGACCTCGGCCTTTCGCGGGACATGTTCGAGAGCTTCATCGAGTACCAGAAACGGATTGTGGAAACGTTCCGAAAGCTTCGGACCGAGTACGAATTCACCATGGTCGATGGCGATCGGCCGGTGGACGCGGTCCAGGAAGAGCTGCGGAAACGTATCAGCGCGATGTTGAAGGATGAAACCATGGTCTGATCGATGCCCTGAACAACGCCCCAAAAACGGTGCAACAACCGCAGCCTAGGCCGGGTGACACAGGCATCGATCTCGAAGCCGGCACTCGATGAGGGCCGGCAAAACCATCCAAAAGAACGCGTTGCTATGAAATTTCTGCTCCTGGTGATCGCTTGGTTCATCCTTCTGGCCGTCTGCTGGCCCCTGGCGCTGTTGATGGTGGTCCTGGTCCCCGTCGTTTGGTTGCTGTGCTTGCCCTTCCGGGTTCTGGGGGCGGCGGTGGAGGGGATGCTGGCCCTCATTCGGGCGGTGTTCCTGCTGCCAGCACGCCTGCTGGGCTACAAGGGTTGACCGATCCATCGACCTTTCTGTCGCCGGCCTGTAACGCCTGCCACTCTTCCGGCGTTAGAGCAGGGTAACGGCCGGATCCGTCGAACATGCGCGAAGCCCTCACCGACCTTGAATCCGAGTTGGAACGGGTTCAGGACGGGGATGAAACGGCCGCGCAGGCGATGGTGGTTCGGCTGAACCCTTTGGTCATGAAGATTGTGCGAGCCAATCTGCCTCGACGCATGGCGGTGGAAGATCTGGCTCAGGAGGTGTTCGCCCGGCTGTTCGAACGGCTTTCACGTTACGAAACTCGCCACGGCATCCCGTTCGAACACTGGGTCTCCCGCCTCGCGGTCCGCACCTGCCTGGATGCCCTCCGATCCGAACGCCGACGCCCGGAGGTTCGGCTTTCCGATCTCTCCGAGGGGGAGGGTGACTGGCTGGAATACCTCCTCTCCGGCAGCGAGGAGCCGCCTCCTGGCGATGCCAGTGATGCCCGCGCCACCGTGGAGCGGCTGCTGGCCATGCTCTCGCCCGAGGATCGGCTGGTCATCTCGTTGCTGGATCTCGAGGAGAAATCGGCGGCGGAGGTCAGCACGCTGACCGGATGGTCGCGTGTAGGCGTTCGGGTGCGGGCCTTCAGGGCACGAGCCCGGCTTCGGAAAGCAGCGGAAACCCTGAATGAGCGAGGTGAACGATGAGCGGATTCCAGGAACGTTGGAAGGCCTGCACCCGGTTGGCGCGGACCATCCCCAGGGCCGATGACCCATCGCCTCCGTCCTGGGCGGGCATCCAGCGTCGACGCGCCGAGTTGGGCAGGGACGCCGAAGCCGGGGAGGATTCGCTGGCTTGGTGGGGTTGGTACGGAGCCCGCGGGGTCGCTGTAGCGTCGGTGGTGGTGCTGGTGTGTCTGCTGTTCGCCGCACGCGGCCCTCAGGCGGGCCATCCCCTGAGGCCCGGGGTCGAGGATGCGGTGGCCGAAGCCTTCTGGTTGTTATGAACGCACGTCGACATGGAGTGATTCTGGCGAGCCTGCTGGGCATCGGTGCTTTGTCCGGCATCAGCGGTGCCCTGGTGGGCTATCGTGTTGCGCGCCAGGAGATGCAGGAGCGTTCCAATCCGGAATCCTGGCACGAACGGGCCTCGCGGCGGTTTGAGGAGGTGGTTCGACCCAACCCCGAGCAGACCGAACGTCTCGCTCGGCACCTCGACCAGGCCCTCGGCGAATTGAAGGAGATCCGCTCCAACGCTGCCCTCCGCAGCGCCGTGGTGATCGATCGGTTGGTGGGGCAGGTCGAGGCCGAGTTGACCCCGGACCAGAAGGAGGCCTTTGAACGCATCAAGCCGCATCGCGACGAGTTGATGCACGACGTCATGAAGGTGGAGCGCAAAGATTTGCCCACTCCATGATCGCGAATGCCATCGCGATTCATGCCCGTCTGTAACACACCCACTGGCCGCGGCGTTATCGAGGGGTGTAGGACACCATCCACATCATGAAAACCTCACTCAAGTCTCTCGTCATCACCGCCTCCGCCCTCGTCGCTTGGACCATGCCCGGTTTCGCCCAGGAAATGCTCTCGCGCGAGGAGGCCATGCGGTACGCCTTCGTGGCCGCCCTGCATGAACCCTCCACCACCCAGGCCCCCATCCGCGTGGACTCTGATCTGAAACGCCCCGTCGCCGGCCACGATGGCGACTACGGCGTCTTGATCCTCCCCGAGACCAAGTTGTCCGCGGCCACCCTTCAGGGCATCCAGGGCGACGTGGTACCCGTCGGCCAGCTGTGGCTGCGGAAACTCACCCCCATGGCTGACGGTTCGGCCATCGACGAATCCCAGTTGCAGATGGTCCGTATCTCCCACGAGGGCAATACCACCCGCGTACCGCTTTGCTTGTTGGGCGTGAGGAAGGGCAAGGAAGGCGCCCTGGAACTCGTGGTTTACAGCAAGGGCAAGGAGCCGCTCGTCAAGGTTCCCATGACCAAGGTGTCCCGCACCCAGTCCCTGCCGATCGAGTTCACGTCCGAACGCGAATCCGACAGCGGACGAGTCACGCTTCGGCTGGTCGGACAATACGAAGCCACCCTGTTCCTGACCGAATTGCCCGAATAGAGAACGGAAACCCATGCCCCTCTACGGCCGGCGTCCCGCCTGCCGTAGAGGGGGGGGGCGTCTCGCCCTCCGGAATCCCCGGTTCATGGCCGGTGAGAAGGTCGATTGCGAACAGGGCGCTCTCCATGAACCTGCCTTCCCCTCGTCATCGTACTCCTACTCCTAATCGTAATCCGCCCGCCTCCCCAGGTTCATGGTCCGTGAGCATGGCGCCCGCGCCAACGCCGCTCTCCATGAACCGTGAAATCGTTTCGTTGAT
>CAUJJW010000143.1 GCA_963205105.1 Verrucomicrobiota bacterium | reverse complement strand
GATTTCACCGAGATGAACCGGCTTGAAGCACAGTTCCTGCAGGCCCAGCGGCTGGAAGGCATCGGGGCGCTGGCAGGTGGGATTGCGCACGGACTGAACAACTGCCTGGCGCCGGTGTTGATGGCGGCTTCCCTGCTGCGGCCGCGGCTCGGCGATGCGGAGGACATCGCGGTGCTCGACATGATCGAGACCTGCTCCCAGCGCGGAGCGAACATCGTCCGTCAACTGCTCACCTTCGCCCGCGCGACGCCTGGCACGCGGGTCCCGCTGTCCCTGCGGCACCTGATGTCGGAGTTCAAGTCGATGCTCCGTGAAACATTCCCCCGTGAGATCCAGGTCGTCCTGGAAATGCCGTCCTCGGTCTGGCCGGTGATGGGTGATCCGGTTCAATGGCACCAGGCGTTGATGAATGTCTGTGTGAATGCGCGGGACGCGATGCCGGAAGGTGGAACGCTGACGCTGGAGGTGCGGGACGTGACGGTCGACGCCGCCTTTGCCTCGATGATGCCCGATGCGCATCCGGGGCCGCACGTTTGTATCAGCGTGCGGGACACGGGCACCGGCATTGCACCCCACGAATTGGGGCGGATCTTCGATCCGTTCTTCACCACCAAGGAAATCGGAAAGGGCACCGGCCTCGGGTTGCCCAGCGTCCTGGGGATCGTGCAAGGGCATCAGGGGTTTGTCCGGGTGAACTCGGCGCTGGGACGCGGCACGACGGTCGAGCTGTATTTCCCGGCGAAACCCGAGGCCGCTCCCGTCGTCTATCCCGGGCGTGAAGCCCAGGCCGCGAGGGGTTCCGGTGAGTGCATCCTCGTGGTGGATGATGAGCCGGCGGTCATTGAGGGTCTCACCCGGCTGCTCGAGGGAAACGGTTACCGGGTCCGCTCGGCGGCCCATGGTGCCGAAGGTTTGGCTCTGTTCGCGCAGCACCGGGCCGAGATACGTCTGATCCTGACCGACATGATGATGCCGGTCATGAACGGACCCGCGCTGGTCAATGCGGTCTACTCGATCGACCGCCGCGTGCCCATCATCGGCATGACCGGTCTCCCGGACGAACAACAGGTCAAGGGGCTCGAGAACCTGTCGCTCGCCGCCATGCTGGCGAAGCCCTTTCCAGGCAACAAACTGCTCCGCCTGCTCAGCCTGATTCTGCGCAACTCAACCGCCGCTCCGGCCCCGGCCCCGGATCCGGGCCAGCGCCGATAACCTCATTCGCGCGTCGGGGCCGCCGTGGTTCCGCAGAAGCGATCGTTGCGGTCCGGTCACCACATGACCTTCGTCATCGACTCGGAGGATCCGGGTGTTCACAGGCGTCCGAGGAGAACGGGGTGGAAGGGGTCGTCAGTTCGGCGCGCCACGCCGGCAGTCGATCCAGCAGGCCAATCTCGCGCAGGTAGGCCTCGTCCACCGGGGGCGGTGTCACGACGGCCGGGATGGCCGAGGCCTCGCGGACGAGGGCATTGGCTACGTGGACGGTGGTCAGCGGGCCGAAGCGTCGTTCGGGTGAAAGACCGGGCCGGTCGTGCAGGGCGATGGCGGTCACGACGGGCTCGGGAAGCCCCCACAACCCGAACAGATAGCCGCCGACCTCGACATGGGAGGCGCCGAACACCAACCGCTCGGCCTCACGTTCGGACAGGCCGTTGGATTGAATGAGACGGGGCACTTGCGCGTACTCCTTGGGGAAGCTCGACACCAGGATCAACTGCCCCGCGTCATGGAGCACGCCCGCGGTGAAGGACTCATTGGCGACGGACATCGGGACACCTTCCCACTGGGCGATGCGCCGGGCCGTCACGGCGACGGCCATGCTGTGAACCCACAGGCCGTCCACGGACACGCCGGGAACCGGGGCCGAGTCGAACTGGGAGAACACGTTGACTGCCAGCGTCAGCGCCTTGAGCAGGTCGACGCCCAGGTACGCCGCGGCCTCGTCGGCGCAGGTGACCGCGCGTCGGAGTCCAAAGAACGCGGAGTTCACCAGTTTGAGAATCGTGGCCGTCATGGCGGGGTCGCGGCTCATGACCAGGCCGATCTGTTCCGCGGTGGCGTCCTCGCGGGCCAGGAGTTCCGTGAGTTCCAGGTAGACCGCCGGCATGCTGGGAAACCGATGCATGCGCGCCACGAGCGTGCGCACCGGCTCATGGGCTTCCTGAAGGCGGGAACAGGTCACGCGCGCGATGGTGGCCTTGAGGGTGTCCGCATCGCAGGGTTTGCTCAGGTACTGGTGGGTGACGCCGACGCACTTCAGGATGAGGTCCGGTTCCGCCTGGCCGGAAAGGATGAGCCGCACCGTCCGGGGATGGTTTGCCATCACTTGCTGAAGTAGTTCCACCCCGTTCATGCCGGGCATGCGCATGTCGGAGAGAATCACGTCGAACGGTTGTTCGCGCATCCGCTGGAGGGCCTTCGCGCCGCTGTCCAGGAACTCCATCTCCCACTCCGACCGCATGGGCCGGAGCATGCGTTGGAGTGCCGCCAACACCATGGCGTCGTCGTCAACGAAGAGAATGCGATGTTTCATGGGAAGCCGCCTGTTCGAAATCGATCTGCTCACGGGCCTTGAACCTGGGGATTCCGGGGGGCGAGACGCCCCCCTCTACGGCAGGCGGGACGTCCGCCGCTACGGACGTGTGGTTCATGGAGACGGTTCCTTCCTGGGTGGCCGCGCCCGGAGCGGAAGTCGGAGCACGAAGGTGGTTCCCTTCCCGAGCTCGGTCTCGAAGTGGATCGATCCGCCGTGCTTGTCGACAATGACCGCATGGGCGATGGCCAGGCCCTGACCGGATCCTTTTCCAATGGATTTGGTGGTGAAGAACGGATCGAAGACCCGGGCTCGGGCCGACTCCGGGATTCCGGTGCCGGTGTCGCGGACGCGGACCTCAGCCCAGTCGCCGTCGCGCCGGGTGGAAACCCAGATGGTGCCTTTCCCGTCGGGACCTTTTGCTTCCGCGTCGCCGATGGCGTGGGCGGCGTTGATGACCAGATTGAGCACTACCTGGTTGAGCTCGCCGGGAAGGCAGTGGACCGGGGGGAGGCGTCGGTCGAAATCGGTGATCAGGTTGGCGACGTGCTTCCACTCGTTGCGCGCCACGGTGACGGTGCTTTCAATGGCTCTCGCGAGGTCGACGGGGATCTTCTCGGTGGTGCCCGGGTGCGCGAACTCCTTCATGGCGCGGACGATCCTGGAGACTCGTTCGACCCCTTCGAGCGATTGTCGGAGCGCCTTCGGTATTTCCTCGGTCAGGTAGTGGAGTTCCGCCTCGACCGTGGCGGAACGAACCGTGGCGGTCAGATCGGCGGGCACGGAGCCGGTTTGCGCGCAGGCGAGGAGTCGGTCGTAATGGGTGAGCATCCGCTGAATTTCCGAGAAGGCATCCAGGGCGAAGCGGAGGTTGTCGCCTAGGTATTGGGTGGGGGTGTTGATTTCGTGGGCGATGCCCGCGGCGAGCTGGCCGATGGATTCCATCTTCTGCGCGTGGCGCAGTTGAAGTTCCACGCGGTTGCGTTCGTTGATTTCCGCCTGCAGCCGGCTCACGGTGCTTTCCAGGGCCCGAGTTCGGAGGCGGACGCGCTCTTCCAGTTCATGCACGTGATCCCGGTTCTGCTGGGTCAGCTGCCACTTGGCGACGAGGGCATTGGCGAGCTGCAGCACTTCCACGGTATCGAAAGGCTTCTTGAGGATCACGAGGCGGTCGGACTGGCCGACCTTCGCGATCATGTCGTCCCACGAGCAGTCCGAGTGGGCGGTGCAGATGACGACCTGGAGTTCGGGGTACTCCTGCCAGATCCTCGCGGTCGTCTCGATACCGTCCCATCCGGGTGGCATTCGAACGTCGATGAAGGCCATGGCATAGGGCCGGTGTTCGACCAGGGCCTGGCGCACCCGTTCCAGGGCCTCCTGACCCTGGAAAGCGGAGTCGAGTTCGAACGTGGCCCGTGCGACCGAAGGCTGATTCGAGTTCCCCACCAGGCCATCGGGCGGTGAGCTGAGGATCTTTCGGAAATCCGCATGGATCGGCGGATGGTCGTCGACGAGCAGGATGCGTCGGTTCAGGACGGGAGACGTCATACGACAGGGGTAGGTGGAGCGTGGTTGCGGAGGGAAACGACTCCGCCCCAGCCACCGGCCATGAGAGGGTCATGGCCAGGGCCAGGGGGACTCGCCACGACATTCGTTGGCGAACAAAGCCAGGCGCAGGGAAAGCCCCGCGAGCCAGGCGCGCCAGCGAATCCGCCGTCCGACCCGTACCCCGCGACCGGAGGGTCGGTCCCACGGTTGCGGGGCCTTGGGGCACCCGTACGGCGGCAAGATGGTCGATGGGACAACGCTTCATTTTTGCCGAGTCCCAGCATGGGAGGCACGACCGAGAGGAAACGAATGTGCCGCTTCCCCGGTGCCTTCGGTCTTCGGACATGGATTTCCCAGGTCCGGTGGGGAAGGCGCTCCGACGACACCGCGTCCGGATGGGTTTTCCTTCCCGAGGTGGGTATCGGAAATCATGGATGCCAACTGAACTCCCCAATAACCCTGATCACTGACGGTGGGTCATTCTCCAGACCCGCCGGGGCCGGGAATCGGGGTAACGAGTCGGTTCGTGGGAAGCTTCCGGTTCAAGAATGACCTGCTCACGGGCCATGAACCGGGGATTCCAGGGGGCGAGACGCCCGCTTCGACGGATGCGCGGCACATGGAGATCCGCGTCTGGACAGAATGGAAGGATTCCTCCGTGAGGCGTGAGCCAGCCGGGTACCAGGGCCAACGGCCCGTCCTATCCCAGCCTGGGCCAACGGCC
>CAUJJW010000142.1 GCA_963205105.1 Verrucomicrobiota bacterium | reverse complement strand
TGCGGCGAAGGGGTTGTCGAAGCGTGATCGGGTGCGGTATGTCGGAGGCATTCCCATGCGCTGCGATCGACATTTCTCGAGATGGAAGGTGTTGAACCACGGCCGAGGATTTGCGGGGTTGGCATTCGGAGGAGGAATGCCTGGGCATTCCTTCGGCTGGGCGATTGGCATCCTGGTTTGCCTGCTGCTGACCCTGCCGGCGTCGTCCGACACCTGGGATTGTGACATTCTGCCATCGGAGAGGCGGGAGGAGGTCGACCCGCAAAGTGGCGTGAACGTCATTTTCGCCACCACCCATCCGGGCGTGGACAGCAACTTCTATTTCCACGAGCGCTGCTTCCTCTGGAACAACCGTTTGATGCTCTTCAACTCGGGGCGTTTCGGACGGTCCGAGGTCATGGGCTATCTCCTGGAGACGGGGGAATTGGTGCGTCTGGTTCGTGCCGGGCATCCGTCGTTGGGAAGTCGGGTGGCCTCAATTCGCGGAGACCGCCTCTACGCGATGAAGGGGGCTCGAATCTACGAGTGGAAACTGGAGCTGAGCGCGGGACCCAAGACCTCTGTTCGCGTGACGGAGCGCCTGGTGGCGGAACTTCCGGAAGGCGCGCAACCGCGGTCATCCCTGGATGAGAACTCAGACGGCAGCCTTCTCACCTTTCTCTACCTCTTGGGGGACGATCACTGGGTGGGATTCTGCGATCCTGCGAGCGGTCGGTTGCTGCCTCCGACGCGGATTCCGTTCAAGCCGGATCACCTGCAATTCCATCGGCAGCGGCCGGATGTCATTTCCGTGAGTCGGACCTACGAGACGGGTGGTGACTGGGGACCCCTGGATCCTGCCGCGCCGCGGCGGTCACGGATTTGGACGCTGAACGTGGGGACGGGGCAGGTGGTGCCGGCTTTCTTTCAGGCACCGGGGGAGCTGGCCACCCACGAATGCTGGTGGGTGAACGACCAGATGACGTTCGTGGGTGGATTCCATCACGAAGGTGACCGCGAGGAAGGCACGGTGAAGGTGCTCGATTTTCGAACGGGCGAGATTCGGATCATCGGGGCTGGCGCCTGGGTGGAGGGCGTACCAGCCAGGCAACTGTCGCAAGCGAACTGGTGGCACGCCGCCGGCAGCCCGGATGGCCGTTGGGTGGCGGCGGACAACTGGCATGGCACCGTGGCCCTTTTCCGGGCAAAGACGACGCAGCAGACGATTCTGACCACCGGGCATCGGGTGTACGGCAGCAAAGGACTGCATCCGCACGTCGGTTGGGATCTGAAAGGAGAGTACGTGGAATTTACCTCGAACAAGCTGGGGAATCCCGACGTCTGCCTGATCCAGGTTCCCAGGGAGTGAGCGATCCGGGGCGGACGCTGGTGGCTGGCATTTTGGTTTTCGCCGCATCGTGGTCCGGCTAGCTTGCCGCCATGCCTCCCGCAGCCACGAAGTCCACCTTGACGGGGAAAACCGCTCTCAACCGTCGCCGCTTCCTTTCCACCTCCGCCACGGCCGGTGCCGGGCTGCTGATTCTTCGGAACAGTCGGCTGGCGTTCGCCTATGAAGCCAACAGCAAGCTGAACATTGCGGGCATTGGCGTGGGAGGGCAGGGGCGAGGCAGTTTGGACGCCTTTCACCGCATGGGGAACAATCTGGTGGCCTTCTGCGACGTCGATGCGAAGCGTGCCGGCGACATTTACCAAAAGCACCCGGCCGCCAGGACCTTCCAGGATTACCGTCTGATGCTGGACCAGATGGAGAAGCAGATCGACGCGGTGTTGGTTGCCACACCCGACCACACCCACGCCGTGGCTGCCGTGGCCGCCATGAAGCTGGGGAAACATGTTTACTGTGAGAAGCCGTTGACCCGAACCGTCCACGAAGCGCGCGTGATGCGGGAGACGGCGGCGAGCCACAAGGTGGTAACCCAGATGGGAAACCAGGGGTCGGCGGAAGGTCGGCTGCGACGAGCGGTGGAACTGGTCTGGGGTGGGGTGATCGGAGAAGTGCGGGAAGCCCATGTCTGGTTCGATGGCGGCAATGGTCCTATGAAACGTCCGGTCGAGACGCCGGCGGTTCCGGAAGGGTTAAACTGGGACCTGTGGTTGGGGCCTGCGCCGGAGCGTCCCTACAGCCCGGTCTATGTGCCGGCAAGCTGGCGGGCATGGCGGGCGTTTGGCAGCGGCATCGTGGGCGATTTCGCGTGTCACACCGCCAACATCCTCTTCCGGGCGCTGCGTCTGGAACAGCTGTGGCAGAAGTCCATGAACCCGGGTGCGGGTCGGGTGATCATCCGACTTCAAGCCTGGCCCTCCGAGGTGGATCCGGAGGGGTATCCGACGTCGCTCAAGGTGGTGATGGAACTGCCGGCACGCGGTGAGCTGCCTCCGGTCAAGACGACGTGGTATGCCAAGGAAAAGCCGCCCGAAGATCTGATGCTGGGCTACAAGCGAGGCGGTTGGGGCGATCTGCTGGTGGGGTCCAAGGGATCGCTGTATTCGGACAATCCCTGGAACGCCAACTACGTGCTCTTGCCGGAGAGCCGATTTGAAGACTTCCGCGGAGGTCCCCCTGAGTCCCTGCCGCGCGTGCAGAGCCACCAATGGGAATGGATCGAGGCGTGCAAGGGGAATGGGAAGACCTTCTCCAGCTTTGACATCGGCGGTCCGCTCACCGAGCTGGCGCAACTCGCCAACCTGGCCACGCTGGTCGAAGGTCCGATCGAGTACGACACGTTGAGCGGTCGGATTCTGAATTCCGAGGCGGCCAGCCACCTGCTGCATCGCGAGTACCGTAAGGGCTGGGTGCTTTGACGGTCGAACGGCAGCGTCCGGGACCGACCAACCGCCAGGGAAACTATCCGCCAGCAGGCGCGTTGCGGCGTGGTGGCGTACGTCCTCATTCTGGCTAGGTCCTGAGCTTGAATGCGCGGTCTGAAATCCAGGGATGGAGCTGTTCGCGTGGGCGATCGGTGGTTTCGCCGCGGGTCCAGGGATCGGGGCCGACCCATTCCGAGCGACGTCCCTCGAGGACCAGTTCACCGCGTTCGAAGTCCAGAGTGACCACGGACCAAAGCGGGTCTCGGTAAGCGGCGACGTGGGTGAGGTAGCGGAATTTTCGGTGCACCTCGGGTGGGTAGGTTTCGCGTCGGGCCGCAGCGTTGTTGAGCCACCAGTAGGCGGCGCTGTTGATCTGGATGTAGCGGACGCCGTTCACCACGCGTTCGTAGTCCAGGTGGAGGTGGCCGCAGAACACCGCCACCACGCTCCCCGGGCGTTGCTGTTGTGCGCGTTCGACGACCTCGCGGACGGCGGCGCCATTTTCGATGAAGTCCGGAAGGTCCGCATCGAATGGTTGGTGGATGAAGAGCAAGCACGGGCGGTCGGCCTTCTGCAATTCACGTTCCAACCAGGCCAGCTGTTCTGCTCCGACGAAGCGACGATAACCACTGGCTTTGCCTCCCGGCTCGTTGCCGTCGAGAACGATGCCGCGGATGGGGCCGGCGTCGAAGGTGTAGCGCATGCCGGGCATGCCGCAGAAGGCGACGGTCTGTTCGCGGGAGTAACCGTCGTCCATGTCGTGGTTGCCGAGCACATGGTACGACGGGCCCTGATATTCCTTCCAGGCCTGCAGGTAGGGACGGTTGCTGGGTGCGGGCCAGCAGAAGTCGCCCAGCTGGAGGATGAAATCGACACGAGCCTCCTTCATGGCCGCGACGAAGGCCTGAACCCGGTTCAGTCCGTCGGGGAGCATGTCGGGATGGATATCGGCGATCAGTCCGATAC
>CAUJJW010000141.1 GCA_963205105.1 Verrucomicrobiota bacterium | reverse complement strand
GTCTGCGAAAGAGGCTCGCGCCCAGAAGGATTTGCGAACCAAAAGGTGTGGGTGATTGGAAGGTTCGCGATCCCTCGATTTTATGGCTTTCCTTGGCGTCTTTGCGTCTTGGCGTGAACTCCATCGATCCCATCTGAATCGATCCGGCTCAGGCCAGGGTCGATGGCCGTGCTGAGGACTGGACGGGTTCAGGCGGGGTTTTGGCTCGGCAAGGGCTGGCGGTGACCCCACTTCCAATGGCGGATCTCAGGCAGGTCCTGGCCATGTTCGTTGATGTACTGCCGGTGTTCGACCAATTTGGCAGCGAGGCGTTGCTTGAGGAGCACGCCGCGATCCTGGATCCGTGGCAATCGGTCCAGGGTGTCCATGACCAGGTGAAAGCGGTCGATCTCGTTCAGCACCCGCATGTCAAAGGATGTGGTGATCGTGCCCTCCTCCTTGTACCCGCGTACGTGAATGTTGTGGTGATTGGTGCGGCGGTACGTCAGGCGATGGATGAGCCAAGGGTAGCCGTGGAAGGCGAAAATCACCGGCTTCGACGTGGTGAACAGGCGGTCGAAATCCGAGTCGCTCAATCCGTGGGGATGCTCGCTCTCGGGCTGAAGCCGCATGAGATCGACAACATTGACGACACGGACTTTGAGCTCCGGAAGATGGGTTCGCAGGATGGAAACAGCGGCAAGCGTTTCCAGGGTAGGAACATCGCCGCAGCAGGCCATGACCACATCGGGTTCGCCGGCGTGATCACTGCTCGCCCATTGCCAGATGCCGATGCCTTGTGTGCAGTGCTGGACGGCAGCATCCATGGTGAGCCACTGGGGAGCTTGATACTTGCCGGCGATCACGACATTGACGTAGTGCCGGCTGCGCAGGCAATGGTCCCAGACCGACAGCAGGCAATTGGCATCCGGAGGAAGATAGACGCGCACCACGGAAGCCTTCTTATTCGCGACGTGATCCAGAAAGCCCGGGTCCTGATGCGTCAGGCCGTTGTGCATCTGTTGCCACACATGCGAAGCGAGCAGGTAGTTCAACGAGGCAATCTTGGCTCTCCATGGCAGGCCTGCGGAAACCTTCAACCACTTGGCATGCTGGTTGAACATGGAGTCCACGATGTGGACGAACGCCTCATAGCTGTTGAAGAGACCGTGACGGCCGGTGAGCAGGTAGCCTTCCAGCCAGCCTTCGCACTGATGTTCGCTCAGCATCTCCATCACCCGGCCATCCAGGGCGAGGAATTCATCGGTCCCCCGGGTACGGCCGTCCCATTGGCGGTTCGTCACTTCAAAGACGGCGCCGAGACGGTTGGAAAGGGTCACGTCGGCCCCGAAGATGCGGAAATTGCGCTGCGACTGGTTGAGTTGTGCGACGTCGCGCAGAAACACGCCGAGTGTATGCGTGTCGGAAGCCTGCTCCGCACCCGGGGATGTCACATGGACCGCGTGGTTCCTGAAATCGGGGAGGATCAGGTCGCGCAGCAGTTTCCCTCCATTGGCGTGAGGATTGGCGCCCATGCGGCGCTCTCCACGGGGTGCCAGTTGCTCCAGTTCCGGCTTCAAGCGGCCCTGCCCATCGAAGAGTTCCTCGGGGCGGTAGCTGCGCAGCCACGCCTCCAGTTGTTGGAGGTGCTCGGGATTGCCGGCGGGATCCGAGAGCGGCACCTGATGGGACCGGAAGGATCCCTCAACAGGCAAACCGTCCACCGTCTTGGGGCCCGTCCAGCCTTTGGGGGATTTGAGAACAATCATGGGCCAACGGGGGCGCATGGTGTTCCCGTGAACTCGGGCTTCGCGCTGAATGCGTTGAATCTCCTGCACCACGATGTCGAGCGTCGTGGCCATGGCCAGGTGCATCATCTCGGGTTGGTCGCCGATGACATAGTAGGGTATCCAGCCGTTCCCGCGCAGGAACTGATCCAGTTCTTCAGGTTCGATGCGCGCGAGGAGCGTCGGGGTGGCGATCTTGTAACCGTTGAGATGGAGGATCGGCAGGACGGCACCGTCGGTGGCGGGGTTGAGAAACTTGTTGGACTGCCACGATGTGGCGAGCGGTCCGGTTTCCGCCTCGCCATCGCCCACCACGCAAGCCACGAGGAGATCCGGATTGTCGAATGCAGCCCCGAAGGAATGGCTTAGGGAGTAGCCCAGCTCGCCTCCCTCATGAATGGAGCCGGGACATTCCGGCGAGACGTGGCTGGGAATGCCTCCTGGGAAGGAGAATTGACGGAACAACTTCCTCAGGCCCGCTTCGTCCCGACCGATGTCCGGATACACCTCGCTGTACGTCCCCTCCAGATACGTGTTGCCGACGAGGGCCGGACCGCCATGGCCGGGCCCGGAGACATAAATCATGTTGAGGTCGTACTTCTTAATGACCCGGTTCAAGTGAACATAGATGAAGTTCTGTCCTGGCGTGGTTCCCCAGTGACCCAGGAGCATGTGCTTCACATCGGTGATCACGAGTGGACGCTTCAGCAGTGGATTGTCGGCCAGATAGATCTGGCCCACGGAAAGGTAGTTTGCCGCCCGCCAATAGCCGTCCATCAGATCAAGCTGTTGCGGGGTGGGAAGAGTGGGTTCTGTTGGCATGGGTTGGATGGGGAATTCAGACCATCTGAGTGATGGTCTTGCGGAATCGGCTCAGAGAAATGGCGAAAAACGACGCCCCAATGGCGGCCAGGGTAAGGAATTGGGGCCAGACCACGCTGAAACCCGCGCCGCGAAACAGAACGGCCTGACCCAGCGACACGAAATGCGTGGTTGGCGCCAGCAGCATGACCCTCTGAACGAGGATGGGCATGCTCTCCCGGGGTGTGGCGTTGCCGGACAGCAGTTGGAGCGGGAGCAGGACCAGCATGGCGAGCATGCCGAACTGGGGCATCGAACGAGCCAGCGTGGCCATGAAGATGGCCATCGAACTGGTGGCGAAGAGATGAACCGCGGTTCCTGCCAGAAAGAGCGTCACCGAACCCTCCACGGGCACCCCCAGGACGCCTTGGACGACACCTGCCAGCGCCAGCCCGGCAGCCAGCAGTACCACAAAACCCATCGCCCCAATTTTGGCCAGCATGATCTCAGCGGGGGTCACCGGCATGACCAGCAGATGTTCAATGGTGCCGTGCTCCCGCTCCCGGATCAGTGCCGCACCCGTCAGAACGATGGAGAGCATCGTGACGTTGTTGATGAGTTCCATGAGCGCCCCGAACCAGGACTGTTCCAGGTTGGGATTGAAGCGGGTCCGCATTACGAGTTCCACCGGCAGCGGACGGGTGCCGCGGTAGTGCTGGACGAACTCGGTCACTTCGCCGATGGCCATCTGCTGGACATAACTGCTGCCGCTGAACGCCTGGCTCATGCGCGTCGCGTCGACATTGAGTTGCATGGCTGGCGATTTGCCCGCCAGGACATCGCGTTGGAAGTTCGGGGGAATATCGAGAATGAAGGTGAAGTTGCCGTCGTCCAGGCCTGCATCCATGGCCGACAGCGGGATCATGGCCGGGGGCAGGAAGTGCGGCGGGTAGAAGGTGGCGCCGATCCGTTCCGACAAAGGCGAGCGGTCTTCATCCACGATGGCGATGGGAGCCTTGTTCAGGGTTTCCTTCATCGCCGTGGCCGCGATGTAGATGGACACCGTGAAGGTGTAGACGATCAGAACGAGCATGATCGGGTCTCGGACGAGACTCCACAGCTCCTTGACCCCCAGGCGGTAGATGGTGGGAAGGTGCGGCACGCTTAGGTTTCCTGTTTCTTCAGAAGCACGATGGACAGGACCAGGATGACGGGAACCGAAAGGAGCAGGGGCCAGAAGTCATCCTGAAGGCTGGCGAACCCCAGTGCCTTGTTGAACACACCCCGGCTGATCGCGAGAAAGTAGGACGCCGGATAAATGCGTCCTATCCAGGCGCCGACACCTTCCAGGGAGGAAACGGGATTCAGCATTCCAGCGAATTGAATGGCGGGAATCATGGTGCCGATGACGGTCACGAACATCGCGGCGATCTGGCTGCGCGTGAAGGTGGACGCGAGGAGTCCGAATCCGGTGGAGAACAGGACAAAGAAGAGGGCTGCCACCGTCAAGGCGAGCAGGCTTCCCTTGATCGGCACGTGAAAGACCGTGACGGCCAGCAGGGTCATCAGGGCGAAATTGAACATCGCCAGGACCACGTAAGGCAGTTGCTTCCCCAGCAGGAATTCGCTCCGTGTGACCGGTGTCACGTAGAGATTGATGATGGACCCGAGCTCCTTTTCCCGGACGACCGACAGCGCCGCCAGCATGGCCGGAATCATGAGGAGCAGCATGGGAATGACGGCTGGCACCATGGCGGGCAGGCTTTTGACGTCGGGATTGTATCTGAAGCGCGTTTCGATGGTGGCGGGTCCCGCGCCTGCGTTCCGGCCCAACCGCCGGGTCGCCGCGTCCAGCAGCCAGCCCTGGTGCATTCCTTGAACGTAGCCGCGCACGGTTTCCGCCCTTCTTGGCATCGCACCATCCACCCAGGCTCCAACCTGCACCGGATTGCCCCTGGCTGCGTCGCGCGAAAAGTCGGGAGGAATCTCGACCGCCAGCGACAGTTCGCCGGACCGCATCCGCCGATCCAGGTCCGCGTAGTCGACGAGCGGCGGATGTTCGATGAAGTACCGGGACCCGGAGAGATGGAGGGCGTAATCGTGACTCAGTGATTTCTGGTCCCGATCCAAAACGGCGTAGCTGAGATTTTCGACATCCAGGCTGATGCCATAACCAAACACGAACATCAGAATGGCGGTTCCCAGCAGGGCCATGGTGGCGCGCACGGGATCGTGCTTGAGTTCGAGAGTTTCGCGCAGGCTGTAGCTCCAGGCCCGGCCGGGGTTGAAGCGAATCCTGCGGTAGGGCGGTGGAGGCGGCTGTTGTGGTGACGTTGCTGCGGCGGGAGGAGCGGGTTGGGGCAGGGGGACGTCGGTCTCCTTCAGATAGCTGATGAAGGCCTCCTCCAGCGTTGCCGTCTGTCGTTTGCGGACCAGCTCGTTTGGAACATCCGTGACCAGGACCTTGCCGGCGTTCATCAGGGAAATGCGGTCGCAGCGTGCCGCCTCATTCATGAAGTGCGTCGAAATGAAGACCGTCACCTTGTCGTTCCGCGCCAGATCGATCATCAGCTGCCAGATATGGTCCCGCGCCATGGGGTCCACGCCGGAGGTGGGTTCGTCGAGAATCAGGAGCTCCGGCCGGTGCACCATCGCCACCGCCAGCGACAATCTCTGGCGGATGCCGAGGGGGAGGTTGTCCGGCAGGACGTCCACCACGTCGACCAGGCCGAAGCGCTCCAGCATTTCAGCGACTCGGGTGGGGATTTCCGCCTTGGGCACCGTGAAGAGGCGGGCGTGCAGGACAAGATTCTGGCGGACGGTGAGCTCCGAATAGAGCGAGAACGACTGGGACATGTAGCCCACCCGACGACGCGTGGCGATGTCGCTGGCGTTCACCGGCTGACCCAGCAATGCGGCCTGACCTTCATCGGCCGGCAACAACCCGGTCAGCATCTTCATCGTCGTGGACTTCCCGCAGCCATTGGAGCCGATGAAGCCAAAGATCTCGCCTCGGCGGATTCGGAAACTCACCTGATCCACGGCGACAAAGTCACCAAAACGTTTGGTGAGACGCTTCGCTTCGATCGCTATTTCCGGGTGGGTATCATCGGGGAGTGGTGGAATCCGTACTTCGTGGTACCCACGTCGTTGCGCTTCCGGCAGCAAGGCGATGAAGGCTGCCTCCAGGGAATTGCTGTGGGTTTGGGCGAGCAGTTGGGCGGGCGGGCCCGTGGCCAGAACCTTGCCTGCGTCCATGACCACCAGCCAATCGAAGCGTTGGGCTTCGTCCATGTAGGCTGTGGCGACGATGACACTCATGCCGGGACGGGCGTTGCGGATGCCCTGGATCAAGTCCCAGAACTGGACCCTGGCCAGGGGATCCACGCCGGTTGTGGGCTCATCCAGAATGAGGAGATCCGGGTCATGGATGAGCGCGCAGCACAGCCCCAGCTTTTGCTTCATGCCACCCGACAATTTCCCTGCCGAGCGCGACAGGAAGGGGGTGAGGCCGGTGCTGCGAGTCAGTTGGTCGATGCGCTTTCGACGCTCGGTTGCCCGGTGACCGAACAACCGGCCGAAGAACTGGAGGTTTTCCTCCACGGACAACGTGGGATAGAGATTCTTTCCAAGCCCCTGGGGCATGTAGGCGATGTGCGTGCACGCGCGTTCGCGGTGGGCCTTGTCCGCCATGTTGCCTCCGAGCGCATGGACTAGGCCCTGCTGCACGGCCCGTGCTCCGGCCAGCAGGGCGAGCAGGCTCGATTTCCCAACGCCATCAGGCCCGATCAACCCGACGATGCACCCAGCGGGAATGTCGAGGGTGACGGCCGCCAGTGCCTGAGTTTTACCGTACTTCAGACTGACATTCTTCAGGGTGGCGACGACTGCGGAACTGGAGGGTGCAGCACTCATTCGGGCAGCCGGAGTTCCAGCTGAGTGGGCCATGTGGCGTCGGCGTCCAGTTTCAGCCAGGCCACCCCGGGCAGCCCGGTTTTGACCATTTTCGAGTGTTTCTGGAGAAGTTCCCGGTCGATGTGCGCTTTGACCCGAAACATCAGCTTCTGACGTTCACTGGCCGTCTCCACGGTCTTCGGGGTGAACTGAGCGACGCTGGCCACGTAAGAGACCTTGGCTGGAATCACATACTGCGACGCGGCATCCAGAATGATGCGCACCTCTCCGCCCAGCGTGACACGGCCGACGGCCGTTTCGGGCAGGAAGAAGGTGAGGTACACATCGCTGAGATCCACCAGGTTCAGAACCTTGCCGCCGCCTGGCAGGACTTCGCCGGCCTGGGCGACCAGGAACTGCACCCGCCCATCGCGCGGCGACGTGAGCTGGCTGTCTGCGATGTCGGCGTTGATGCGGGCAACGGTGGCTTCGCTGGCGGCAACGCCGGAGTTCGCGCCGTCGACCTGCGCCTTGGCGGCTTGCGTCGCGGCTCGTGAGGCGGACACCTGGGCTTCGGCGGCAGCGACCGCCGCTTGGGTTCCATGAACGGCGGCTCGGTCATCGTCGAGTTCCTGCACTGCGGTGACGCCATTGCTGGAAAGAGTCTTGGTGCGGGTAAACCGCCGTTCCGCGGCATCGAGATCACTGGACCGTTGGACGACCACCGCCAGGGCTGCGGCTGTGTCGCTCTCGCGTGCCGCCACCTGCGCCTCCGCACTCGCCACGGCAGTGACGGCTTGCTTCGACTGGGCAATGGCTTCGTCACGTTGCGCGTCGAGGACTTCGATCTGCATCCGGGCTAGCAACTGGCCTGCCTTCACGAAGTCACCTTCATTCACGAGAATCTCCTGCACACGTCCGGGCAGTTTCGTGGCGATATCCACTTCCGTGGCCTCGATACGACCATTGCCACTGACAAAACCCGCACCCGGGCCGGAGGGTTGGAGTCGCATCCAGGCGACTCCGGCGATGACGGCGAGGACTCCGACGATGCCCACCCAAGGAACGAGCTTCTGCCACCATGCCTTGGTCGTGGGTGTTGTGGCGACGGACTCGGGTGGCGCGGTTGCCGGAGGGCCGACGGGAGTGGGTGGGGTGGGTGCCGGGTCGGCAGGGTGGGCAAGAGGAAGGCTCATGACAAAGTATGGAGGACCAGACGGGCGATCATCTGTTCTTCGTCCGTGCGGAGGACGCGAACGGTGACGCGCGCCGTTTTCGAGGATATCAACGGTGCATTCCGGGCATTGTTTGCGGGATTCAGGTCAATCCCCAGAAAGCTGAGGCCTTCACAGACGCGGGAGCGAATGGAGGGACAATTCTCGCCGATCCCGCCGGAGAAGATCAGGGTGTCCAAACCTCCAAGCGCCGCGACAAACGCCCCAAGCCACTTCTTGGTCTGATAACAGAAGATTTCCACGGCGTCGGCTGCACGCGGATCGGTGGTCTCCAGGGCGAGCAGGTCGCGCATGTCGGAGGTCGTTTCTGAAATGCCCAGAAGGCCGGACTCATGGTTCACCAGACGATAGAACTGGGAGCTGGAGAGCTGCTCCGTCTGCGCAAGGTACGGCGCGATGCCGGGGTCGAGATCGCCGGACCGCGAACCCATGACCAATCCGGCGGTCGGGGTGAAACCCATGCTGGTGTCGATGCTCCGGCCATCGCAGATGGCGGCAAGGCTCGCCCCGTTCCCGAGGTGTGCGAGGATGACGCGCCCCCGGGTTGCAGTGGGGTCTCCCAGTTGGGCGAGTTCTTCCATCAGATAGGCGTAGGACAACCCGTGAAATCCGTAGCGTTGGATTCCCCGGGCATGGAATCGGCGTGGTATCGGCAGCAGTGTTGCCACGCGCGGCATGGTGCGATGGAAGGCCGTGTCGAAGCAGGCCACCTGGATCAGCCGCGGATGGCGCTCGCGAACGGCTTCGATCAGGGCGATCTCGCCCGGTAAATGCTCGGGGTCGTAGGGGCGGATTTGACGCAGTGTTTCCAGCAGCTGCTGGGTGATGATTTCGGGAGCGCTGTGATGCATCCCGTGGACCACGCGATGTCCGACGGCAACAACGGATGCGAAGGCCGGTTGGGCTTCGAGCCATTGCAGCAGGATGGACGCTGCCGATGGATGGTCGGTGGAGGCCATGGCGACCGGTTGCAAGGGCTTTCCCTGAGCGTCGAACGACGTCAGCTGAGTTCCGGCGGATCCGATGCGGGCCACATGTCCCACCAGAACGCGGTTCAACGGCTTACCGGGTTCGTAGATCGCAAACCGGATGCTCGATGACCCGCCGTTGAGGGTCAGGATGTGGCCCTGGGCCGAGATCATCGTGGCCAAGGAGTGGCAGACTGGTCAGGTTGGAATCTTGGAGGCTTGGCGCATCTGATCCAAAGCCGCCTCCGCAAGGCCTTCGTTCACGAGGCGCTCGTTGTCGCTACGACCCTCTTCGTCTTCATCCTCGCTCGGAGCCACGGGCACGGGATGCCCGTCTGAACCGGGCAATGTGTCCCCGCGGTCCGATTCTGTTGCCGACTCAAGAGCCGCTTCCTCGGGATCCTGATCGGATGTCCCTGTCAGATGCTGGTGGGCTTGCTCGAGGTCGGCTGGGGTGACTTCCTGGGCGGAGCGACCGTCGATGATGGCCAGTTCCTCGGCGCGTGCGCGGACCATTTCGGCGGTGACCGTCCCGATGCCGGCGGAGTTGTCGGTCAGAGCCCCTTCCTTCAGCGGGTTGTTTCTTACAGGTTGCATGGGGGGTTGGCGAAAGGGGTGTCGAGGGAGGGTAGGTTCCTTATCGGGTGGCCTGGGAGTGGGCTTCCACAAACCACAGCCATTGATCCACGCCGCGCGAAATTTCGGTGAACAGATCCGCGGTGTCGGCATCGGCGAGTTGGTCGGCTTCCTGGATGGTGTTCCTGGCCGCTTTTCCAAAGGTGGATAGGGCCCGTGCAACGGCCTCGACGTGGGCCATGCCTTCCGCGATGGCCAGAGGGTACTCGGGCAGGCGGGAGCGGCCTGCGGACATGCGAACGGTGCCTTCGGCCACGCCTCCCAGTTGCACGATGCGTTCGGCAATGAGATCCACATACGACGCAACGGCCGCGTTCACCTTGTCGAAGAGTTCATGCAAACCGATGAAGCTGGGACCTTTCACATTCCAATGGGCCTGCTTCATCTGCAGTTGCAGGTCCACGGCGTCCGCCAGCCGTTGGTTCATCAGCGTGTTCAATTCCGTCCGTCGCTGGAGTGAAATGTCGTTCTCGGTTTCAAACATGAGGGCGGGCTCGGGCAGGCTGGCGTGGCTGGTAGGCATAGTGGGTTCCTAATCTGACGGAGGATGGAGATCGAAAGGGATGGGTGATTGCGGTCAGGCCGAGTGGTGGTGACCTCCGTGAATGATCTCGGCGTGCAGTCTGGCCTCGGCTTCCAGCCAGTGCTGTTCTTCGCGTCCGGGTTGCGAGCCGTCATCCAAGTAACTCAAGTAGGCTCTCCTGGCGATTTCAGCACGACTGGCATCCGAGAGAACGACGGACGGCAGAGCGGCGACGAGTTTCTGGTTCCGGAGAATCGGTTGCTGTTGCATCGCCTGACCTTAGGCGTCTCTCCGACGCACCCGCCATGGGGTGTTCACCCCAGGATCAGAAAGATTGGGCCAGGGCTGAACGACGTCCCTTTCTCTTTCCCTAATCCAACCCCCGTCGGCGGCGGTTCAGTCGCCCTCCCCGGGCCTCCGTAGCGGCGGGCGTCCCGCCTGCCGTAGAGGGGGCGTCTCGCCCCCCGGAATCCTCCCGGTTCGTGGCGGTGAGCATGGCGTCTGCGCCAACGACGTTCTTCGCATGAACCATGAAATCGTTCCGTGGATTTCCAACGGCTCGCGAATTCCCGGTGCGCATCCCGTGTCCGAAGGCCAACGGCCTTCACCCAATTCAGCCGAGGCCAACGCCCTCGTAACGTCCCGGCCCCCTGGGACCGTATTTGTCCCACCCCCCCCAGGTACTGTGTGCGGAAACAAAAGCCCCTCATCCACGCAACGAGAGCACGAACACACCATGACAAGACGTCTCGGAACCTACCTCCGCCGAATCGAGGGGATGAAGAACGTTGAATCCGACGATTTGCGTCACGTTGGCTTCCCGCAGCCGAAGGTAAGTCTCCAGTTCGATTTCAAATGGCCGGGCGCGGAGATGCACTTTCAACGCCGCGTCCCCAACCTTGCCTGGCGAACTTGCTCGGAACACATGACCGTGCATTCCCGATCCGAGCGTTCCGAGACGTTCCATTTGCCGTCTGGCGCAGTATGCGGCAATCCTCTCCTCGATGTCGGTGGCTTCACTCATCCAAGCATCGCTCGCACAGGTCAGCACTCAGGTGCGCATGCATTTGGAGTTGGCGGGCGAGCAACTGCCGGTCCATCAGCTCGGGCTGGATTTCGCCATCGTGGAAACGAGCACAGCCCATTCGCCTGGCGCAGCCACCCTTGTGGTGAAGGTGGACGACGACCTTACGGTTCGCCCTGTGTTCCTGCCCGACGGCATTCATCCCGACGTCCTGCGCACCCGACTGATCCCTGCCTGATCGTAGGGGGTTGCGAGAGAAATGGATTAAAAGGGGCCGCACCCATGTTGGGTGCGGAACGAGTGCGTCCAGCGTCTTTTGGACCCACCATCGGCTCTGCTTCAACGTGGCCTCAAATCTCATGAAGACGGCCACTGTCTACTAGCGTATTGATCACTTGTCAAAGTTCCCTTTTGGAACCACCATCGACTCTAAACCATGAAATCAATAGACCTCGCCACGCTCCAGTCTGCCATTTCTTCTGCCGCAGCATTCCGTTCGCGCACCAAGCTGCAACCGGCGGGAGGTGAGGGGGATAAGGTCTTTCCGCCGACTTATGCCGGAGCTGTTTATGCGAAAGAGGAGAGGCAGATCAACGGCAAGAAGGTGCCCTGTGTGCTGCTCGATTCCGTTCAAGCTCAAGCGAACCGATTGGAAGAAGCTCTTCAGCGCGCGCTGGACTCGGGCGTACTCAACGATGTTCCCGTCCTGCATGTGGATTTCACCGGCCTCGGTTTGCTGGATGAAATCGGACGGGTGACCAGCCTTGAGGCGCCACACCGGATCGCGGACGCCATCCTCCGCGACAGCCTTCATGAGGGGCAGCCGTTTCGCAAAAGCGATCTCGGAAAGTCGCTCGACCAGGCGAGTCAGCAAAACGCGACACCGCTCTACAAGCTCTGCCCCACCGCCTTGATCTTCGGTTTGTGGGACTCGACCGGACCAAAGGGCGGGCTGGGCGCGAAATTTCAACGGGCACTTGTATCGGAGATCATCGGCGTCAACTCCGAGATTGGTGTCAAGACGAGCAGCCGAATTGATCCGCTCGGTATGCGTGCAGCAGCGAAAGTGATCAAGAAATCCGACGGCAGCTACGAGCTTGCGTCGGACAAGGGTAAGGAAGGGGTCTCACCATCGGAAGTGAACCATGGCAACATTCCGCCAGACATCACCAAACCAGGTGGTGCTGGGGGCGCAACGCTGGACTACGCCGAGCAAACAATCGTGCTGTCGCTTCCGGCCCTTCGAAAGCTTCGCTTTCCTGTGGATGGCAAGACGACTCCCGAACGCGATGCCGCAGCGCGGACGGTTCTAGCAGCGCTGGCGTTGACGGCAGCGGCGCTTGCCGCGGAGAGCGGGTTTGATCTTCGTTCCCGTTGTCTGCTTTGGCCCACCGAGGTGATGAAATGGGAGCTGCTGGACAAGCCTGGGCAAGCTCCCGATGCGTTCACGCTCACGGCAGAAGCCGCGGTTCAATTGTTGAAAGAAGCGGTGGCGGCAGCTGAAAAGCTAGGCCTCTCCTGGGAAAAGAAGCCCATCAAACTCATTCCTTCGCCGAATCTGGTCGCGTTGCTGAAACGATCGCAGGACATCGCGGCAAAGTCGGCGGCAGACAATTCTGCGGAGTAATCCCGAAGGCTTCACCATGTTTGCCCTCGGCATTGATTTCATCACCGGTGTTGCGGTGATGACGGACGCGGCCAGCCGGGAAAAAGCCGAATGGCCACCACATCCAGCGCGCATCTTCATGGCGCTCGTGGCGGCGTACTATGAATCGAAACCCCTGAAGGAGGACGGACCGGTGGCGGAGCAGGCGTGGGTGGAGGAACGCCAGGCATTGGAATGGTTGGAACGTCAGGGGGCCCCGCAGATGAGTTGGCCGGAGGCGTCACCGCGCAGTTTGGTGAAGGTGTACGTGCCGGTGAACGACGCTGGGGTTCCGGCAAATCCCGCGCGGGTGAAGGAGTGCGAACTGCGCGCCGCGCTCGGCGTGATGCCGGATCAACGCAGCCGGCAAGAACGAACGTTTCCGGCGCTGTTCGTCGGCGAGGAGGGGCCGGGGCGATACGTTTTTTTGCGTTGGCCCGATGCCGATCCAACGGAGTCGACTTTGTCGGCGCTGACAGGCCTCGCACGCAAGGTTAGCCGTATTGGGCACTCTTCCTCCCTGGCCCTGGTCTGGGTTTCCAAAGTGAGTGAAACTCCAGAGCCGGGTTACCTTCCCCACGCGAAGGCAACGAAGACACGCCATGGGGTTCAGCTTCGCGTTCCAGCGCCGGGCTTCCTGGCGGAGCTGGATCAATGCTTCAACGCCGGTCCCATCGACGCTTTTTTTGAGCTCTCGGAGGCGATTGCTACCGGAAAGGGAAAAACCAAGGAGCAAGCCAAAGTCGCTTTTGAAGCACACTTCGGCACGCCTTGGGGCCGAAGTGTCAGCGCCCCTGTGCGTCTGCGCCCTGCACCCGGGCGGACGGCTTACTACTCCCGCGTGGCCGAACCGGAGGACCGTCCCATCACGACAGGGTTCGATTCCGAATTGTTTGTGCTGACCAAGCTCGAAGGTCCGGTCCTTGGTCTGGAGTCGACGGCGGCTCTGACATCCGCATTGCGCGGATACTTACTGCAAGATGCCGAAGGAAAACCGGAGTGGTTCACCGGCCACAGCGCACCGGGAGTTCCCTCAACGAGCGGGCATATGGCCTTGCTTCCGCTCGCCTTCGTGGGAGCCGAGCACGCAGATGGTCACATACTGGGGATGGCGTTAGCTTTTCCTCGCGCCATTGCCGCGGAGGACCGTGCCGCCTGCCTGCGTGGTCGGCTCTTTGGTCCTTCCGGCGAGGACCTGAATCTGGAACTACGGATGGGCAATCTCGGGACATGGACCATCCGCCGCGAAGAGCGAAGTCTGCCGCCCCTTGCATTGCGTTCAGCCACTTGGTGCGAACCTTCGGCCGTTTGGGCAAGTGTCACGCCTGTCGTTCTGGATCGACACCCGAAATACGATCAGCGCACCGAGCGGGCCCAATGGCGCGAGGAAGTTGCGGCGAGCATTGTCCTCAGCTGCGAGCGGCAGGGACTTCCAAAACCGGTCCTGGTCGACGTGGACAAGACTTCGTGGCACCGCGGTGCGCCCCGCTCCAAGCCTGGCCCTGACGGAATGCCCTGGTTACCTGGGAAGGATGGAGCAGCCCCGCGTCAGCAGGTGCACGTGTTGATTCAGTTTCCGTGCGAAGTGCAAGGCCCGCTGTTGCTAGGAGCTGGGCGGTTCCGCGGTTACGGCCTCTGCAAACCACTCGGCTTCCTTCCCAAATGAATCCGCCACCCCTGAATGCCGACGATTTTTCCGCGTTCTTTCGTGAACTGTGGGCAGGCATTGATCCATTTCCTTGGCAGCGCGAGTTTGCCCATCGACTGTGCGAAGGGCAGGAGCCGGACTACGTTGCCGTGCCCACCGGGAGTGGAAAAACCGCCTGTTTGGATGCCGCTGTTTTCGCACTGGCGGTACAAGCGGCTTTGCCGGTCGCCAAAAGAACTCAAGGCCGACGCATCTTCTTCATCGTTAATCGACGCGTCATCGTGGACGAGGCGTTTGGTCGGGCAAGAGTGCTGTGCGAAAAGCTTCGCTTGGCGGCACCCGGTTCCATGGTTGGGCGCGTTGCGGCGGCACTCAGCAGCGTTTCCGGTGAATCCGGTGCCATACCTCTTGCCCGCGTACAGCTTCGTGGCGGCATCTATCGCGACCGCAGTTGGGTCAGGTCTTTGCTCCAGCCGATGATCATTTGCAGCACAGTGGATCAGGTGGGTTCCCGGCTGCTGTTTCGTGGCTATGGAGTCAGCCCACAGGCCCGGCCCATCCACGCATCACTCGTCGCACATGACAGCTTGTTGATGATCGACGAGGCGCATATCAGCCGTCCATTCATCCAAACGCTTGAATGGGTGGAGAAGTACCGTCGCCACCAATTCGCAGGCGGCGAGACGGTGCAGCTACCCTTTCGGTTCATTCAGTTGACGGCAACGCCTCCAGCTGAGACTCGCGAAGACCAAAAGGTGATGCTCTCACCCGAGGATCAAGAGCATCCCGTCCTGAAGCAACGCCTGTGCCGCGCAAAGCCTTCGCGTCTGATTGTCGAGCACAAGGCCAAGGGCAAATCTTCCTGGGAACAGATGGCAAAACGTTTGGCCGAGGAAGCCGAAAATGTTCTAGCGCAGGATCAGCCACGTTCCATAGCCGTCATGGTCAACCGTGTGGCAACGGCGCGTTCTGTGGCGGAGAGGCTGAAGAAGGATTACAAAAGGCAAGTCACGCTCCTGATCGGACGCCTCCGCCCGTTAGATCGGGAAGAGACGACGAAAGCCATTCAGGACCGACTCAGGACTGGATCCGCTGGCGGCATTTCAACGGACGCCCCGACGATCGTTGTTTCGACCCAGTGTCTCGAAGTTGGAGCTGATCTGGATTTCGATGCCCTGGTGACCGAAGCCGCCAGTCTGGACGCCCTCCGTCAGCGCTTCGGACGACTCAACCGTGCCGGTCGCGAGATACCTGCCCGGTCGGTCATCGTACTGCCGGGCGACCAGGACTTACCTGCGGACAAACTCAATGAGGCTGCACCCTGTGATCCGATCTACGGTAATGCCATTCCAAGGACATGGCGCTGGCTGAGCAATCTCGCCCACGAAGGCGTCGTTGATTTCGGTATCAACGCCATGACCACTGCAGTGGACGCCCTTCTCGCAAACAGTGGCGATGAAGCCCTGAAGGGCATGCTCTCGCCAACAGACAATGCGCCGGTCCTTCTTCCTGCCTATCTGGACTGCTGGGTGCAAACGAGTCCGACGCCCGCCGCGGATCCCGATGTGGCGATCTTCCTCCACGGTCCGCAGCGGGAGATGTCTGAGGTGCAGATCTGCTGGCGTGGCGATTTGCCTGACGCAAAGACCGAGAATGAATGGGCGGACATCCTCAGCATGTGCCCGCCGACTACGGCGGAATGCCTGCCTGTTCCGCTGCATGTCTTTCGTAAATGGATGGCCTCGCATGGAAGGTTTCAGGACCTCTCCGGTGATGCCGTTGGACTTCAGGAACTCCCCGACAGAAACGATAAGGATGAGGAACTCCGGGTCGAAGTCTTCGTTTGGCGCGGGCCCGATGAGCGATTCTTCGCCGATCACCCCGCCGATGTTCGTACCGGTGACACGATTGTTCTGCGCGTTCAGAGCGGCGGGTGGGAGCAACTTGGACACTTGCCAGATGCTCCAGCCGATCCACAGGTCTCTCCCGGGACGACGCTAACCCCCAAGGAAATCCGGCGCGTGGACGTGGCTGAGCGGGCCGCGGCCTCCGCCCGCCGACGCGCGATCGTGCGAATTCATCCCGTGCTCTGGCCGACAACAGGCCATGGAACGGCAGCGGCTGCTCTAAGAGAATTATCGCTTGATACCGAGAAGGATTGGCGAATTCCGGAAATCAAAGCGCTGCTGTCCCGCCTTCTGAGTGAAGAGAGCTCCGATAGCGCAATTACCTCCGAACAGCTTCAAGTCCTTAGGCATCTGACTGGCAGTTTGGTTTCGCCCGAAGCTTATCCTCGGGACCAAGGATTCGTTCTGACTTCCAAGGATCTTTTACCAGACGGTGACTTCGAGCAAACAGCAGATACTGATGAGGACGCTCTATTGGAGGCTGCCGGGCCGCAGGAGCTTTTCGATCACTCTCGGGACGTCATAAACCACGTTCGGAGGTCCCTCGCCTACCTGCCTCTTGAAACATGGAGCGAAGCGATCATCGCTGCGGGCATGGCGCATGATTGGGGGAAGATTGATCCGCGTTTTCAGGCAATGCTGCGAGGGACAACTCCCTTCGCCGCAATGGCTAGCGCGACATTTCTCGCCAAATCAGGTTCCATTGCCTCCTCGGCGGCGTCCCGGCGAGCGGCGCGCGAGCGTGCGGAAATCCCAGACGGTTTTCGGCACGAAATGCTTTCCGTTCTCATGGCCGAGAGCTCTGGCGCAGCAGCCGTGCTTCCTTCGCCCACCATGCTCAAAACGCTCGTGTTGCATCTGATCGCGACCCATCACGGCTATGGTCGTCCGTTTGCGCCATGGGTCGATGATGGCACTCCTCCCGACGTAAACTTGTCCGTGAACGATCTAACGATAGCGGTGAATGGAGATCATCGCGTGGCTCATCCTGCCCACGCTTTGGACTCCGGCCTCACTGAGCGCTTTTGGAAGATGAATCGCCACTACGGCTGGTGGGGTATCGCTCTGCTTGAAACTGTCCTTCGTCTCGCCGATCAAACAGCCAGCTCCAACCCGCAGGCCATCTCAAGATCATGAGCACCGCCGAAATGATGTTCCCCGCTTTGCAGGGTTCGAAACTGTTGGGTTTCCTTGCCGCACTGGGCGCTTTCCGCACTTTTAATGGCCTGCCAGAGACGAGGGGGGTGCGGATGCGGTGGCTGCCAGGAGGGGGTTCCTATTGCCCTGTTCTTGGTCTGCCGTCGCCTGTCGGATCTGAGCTGATCGTTAATATTCTTCATGCCGCGTTGCGTGGTACCGCGGGTCATTACGCCCTCACGGTGGACAAGAATCTGAAGATTTCTGGGGCTGCCTTCCGGCAGCTCGCAATTAAGGCGGCTGAGGATTTTCTCAGTCACACTGATCTGACCGCAGCAGACACGGTCGCGGCCTTTGGCTGCGATGCCGTATGCAACGACGACGGCATGATTGAAGACACTGGGTTCCGCACCATGAGTGGGGCCGGGCATCAACACTTCCTCGAATTCATGGACGTGCTGGCCAAAGAGACCACTGCCGAGCAAATACACGAAGCCCTCTTTGGTCCATGGCGCTACCGCGATTCCAGCCCAACCATGCGCTGGGATTCTGAGGACGATCGACGCTACGCACTTCGATGGGACGAACCATCGAAAGATCCGGTCCGCACCGTTCGTGGAGCAAACCTGCTCGCCACCGCCGCATTACCGCTCTTCCCAGTCGTCCCCTCTTCCGGAACGAGTGTGGTAACCACTGGTTTCAGCGGCCGGGGCAGCCGCGACACTTTTGTCACTTGGCCAATCTGGTCAGCATGGCTGTCGCTGGACTCCGCCCGTTCGCTGCTAAACCTCTACGCACTCCAATCTCGAGATGAGGACTTCCTAAATGAATCGAGGGCTTTCGGCATATCTGCAGTTTTCAGAAGCCAGCGAATAACCTTGGGGAAATTTAGGAGCTTTACACCCGCGGCCTCTCTTTAGTTACCCTCGTGGGTCTTCGTCTGTTTGTTCCCGCATCAGCGCTGGGTGTTGCGATTGGACCATTTGAAAGGGCTGCGCGAGCGAGGCTGACGGCTGGCTCATAGCTCGCCTGATCCTTGCTGAGAATATCCACTTCTTGTTTGCCTCCTGGTTTCTGGGCTACTCCTACCCAATGCCGAAAAGAGCCCGGCCTACTTCGGAGGCGGACCAGGAGCCGTTGTTTCAGCGTTTGGCCTCTTCTCCGTCCGGTTTACCCGACCTTCCTGCGGAGCGAGTAACGCCTCCACCATCTCCCGAACCGCTGGCCTCACCTGCGCCTCCGCCTGGACCGGAGTCAGGCAACCCCATCTTCGACAAGGCCCTCGCCATTCTGCGTGCTGAACCGGTTGAACCCTCAACCGTCAGTCCGCCGGCCCAGCCGCCGACCATCATTCCAGCGCGCATGCTCAACGAGTTCGTGTACTGCCCGCGCCTCTTCTCCTACGAGCATGTCGAAGGTGTCTTCGCAGAGAGCGCAGACACCCTGCGCGGGGCATCCATTCATCGGCGCGTCGATTCCGGTAAAGGCAACCTGCCCCCGGCGGCAAAACAGGGGAGAAACCTTGCGCCCGCCGCGAGCGAAGCGACCGAGTCCCAGAGTCCCGAGCCCGAACTGGAGGTGATTCATTCCCGAAGCGTCACCTTGGGTTCCGAACGCCTGGGGGTCATCGCCAAGCTGGATCTGGTGGAGGTACAGGGAGGTCCGTCAGGGAAAGGGCAGGGGGATCTGTTTGCCGCCCGGGAAGTTGTGCCGGTGGATTACAAGGCCGGGGCTCCCCGGGAGGGTGTCGACGTGAACGAACTCTGGCCCACCGATCAGATGCAGTTGGGGCTCCAGATTCTGCTTCTACGGGACAACGGCTATGAATGCCGGGAAGGAGTCATCTACTATCGGGCCACGAAGCAACGGGTGCGCTTCATCCTGACGGCGGAGCGGGAGAGTTGGGTTCTCGCCCAAATCGATCTGGCTCGCCAAACCATGATGGGGCCGATTCCGCCACCCCTGGTAGGTTCGCCCAAGTGCCGTCGTTGCTCCCTGGCGCCGATCTGCCTGCCCGATGAGACCGTGATGCTGGCGCGCGGAGTTCCCGGCGACACCTCGGGATCGGAAGGAGCCACCACGTTCCCAACTCCGGTTCCCGTCGAGAACCCGCTCTCCTCACCCGGCACGGCAACCGAGGCTCCGCGGCGCCTGATGGCCGCCCGCGATGACAAGCGGGCGCTCTACCTCAACACGCCCGGGTTGCGGGTCGGTCGGAAGGACGAGCTGCTGACCATCAAGGACGAGGACACGCTGATCGATGAAGTGCGCTTCAACGACGTCTCCCACGTCGCCTTGTTCGGCAACATTCAGCTGACCACGCAGGCGATTCAGGGACTCTGCGACGCGGAGATTCCCGTCACCTACTTCTCCGGCGGTGGTTGGTTCTACGGCCTGACCCATGGGCACGGGCTCAAGAACGTCTTCCTGCGCATCGAGCAATTCCGACTCGCGCGCGATGAGGCGTTTGCCTTGCGGCTGGCTCGTGCATTCGTAAATGGCAAAATCCGGAATCACCGCACGCTTCTGATGAGGAATCACATCGAGGCTCCCGCCAGCACGCTGAGCAGGCTGCGGCAGGCCGCCCACGATGCGACCCTCGCAGAAAGCCTGGAGCAGCTGCTGGGTATCGAAGGTGCTGCTGCGGCCGCCTATTTCGAGCAGTTCGGCGGGATGTTGAAATTCGAGGATCCCGCGGACGATGAGATTCCTGGAGCTGAAGTGGCCCGCGAGCCCGGCGAACAACGGCAGATGAGCTTCGACTTCAACACCCGGCATCGGCGTCCGCCCACCGATCCGGTGAATGCCATGCTGTCGCTGGCCTACAGCATGCTGGCCAAGGACTGCACCATTGCGGCGGCGGCGGTGGGTTTTGATCCTTACGTGGGGTTTTACCATCAGCCTCGGTTTGGCCGACCGGCGCTGGCGCTGGACCTGATGGAAGAATTCCGCCCCTTGGTTGCCGAGAGTGTGGTGCTGACCGCCATCAATAACCGGATGATCACCCTGAATGACTTCGTGAGTGCGGGGCAGGCGGTCAACCTCACAGCCGCCGGAAGGAAGAAATTCTTCCTCGCTTACGAACAGCGGATGACCGGCCTCCTGACCCACCCGTTGTTTGATTACAAAGTCAGCTACCGGCGGGCGCTTGAACTTCAGGCCCGAATCCTGGCACGAACACTCACCGGCGAGATCTCCGAGTACGTCCCGCTGACCACCCGTTGAGCCATGAGAACGACTTATCTCGTCTGCTACGACATCGCCGATGACAAACGGCTGCGGCGGGTCTTCAAGCTGTGCAAGAACTACGGTGAGCACCTTCAGTTCTCCGTGTTCGAGTGTGACCTCAACCCGTCCGAGAAAGTGCGCTTCGAAACGGGTCTGGGGGATCTGATTGACCACAACAAAGACCAGGTGCTGTTCGTGTCGCTCGGGCCATCCGAAGGACGGGGCAACCGGGTGATCACGGCTCTTGGCATTCCGTACGTGTCCATGGACGCTCCGTGCTTTGTTTTCTGATGCGCGGCGAGTGCCGCCTGGGACGGTCTTTGACATTCATAGGTGAATCGCGAGCGGCGGGATGCCGCGGGAAGTCCCGGTACCGCTCGCACATCACAACTCCCTCGCTGGAAGACACAAGCGGAGGGACATGGTTCCCATGAATGTCCCTCCGCGCGGCCGAATGAGCCACCGCTCGCGGGATTGACCGCAAGCGATTGGCCATCAAGTCTCCCGGCGTTGGCTATCTCCGCGCTCCCCAGAGCGCGGCCCCGTTGAAGCGTGTTCACCGAGTTGTCTGCCGGGTTTGCGGCACCGAATCTCCGCGCTCCCCAGAGCGCGGCCCCGTTGAAGCACCCTCCACGATCGGCATGGTGGCGTTGAGGGCAGCCATCTCCGCGCTCCCCAGAGCGCGGCCCCGTTGAAGCCCGTGCGCGAAGCCAGCGAGCCGAACGTGGAAAGCTCAGATCTCCGCGCTCCCCAGAGCGCGGCCCCGTTGAAGCGTGGCAGATTATGACGTCATTTCGTCTCTCGACGCCAATCTCCGCGCTCCCCAGAGCGCGGCCCCGTTGAAGCGCCGCGTCTGCGTCTTCCGGCCTTCAAGGACGGCGCGGATCTCCGCGCTCCCCAGAGCGCGGCCCCGTTGAAGCTCGCCGGACTGGTACAGCCGCAACGCGTCCCCCGTCATCTCCGCGCTCCCCAGAGCGCGGCCCCGTTGAAGCGCCAATGATGCGGGCCATTTCCTTCCAGAGTCCGGAGATCTCCGCGCTCCCCAGAGCGCGGCCCCGTTGAAGCACCCGCCCTTGCTGGTCCT
Organism: Verrucomicrobiota bacterium; assembly: GCA_963205105.1. Classification (GTDB taxonomy): domain Bacteria; phylum Verrucomicrobiota; class Verrucomicrobiia; order Limisphaerales; family CAIMTB01; genus CAIMTB01. The sequence goes on along the minus strand of CAUJJW010000141.1, from coordinate 9,087 downwards.
CAAGAAGCCTCTGGGTTATCTCCGCGCTCCCCAGAGCGCGGCCCCGTTGAAGCAAGTGCCAAGTGTCAGACCTAGCACTTGAGTACGAAACATCTCCGCGCTCCCCAGAGCGCGGCCCCGTTGAAGCTTCGGGTCGGCCCACGGGAAGTATTCCTTCAGGAACGCATCTCCGCGCTCCCCAGAGCGCGGCCCCGTTGAAGCTACGCAACGCGAGAGAAACCAGCACAGCGCACAACCGCATCTCCGCGCTCCCCAGAGCGCGGCCCCGTTGAAGCACGTACTGGGTGATCAGCTTGGCCAAGGAATCCTCGGCATCTCCGCGCTCCCCAGAGCGCGGCCCCGTTGAAGCCGGCGAGCGTGGTGTTTCCGTAGAACGCAGTTTCCCAGATCTCCGCGCTCCCCAGAGCGCGGCCCCGTTGAAGCGCAGCGCGCATCGATGCCACTTGCTCACCGACCATTATCTCCGCGCTCCCCAGAGCGCGGCCCCGTTGAAGCCCGGCTCGGCAGCGGGGGGCAGCAATAACCGCCTGGTATCTCCGCGCTCCCCAGAGCGCGGCCCCGTTGAAGGTCCTGCACCTGGCGCGCCTCGTGGTGCTCACCTCACAACTCCGCGTTCCCAGGAGCGCAGCCCCATTAAAAAACTCGCCATGCCAGTAGCCAGCTGGACTTAGGCGTTGCTTAACACGCTCCCGTGCGTTTGGTGGAGGTGTTGTGACCCTTCAGTTGGGTGATCGGGTGGACTAACCTGTTGCTATGGAGCATTCTGAAAACAGAATGATGAATTTGCCTACGAAATTCATTGATAGGCGGCTCGTAATCCGCACCATCGCGAGGCCTGCCACCAACCCAAGCCCAACACACCCAACCTTGTGACGGGCCCAAAACTCCCAACGCACCCCTACGTTCCCATGCCCTCATTCGCATCCATCACCTCGACCGCCGGACTGTCCGCGCTGTTGTTCGCGCTTTCGGCCCAGGCCGGAAGCATCACCGGCGACAGTTTCAGTGCCTCCATGGCCGATGATAACTTTGGCGCCATCGAACTCGACGGATCGACCGCGCCGGTGTCGGGCATTGCCGGCCAGTCCGGCGTGGACCTGCTGTCCGACCGGTTGGAGATCGAGTGGGTCGACGATGACAGCTTCCAACTGAGGGTGATCCTGGGCCAGGACTTCACCAACCTGAAGATCTCCATCTCCGACCTGAACTTTAAGGACGGGCTTACTCCGGTGAACATCCTCGGGATCGCGTTCGACGACGCGAACACGCCGCAGGAGACCTACAACGGATACGAGACGGTCGTTGGACCGAGCGCATCGTTCACCGCCGATTCCGTGGAAGTCTTGTTTGAGTCGTTCCCGGCAGGACCGGCGGCTGATGCGATTCCGTGGCAGTTCAACATCCGGACGGGCGGCACGACCTCGGTGCCTGACAGTCTCCCCGGCTCGATGTTCCTGGCAGCCATCGGCGGGTTGGCGCTTCTGCGCCGGCGGATGAATTAGAACGAACCTTGGATGGCTGGGCTCCGCGGGTGCCCACCCGAAGTCGGGGCCACCGGAGCTGGAGTCGCCCTGAGGGGGGCTCCAGCTCCGGGCTTTGGGATTCTCGGGAGGTGCGGTGGCTGGTTCATGGGAATCCCCCTGTTCGAAACCGAACTGCTCACGGGCCTTGAACACGGGATTCCGGGGGGGCGGGACGCCCGCCTCCGGAGGCCCGGAGGCCCGGAGGGCCGAAAGAACGGGAGCCCATGGCGTGAGCCATGGGTGTGGCGTTGCATTGGATTTCAAGCCCCGGAGGGGCGATCAGAATCGGCTACGGTGGGATTTGGGAAGACGCAGGACGTTCTGCCCGCCCCTGCTTTTCTGATCGCCCCTCCGGGGCTTTGGTTTTTCTTGGGGGCCGTGTCCCACGGCTCACGCCGTGGGCTAGGGTCTTGCCGCCCCGTCCGGGGCTGGAGATGGACGGTTGATGGGAAGCCCCCTGTTCGAAATCGACCTGCTCACGGGCCATGAACTGGGGATTCCGGGGGGCGGGACGCGCCCCTCTACGGCAGGCGAGACGCCCGCCGCTACGGAGGGAGGGTGACGCTGGCGCCGGTCCGGATGGCTTCCAGGGTGGCGAAGGTCAAGGCCATGCTTTGGCGGGATTGGGCATAGGGCAGGGGATGGTCGGCTTCGGCCCGCAGGTAGGCGGACCACGCACTCATCTGTTCCTTGTGCCCTTTGCCTTGGCCCGTGTGCTTCACGGTTTTTCGACCCCGATGAACCACCAATTCCTGGAAGTTCTCGATCTCGGCGACGAACCCGGCACCGAACACCGTGCAGACCTCCTTGGGCCAGGTGCTGTCGCCTTCCGCGGAGTAAACCAGCTGCCCGGAGGAACCGTCGGCGAACTCCACCTGGGCGGTCACGCTGTCGGGGAAGGGTGATCGTCCCGTGGCGGGCCAGACAGTTTGGGCGCTCACCCGGACTGGCGCCGAACCGAACAGGAAGCAAAAGAAGTCGAGGAAGTGGCAGGCCTCACCGAGGACGCGTCCGCCGCTTTCGTCGAGGTTGGCGTACCAGTGGGCTGGATCGAGCTTGCCGGCCATGACCCGGAAACTGGCAGTTTTGGGGCCGGGGGCGGCGTTGATGACGCGTTTCAGCTCGGTGGCGACCGGTGCGAAGCGCCGATTGAACCCGACCTGGATGGAGCCCTTGGACTGGCGGAGGGTGGCGTCGATGGCGGTGAGTTCCTCCAGGGTGAGGCAGAGCGGCTTCTCAACGAAAATGTCACGGCCTTGGGCGAGGGCGGCGAGGATGAACGGGGCGTGCAGGTGATGTCGGGTGGCGATCAGGACGGCACCTGGCGTGCCCGAGGGAGAAGGCGCTTCGAGCAGGGCTTTGCCGTCGGTCTTCGAGGCGGTGAAGGCGAACTTCGCCTGGACATGGGTCGCGCTCAGGGCGGTGTTGTTGACGATGGTGCCAAACGGAATCCGCCCCTGGAGGTGGGGCAGCAACATGGTCCGGGCGAAATTGCCGGCGCCGATGACATCCAGGTGAGGGACCGCGGAGGTTCGGCGCGGGGCAAACGCGGGGACCCGGCGTTCCGCGTTCCCGACGGACGGCTTGGAGTTGGGTGAAGGCGCGGTTTGGGGGGTGGTTGTCGATGGGGAGCCGCTGACTTGGTAATCCAGCACCACCCCGATTTCGGGTGAGCCGGCGGCCAGTTCGCGGTAGGCCGCGAGACAATCACGGAAGGGCACGCGCCGGGTGGTGAGGGTGTCGAGACGGAGGGTCCCGGTCCGCATCAGGTGGAGGCAGGCGTCGAAGTTGCGTTGCTCGGTCCAGCGGACATGGCCGATCGGGTAATCGGCACCGCCCCATTCGTAGGACGGATCGTAGCGGCCGGGGCCGTAGCTTCGCGAGTAGCGGATCTCGAGTTCCTTTTCGTAGGTGGTTTTCCACGGCAGTTCGACGTGGGTGTTGCCGACGACCACGATGCGGGCCCGGTCGCGGCAGGCGTCGATGGCTTGTTCGGTGGGGGTGTTGCTGGAAGTGGCGGTGGCGAGAACGACGGCGTCGACGCCGTAGCCTTCGGTCCACAAGCGGACTTCGTCGGCGAGATTCTGGCGTCCGAGAATGACGACCTGTTCGGCGCCGACGGACTGGGCGACGGCGCGGCGGGGTTCGGCGAGGTCGACGGCGAGCACGCGGCAGCCATTGGCGGCGAGCAGATTGGTGACGAGCAAGCCGACGAGGCCCTGGCCGATGACGAGCACGCGGTCGCCGAGGCGCGGTTCGAGTTGGCGGACGGTTTGGAGGGCGATGGAGGCGATGGTGGTGTAGGCGGCCTGCCAGTTCTCCACGCCTTCGGGTACCTTGGCGGCGAGCAGATCGGGGATGGCGATGAATTCGGCGTGGAAGGCGCATTCGGCGCCACCGCAGGCGACGCGGTCGCCGACGCGGAACCGGGTGTTGGCGGAATGAACCTCCTGGACGATGCCGGCGGCGCTGTAGCCGAGCGGGCTGGGGGTTTCCAGGCGGTTGCGGACCTTTTCGATGGCGGCCTTCCAGCCGAGATTGCGGGCGGTATCGAGGACCTTGCGCACCTGGTCGGGGCGGGCGCGCGCCTTTTGCAGCAGGTTCATCTTGGCCTGCTCGACCTTCATCTTCTCGGTGCCGGCGCTGATGACGGAGTGGGTGACGCGGACGAGGATGCCGGCCGGGGGCGGGGTGGGTTCAGGGACTTCCTGAAGTTCCATTCGGCCGTCCTGGTATTGGGCGATCTGAAGCATGGTGAAATCAGGGGCGCATCGGGTGCTCGACGGGGCGACAGTGACGGCGGAGCGGCGGTAGGCGGGTCAGGGAGTTGCGGACGAGTCCGGCGCGGCGGTTGCCGGGGGTGGGGCGGTGAGCGGGGACACCAGCCAACGGTGTTTGCCACGACTGGTTTTCTCGGTGTCCCGAACCTCGCGCAGGGTGACGACGAAATCATCGCCGAGCTTGCGGGCGATACCGGCCTGGATGGCGTCGAGTTGGCTGCCCTGAAATGCGGGGGAAGGGACGTACCGGAACTCCGCGATGCCGGGTTCGGCCTGGAAGAACTGGACCGCGTACAAGCCATCGAAGATGGCGTCGTGCATGTTGAAGGCGGTGAGTGAAATGCGGCGGCCGGTCCGGCTGACGAGGAACTCCTGATCGCGACCGGCGATTTCGCTGACGGCGGGCCAGGGGAATTCGAGGTTGCCATCGCGGGTGGGATTGGCGAGGCGGACGTAGTCGCCGGTGCGGTAGCGGACCAGGGGCATGGCGAGGTTGTGGAAACTGGTCCCGATCACTTCGCGGAAGCCGTCGGGGTCGGCGTCGCCGAACTCGACATAGCCGTAGGTGGGCCAGAAGTGGAACAACTCGGATGCCCGACCCTCGGCGGCGAGCACGACGCGTTCGCTATGGCCGTACCAGCGAAAGACCCGGCAGCCGAAGACGCGTTCGAGCAGGCGTTTTTGTGGCAGCGTCAATCGTTCGGAACCCGCCAGCAGGCAGCGCAGAGGCAGGCGCCAGGATTGACCGGAACGTTCCAGGAACTCGGCGAGTTGCAGGGCGGCGGAGGGGTAAGCGTGCAGGATGTCGGGGCGGAATCGCTCCAGCGCTTCGAGGTATTCGGGAAGGCGCTCCTCGGTCAGGTGATAACTGGACAGCATGAGCCAGTCACGGGTGGCGTCGTAGGTGGCGATGCGGCCGGTGGCTTTGTCGGTGGTGACATGACCACGGATGACGGCGAGGCGGGCGCCGTCGGTGAACCCCGCGCGTCGCCATTGGGCTTCGAGAAAGGCCTGTTCCTTGGGCCGACTGACACCTTTCTGGAGATGGAATCCGACGGGAACACCGGTGGAACCGCCGGTGGTGATGTAGAGCAGGGATTTGGCCGGCACCGACGAGGAGGTCATCTCCTTCAGGTTCTGTTGCAGGTCGGCCTTGGTGGTGAAGGGACACTTGGCGAGGTCGTCGGGACCGCGCAGAAGTTCGGGTTGAAACCCGGCGGCGGCGAAGCGGCGCTGGTAGAAGGGACAAAAGTTTCCGGCCTGAATCAGGGTCTGTCGCAGATGGCGCGTCTGGAACTCCTCGATCCGCGCGAAGTCCCAGGATTCGACGTCGGCGGCGAGTTTGCGGAACTCGGAGAAGCGAGCGCCGAGGCGGACGCCGGTGGGCAGGCAACGGTACGTCCAGCCGAGGGCGCGCTTCAGCCCGTCGGGCAGTCGCTCATACAGCGACAACAGCGGGTAGAGGCGGTCTTCCAAGCTCATGCGACGTGCGTGGATGCTGAACATTCTCCTCACCAACGTCGACCCTGGTGATGCGTTCGAACCGGGGGAATCAACCGGGGAGGGTTCCGAAGGTCAGCGCATCGGCGGCCTGCCGGGCCTTGGACAGGGCCTGTTCCAGGGTTTCGCCGAGGGCGGTCACATGGCCCATCTTGCGTCCGCGGGCGCTGGTGGATTTGCCATAGAGATGCACGCCAGCTCCTGGAACGGCGAGTGCCTGGGAAAGGCCGGCGGGGAAGCCCGCTCCGGGACCGGCGCCCAGGAGGTTGATCATGACGGCGGCAGGGGCGCGCAAGGCGGTGGAACCCAACGGCCAGCCCAGCACGGCACGCACGTGGTTTTCGAACTGGGAACATTCGCAGGCCTCGATGGTGTAATGGCCGGAATTGTGAACCCGCGGGGCGAGTTCATTGACGGCGATGGTGCCATCGGCGCCGAGGAACATCTCAACGCCAAAGGTGCCGATGCCTCCCACCGCGGCCACGGCCCGGCCGGCGGTTTCAGACGCCCGCTCGGCGATGGCTTTGGAAATGGCGGCTGGGGCCTTCACCACGTGACAAATGTGATCGCGCTGAACGGTTTCGACGACGGGGTACACGGCGGTTTTGCCATCGATGGATCGGGTGATCATGACGGCGAGCTCGCGCTCGAAGGGGAACCAAGCCTCCGCGAACAGGGCGTTTCGATGGCCGTCGAGGTTCGTCCAGGCGGTGTCGAGATCAGCGGCGGAGCGAAGGGTGTGGTTGCCTTTGCCGTCGTAGCCGTTGCGCCGCTTTTTCAAGACCAACGGCCAGCCGAAATCCGCTCCGGCTCGGAGCACGTCGGCGGGCGTCGGAGTGTCCATGAAGCGGGGAAGGGGAATGCCTTCGTCGGCGACCGCCTGCTTCTGCCAAAGCTTGTCCTGAACGATTTTGACGGTGCCGGAACCGGGATAAAGGCGGTGACCGTGGCGTTCGACGGCGGCGAGGGCTTCGGCATCGACGAACTCGTTCTCCAGCGTGAGCACGTCGCACAGCGCGGCCAGGCGGAGGAGGTCCGCAGGATTGTCCCAGTCGCCGATGAGATTGTGATGGGCGAGGCCGCTGGCGGGGGAATGTTCCTTGCGTTCGAGAATGGCGACCGCGACACCGAATTGAGCGGCGGCTTGGGCCGTCATTTTGGCCAGTTGCCCGCCGCCGATGAGGCCGAGGGTGAGCGGCCTGGAGGCAGGGACGGAAAGGAGCGGTGCGGCGGGCGATGGAGCCATAAGGCGTGGGTGATTTCACGCCAGGGCCCACGGCGCAGGCAATCCGGAATGACGAAGCAGGAGCCTTGCCCCGAGCCTTCCAGTGGCTAGGTTGCTGCGTCGCCTGCATGACCGCCCTGTCAACGACATCTGTGGTCATTCGAGGATCCGTCATCGCGGGGGCGGTGTTTTTGGTGCTGCTGGTGTGGGTGTTGAGTGGGGCCGTGCTGGCGCAGGCCGCGCCCGAGTTGGAGAGGACCTTGGAAAGCTCCCTGCTCCAAGAGGACCCGCTCACGGGCCTTGAATCGGAGAGTCCGGTGGGCGGGATGCCCCCCTCGACGGCGGGCGGGACGCCAACCGCTACGGAAGGTGGGTTTGTGGGGGGTGTGCTTCGTCCGGTGCTGGCCACCAATGCCTGGGGGTTGCGGGTTCGGGCAGTCCGTGTGGAACACGACGGCGGCTTTCGTGATCTTCCCGTCGACGATCGGCATTTCCCGAAAAGGATCGAGTGGGGACGCGCGTCGGTGCCTTTGTTTCACCCGGTTGGGAGCACGGAGGGGTTGAAGAATCGCGCGGGAGGCAGGACACATCCGGTGAATCCGGTTGGGGCGGAGTTCCTGATGGAACGGTGGACGGTCAAGGACGGTCTCCCGCACGAGAAAGTACGAGCGCTGCATCAGACCCGGGATGGGGCGCTGTGGGTGGGTACGGCAGGAGGTGTGGCGCGACTGCGCGGGGGCCGATTCGAGGTTTTTGCCGAGACCAACACGCCGGCGATGAAGGAGGTCAGTCAGGTGGTTCGTTCCATGACGGAGGATGAGCAGGGTGACTTGTGGTTGGGCACGGTGGACGGCCTCATGCGGTACCGGGGCGGCGAGTTCGAAGTCATGTTTCAAGGCGCCGGTCTGACCTATGTGAACGCGCTCATTCCGGCGACAGGGGGAGGGGTGTGGGTCGGGGCCGACCGGGGGGTCGCGCGCTGTGACGCGCAGGGGATTGCCTGGCACATCCTTCCCGGGATTTCGCGCGTGTGTGCGATTCAGGAGGGTGCCGATGGGATCCTGTGGGTGGGCGGACATGGGGGACTGGTGGGCTGGCAGGTGCAGGAGCGGCGCGTGGTGCATCGGCACTTGGATGCGTTCTCCGAGTCGGAGGGAGAAGCTGTGAGCATACCCGTCCGAGGTTTGCTGCTCGATCGGGACGGTTGCCTATGGATCGGGTCGGGGTGGTACCTTTGGCGTTTGGCAGCCGGTGACACGCAGGCGGTGGTCCAACGTGGTCCGGGAATCGTGGGTCCATGGCCCTTGCTGAGTGCTCGATTGGCCGAGGATGCTCACGGGTCGATTTGGGCCGCGGATGGGAACGTGGGTGGAGGTGTGCACCTCTTCATGCGAGGTGCGGAGGGGTATACGCCGGTCCGGCTTCCTTTCGCCTTCGAGTCTCCCCAGGAGGTGGAGGTCGACCGGGACGGATGCGTCTGGGTGGGTGACCGCCAGGGGCTTTACCGGATCTCGCGTCGAGGCTTTCAGGGTTTGGCCATGACTGAACTCCAGAAGGATCTATCCCCGTTTCACTCCATCGTGGAAGCGCCGGGCGGTGCGATCTGGTTTTCTGGAGATCGATTCTTCAGTCGATGGGGTGGATCTGATTTCTGGCATGTTGATCTGCGAAGCCATATCCCGCTGTGCAGGCCCGTGTTTCTGACGGGACGCGACCACCGCGTCACGGTGCTGGGCGCTTCCGCGAGCAGCGCCACCTTGGACGTCGACGCGGTGGATCCTGCCGGGATCGGTCGGGTGGTGGCTGGCCTTCGCAGTGTGGGGGAACCCACGGCCGTGTCGCGCATGGACGACGAACGATGGTACCTGGGATCGAAACAAGGCCTGTTTCTCAGCGATGGGACGAGGGGTCTGGAGAAGGTGGCGGCCATCGGAGAGCGGACCGTGCAGGCCATGGGACACGATGAACCAGGGGGCGTGTGGGTCGCGCTGGATGGCTACGGGCTCGGGCGTTGGAGCGGGCAGGAGTTGGAGAAAATCATCGACGAAGCCGAAGTTGG
>CAUJJW010000140.1 GCA_963205105.1 Verrucomicrobiota bacterium | reverse complement strand
AGGCGCTCGCCAACGCGAATCTGGTCCCCTCCATGAGCCGTCGCGGCAACTGCTACGACAATGCCGCCATGGAGAGCTTCTGGAGCACCCTCAAGCTGGATTTGGTATACCGCCGCGACTTCGCCACTCGCACCCAGGCGCACACCGAGATCTTCGACTACATCGAAGTATTCTATAATCGCGAACGCATCCACACCGCCATCGGCGGCCTTTCAACCACCCAGTTCGAACTCAAAAACAACTAACACAATTCGTCCTTTTTACTGTCCGTTTTTTCGAATCACGCCCACTTGCCATTGAGTGCACCAATACAGGACGAACCATTGCGTCGAGCGAACAGGAGGCAGCCTCCACGCTCGCCTTAACTCTTGAGACCGTTTCCCGCTGCCTCCTGTCGCTCACGCAGGCGTTCGGCCGCAGCGCCCGCGGCGCATCCGAGGACAAGACCTGAGAATCAACCATCGAGCACTAGCGCCGATCGCGATTACGACCGCACTCCTGGCGGCACCGTTTGTCTATCATCGCTTCCGGTACGTTCGTCCTCTTGAGTTTGCGAATCTATCAGTGTCCAGCACTCAGCAGGTCACCATAGCACGATTCCCGCACCGCCTGGACTGGACGATGCGCGGTGAGGTTCATGGGACAGGCACTCTGGCGATCGAGTACGCACGCACCTACACTTTGAGCGGCCCTGTGAGCACGAACGGAGGCGGCGACTACTACACGACCAATGCAACGGTGACGTGGCGTCCAGCACCAGGAGCGAGTGGACGACTATTGGTGGTTCTGGATTTCGCACCAATCCCATGAGAGACAGGCCGAACCATTTGATCCACACAAACCGTGCGAGGGACCTCGGTCCCCAAGGTGAGCCGTGATGCGCACGGTCGGTGAGCATGGCGTTCGACGGACGCGTCATCATCGAGCCGCAGTTCCAGCAAAGCCGGTCCGATAACCTCATTCTTGGGCCCTATGAGCCGCGAGCTACGGTGGGTCCCCGCAAAGCGATTTGCGGGCCTTGCGCCTCGGCGACTTCCCAGGGGGCCAAACCACCGTTTCCATATGAGCCCTGCACCGTTTCGCGAATCGCCGTTTCCTTGGCGGTATGCCCACCAACTCGTCTCGCATCGTCGACGCCAGTGACGCGACGGGCCGCCACCGAACCATTCGGTCCTACGAACGGCGGTTTGACCGGGGCTTCCAGGACTGACCGCGTCCCCGCCGTCGTAGACCGAGGCGTTCGCTTGAATGATGCAACCCATCCTCGCCAATGCCGGTGTCCCGATGCTTTTCGTGCAGATGCCATTTCTCCTGATAACCTTGCCGGCGATTATCGCTCTCGAGGCATGGCTTTCCCGACGCTGGCTTGCCGTGTCCTGGCCACAAGCTTGGAAGTGGACCAGTATTGCCAACGTAGTATCCACGGTTGTGGGATTTCCCATCCTTTGGATTGCGTTGGTGGTCGTGCAGATGGTTATCGGAGGCGGTGGCGTGCCGAAGCTGTCGGAGCCGTGGTTTTCGGTGTACACGGTGACAGTTCAAGCTGCTTGGCTTCTACCGTTTGAGGAAAGATTGTATTGGATGATTCCCACTGCATGCATGGTACTGCTAGTGCCGTCATTTTTTGTGACCGTCTTCATTGAAAAGAGGATATATCTAAAAGCCTTCATCGAGAATCAGAGTCAGGGTTCGCTACGTGTGACGGGTGCCACATGGAAAATGCATTTGATCATGCTATGGGATTCTAGCGGTTGCTGGCCTTTGCGTTCTCGGCTCAGCGATCAAGAGCCACAGGAGCGATCCAGACGGTGCAGCGAACGGGGGCCAGCCGATTGGCTCAGAGACTAATTCAATATCATCGACGGCTGGCTCCCGTCGCTGACCTTTGCGTTAGCCAAATGCATATCCTCCCGTGCTCCTCATCAGCATGGTTGTCCTTCGAAGCCGCACGCGCTTTGCCTCGGAACTTCGTTTCCTTTCAGGAACTCCCCGAGCGTACCACATCCATTAGCCTGGGGGTTCCAGGACCGATATCGCGGTGGGACACTTCCTTCCTCTTCGAGTATGACATCTTCCCTCAAACCATAATGCGGTCTCTGACAGAGTGGCGGGTAGCGGGCCGATCCATGTCAGTTGCTGACATCATTATACAGCGGGTTCTATTTCCGCCCATTGGTTGGGGATTATGCCTTCAATTTGCAGTCAAAATCAAATGCCTTTTTCAAGAACACAAGAAAATCGGGTTTGCATATGAGACTTTGCTTGGACATGTCGAAGGAGGAGTATCGGAGTTCTATTTTGATGAGCGTTCGGATGGCATCTATTTCACGATCCATACATTCTCTCGTCCATCGCACTGGACCAGTCGACTCGTCCGCTATGTATTTACTCAACCATATCAGGCATGGTGCACACGATCAGCATTGTCGCATGTCAAACAAACATTCATCAACAGCAATACAAAATCCGGCTAACCATTGCGTCGAGCGAACAGGAGGCAGCCTTGATGCTCGGTTCGACTTCTGAGCTTGTGCCCGCTGCCTCCTGTCGATCACGCAGGCGTTCTGCCAAAGGGAAGTTTCTAAGCGAGCCTCCTCAAATAAATCCGGTTGAATCCTGATGCAAATGCCGCCTGCACCCATCGTTCGCCTTCCATGGGTTGATCATCTGCGCACGTTCGTGATCGTCCTCGTCGTCAACCTGCACGCCTGTGTCTCGTATAGCCACGTAGGCGACTGGTATTTTATGAGCGAGCGCGAACCTACCTTGGCAGCGAAGGTGCCGTTCATTGTTTGGGAGGCACATCTGCAGTCGTTCTTCATGGGGCTATTGTTCTTTATCTCGGCCTATTTTGCGCATGGCTCGCTCGCGCGCCGCGGCCCAAGGCGGTTCACGCTCGAGCGCCTGTTGCGGCTTGGTCTTCCGGCATTGTTCTACATGCTGGTGATTCATCCGTTTATTCTGCTGATCCTAAACCCTTGGAACGCCACGTTCGGATCACCAGGGGCGTTCTACCTGAAATACATCAGTTCGGGGCGGTTTCTCAGCTCCACCGGCCCACTCTGGTTCGCTATCGCTCTGCTTATCCTGTGCCTTCCGCTGGCGGGATCGCGCTTGGTATGGCGGCGACCATCGGTGGATGCGCGCGATGAATCAGCCAGTCAGGCTGCGCCTGGTTCCACCGTAGCTGTTCCAAGGGTGTCATTCCTGTGGACGTTCGCACTGGTATTGGGTCTGGGCACATTCGCAATGCGGCTCATCCAGCCAATCGGAACGAACGTGCTGAACATGCAGCTCTGCTTTTTCCCCCAATACGTTGCGTTCTTTATCTGTGGATTGCACGCAGCCCGTTACGGCTGGCTGCTTCCGCTGGCAGCATCGTCCCTTGCTCGCGCCGCCGGCTGGATTGCGCTCCTTGGTGGCCCGGCGGTGCTGCTCACGCTGATGTTCCTCGGCATGCGGAACGGCAAAGTAGAGTATTTCTTCGGTGGTTGGCGCTGGCAGGCGCTCGGGTTTGCGCTATGGGAACAGTTGGCCGGTGTGGGCCTCTCGCTTGGGGCGCTTTCGTTCTTTTCGCGCAAGCTGGACTTCGAGAGTGCGCTCATGCGATGGCTGGCTGAGCGATCGTTCGCGGTCTATGTCTTGCACGCTCCGGTGTTGGTTGCATTGGCGATGGTTTTCCGCGCACTGCCCCAGAACATGTATGCGCTTACCGCATTGCTCACGGCAACTGGACTTCTAGTGAGCTATATCGTCGCAGATATTGTCCGTCGAATGCCTGTATTTCGAACCTTTCTCTAATCTCAAGCCACCATGAGGTTTGAATCGGCGAACCTGGGGTTGCGCCGAAAAGACAGAGGGAGAATCGGGCCTCTGCGCATGATGAAGCCATTGAATGCACCATCGGCTAGAACCTGCCGTCAGTACGACCCCACCTTCCAGCTGGAGGCGATCCGAAGTTGGCTTGGTGGTGGCAAATCTGTGGAAGTGGTCGCCCAGGAGCTAGGCCTGAGCCCAGGCGTGCTTGACCATTGCCTCAGGGCGGCTCCGTCCGGTCGCACTCCTTGTCGCAAGGCGGCAGGCGTTGGTCGGTAGCCCACGAAATTCCATTCCATTTTGCAGGCAGAGCCGAGGGCGCAGGACAAGTTCCTGCGCCTTTTTTGTTTACACTGGACCGCCTGCCTCTGCGGCAAGGTGTCAGCAGAACTGTCAGCAAACTCGTCCCTTCATGAGCTAACGCGGGCATGCCGGAGCTCGCAGGAGTTTGGCTTGATTCCGAGCCATAACCCTTTGATTCTGAGGGGACAATCGAGCGCTAAAGCATTCGTTTGGAGCAGGATCGAAGAAATACTGGCAGAGCAAATCCGACAACTGGCTCCATCCTTTAACACCTTGCGTTGAAGGACTTAAGCCCGGCGGCGGGTAGTAGGCGTGCTCAAAATTGTGCATAGAATGGGTCTCTCAGCACATTTTAGCCCCCCCTCCCCACCCCTCCGTCACGCAGAAGGCCGGTCGGTCAGCGAGCGTCCTTTGGTCGGCCCGGCAGAGGCGTTCGTGCTCGAAGCGGAGGACACGTCGCTCCCTTTCCCTTCCGAGGGAGCCGGCGGGGGGGGGTGGCAGTCCCTCCTCAGCTGATTGCGGACAAGTGGATCGAGTACAATGGGCCGATCATTGGATCTTCGGATTTCATCCCTAAGAAACGCGGCGAGAAGCCCGACTGCGGGAAGCCCATGAAATTCTGGGCTCCGCTCGCCCGCTTGGTGGAGCACTATCACGAACGCGGCGGAATTGCCGGATTCACTGTCGATTGCCGCGGCCGCGGTCTTTCCGAGGAAGCAGCCAAGGTCCACGCGCCAGCCCTCTCAAAGGTGCGGGACGCGATTCGGGAGGATCCGGTGTATTTCGCAGCAGGCGGCGGATCGGGGACGTTCCGGTACGACTCAACCAGCGGGCGTGCCATCGAATACCAGCGTGCGACACCGAGGCGTGTCACATCTTCAGTCCACCGGCCTGCCGTTCATAACGAACCGCCTCAGAGGCGTGCACGGGCCCGGTATTTTTCGACGCGCTCTGCAATGATCACTGCTGGGACTGGCAGGAGATCCGGGGAAGCTAGTTCAAATTTGCAACCGAACGGATGGTTCCGGTCAAGCCCCTTCAGGATCGCGTCCAGAGCCTGTGGCCCTCCGGAAACAGCGGCAGAAATATATTCCATGTCCAGATCGATGTTCACCAGGGTGCCCACTGCTGACATCGCGACAAACGCTGTCTTCTCGAAGCCTACTTCGATGTGGTAGCGAAAGCTTTGGCTGGCCTCTGGCTGGCGACATTCCCCAGCCGGAGGTTGCGACTCAGGCATTCGCCAAGCGACCAAGGAATAGCGGACGCGCCGGCACTGCGTTAGGGCGAAGCAATCGACCAATTCGCGCCTTCCATCCGGTATCTCTTGGGCGCCCAGGCATCCGCCATGAATATCCCCCGCAGACAAGGCTTGGAGGAATGCCTTGTCCAACAGCTGGTCCTCGGAAAAAAGGATCGGCTCATGGTTGGCGTCGTAGCGATCGAAATGCCACCCCCTGACGAACAGCGGGTTGAGATTCCAGCGCCTTCCCAGCGCCGGCCCTTCGCTGGCGAAACGGATCTTTGCCGCGTTGTGTTTCCCCCAACCGAGGGCATGGGTCGGGGTCCGCAAATAGACTGAATCCGATGATGCATGATCATGTTCCATGAGATTCTCAATTGAGGTTGTGCGACTGCATTCGTGTCTAAGGATGGCAAGGGGTGGTCCCGTTCCATGCTGGCTTCATGTGAAGTCCCGTGTTCAAAAATGACCTACGCGCGAACCACTAACCTGGAGAGACTCCGGAGGGCCAGACTCTCCCCTCTAAGTCACTCCAGCGACTTCGGCACAACCGGTGTTCGCGCCACGGAAGGGTCGTCCGAGGTGTTTATTTTCTCAGGATACGCGCGCAGACAATCGCTGAAAGCCCCAGCGCTACTGCGCCGGCGAAAACTCCGAGCGCTATACGGTTGGCCAGCGGCATCAGAATTTCGGAGGTGCTGCCCTGAAAGTGCACAACAACATTTTGTGCTTTGGCTGAGACGGCCACGAGCCACCAGAATAGCAGGTAGAATTTCCTCATGGACCCGCATGCTGCCGCTACCGACGCGTTCAAGGCGATCACTTTGCGATGCCGTTCGATACGGATCGAAGCGTACTCTGATTGCGGCCAAACCAACCCCGCAATAGGCGCTGGCGAGCGGTGGATCCAGGTGCCGGCTGGGTGTCGTTCCGATCCTCCCCGTGCTCGACGCTCCAGCCGCTCCACTCGCGAAAGGCGTGGTAACTCCAATCCCAACCGTGCGCCTCAAAGATCTCGATCAAGTCCGACAAGTAGCGAGCTGCACTTCCTTCCGGCGCCCAACGGATGGCGCTGAATTCGCCGATATAGATGTGGACGCCATAGGTCCGCTGGAAGTCGATCACTGGCTGCAAAGCGGTCTCCAATTGAGCCTTGTCCCAGGTCTGCCCATCGATGGTGCCGGGGTACGGATACGCCGGACCGGGGCCATGCACGCCCTGATGGGTGAAAGCATGCGGCAGATACATGTGAACACTGTAAACGACATTCGAACCTGGGAGCGGCACCAGATCGAGCAGTCCGTTCGGACCACCCCACGACGCGGGTTCGACAATGATGGTCCGCGCTGGGTCGATGTCCCCAATGGTCCGCGCCGTGCGTTCGGCCAGCGCCTGCCAGTCGTCGCAGCCCTGCTCAACCAAGTCTTCGACCGGCTCGTTGGCGAGGTCGAAGCCCCAGATCGATCGCTCTCCCCGATAGCGCCTGGCGATACGTTCCCAAACGCGGACGAACTTCTCCTGGCAGACCGGGTCGGTGAAGAGTCGATCGTCCGAACCGACATACCCGCCCGAGGTTCCCTTCCCTCCTGGCGGCGAGTGCAGATCCACGACCACGTAGAGCCCGTTCTGCCGGCAATGCGGCAGCGCGGCATCGAGCTTGTTGAGTTCACCTTCCAGCCAGGCGTCATAGTCGGCCAGAGGGGATGGCTCGCCGGGGCGCCCCTTCCGGATCAGTTGCCAGCGAATCAGATTCGCGCCCCATTCGCGTCCGAGGACGCGCAATCCCGCGGCGTCGATGTCGGGACCGACCATCGCCCCGCGGAGTCGGGGCACCTCCCGACCAGTGAATGGCGGTCCAGCAACCGGCCTGGGTTCGCGACGGACCGGAGGCTTGACGACGGTCAACCTGACGTCATCGAACCACACCTTGCCGGTGACCTGTTCCAAACCGAGAACCAGCGTTGCCGAACTGGCGTTGGTGGGCACGCGCAGCGTGAAAGAAACCCGACGCCAGTCGAACGTGCCCGTCCCAATTTCGGCCTGGGGCCAGAGTTTCCGATCCGGCGTGTGCAGGGCGACCATGCATTTGATGCCGTTCCAAGGGTTGGGCTTGGAGCCCACGCCCACGGCCCGCACCATTGCCGACCCGTCAACCAGGTAACCACGCATAGCCTCGACCGGAAGCGCCACGCTGACGGTCGACGATGAATTCGGCGTGCCAGGCGCGACTTCCACGCTCAACGCAGCGCGGCTCTGGCATCCGACGTCGAGCTGACCCGGTCCGTGCCAACCCTGGAGCACATTGGTCTCTTCGAAACCGGCTTGGAAAAGGACGTGACCACGCGGCAGGAGATCCGTGTGCGCCGCGAAAGCGTTGCCATCGGACACAACCGCCAGAGCGACCAGCAGCGCCAATCGAAGTGCCCAAGGCCCGCCAAGAAGGTGGAAGTTCATGAGAATCTGCCTGAAACAGACCCGGACTGCGGTTCCCGGTCAATCGACCAGGGGCGCCCATCATCCATGGGGTCAGGCAGGGCTTGTCCGGGTTGTTCCGCTGTGGAGTCACTCAGCCGAGAACGCCTTCAACAATTGGACCCCGGTGTGCGCAAGTTGCCCTCGAATCCGCACACTGGCATAGCCCTTCGCAGATTTCGCTCGTGGGGCGATATAAGCCATGGCCTCCGCCCTGGAGGACAACATCGCGCCCTGTCGGTGGCCAGGGAGTGACCGCGTGAACCAAACCACGCCTGCCGAACAAGGAATCACGGCACGGACATCCCACGGAATCTCCTGCGCCTGCGACATCAGCCCCAGCGCCCTCGCCAACTCACGCCTTGAAGCCGCCTGAAGACTTTGCCCGGCAAATACTCTGGAAAATTCCCAGCAGCCTCCCCCGCCCGTACCAGTGCCTCCTGCCACCGATCCAACTCACTCAACCGGAACGCCAGACTCAACAACGCGCGAGTCAGATCGAGTGTGAACGCGCATCGATTCTTTGCAGCCAGGCTTCGATATAACTTCACCAACTCCTCCGCGAGCGCCAGTGACTCCTGTCGCCGGCCTGCTTCGCCCAAGAGCTCTGCCAATCGGCGCAACAGCATCGCCAGGTCCGGCGTGAATGCGGCCGGATTCCGGGCCACCAGAATTCGGTAGTGCTGAACCGCCTCCTGTGACGTGGCCAGCGCCTCTTCCCGTCGACCCAACTTGTTCATCAGGCCTGCCAGATTGTGCAGTGACATCGCGAAGTCCGGCGTGAACTGATCCGGATTTCTTTCGGCCAAGCCGCGATACAGCTTCGCCGCTTCTTCCGCGAGCACCAGCGCCTCCTTTTCAAGTCCGCACCAGACCCATTGGCCCAGGCAACAGTGCAGCGTCCTCTGCATCGTGGGCGTGACCATGTCCGGATTCGTATCGGCCAACCCTCGATAGAGATTCAAAGCCTGTTGCACGAGCTCCAGCGCCTCACTCCGTCGATTTTCTTCATCCCGTTCTGGTCCCTGGCTTGGTCGATTCGCGAGGTTGAGCAACGACATCGCGAAGTCCGGCGTGAACCGATTTGGATTCCTTTCGGCCAGCCCGCGATACAGCTCGACCGCTACTCGTGCGAGGTCCAGCGCCTCAGCCGGTCGTCTCATTTGGCCGAGCCGAGCACCGAGATGGTTCGCGAGCTTGGCCAACGAAACGATTGCTGCATCTGCGGTGGAATCAGCCACGCCACGACCGCGCAGCCTTGCTTCGATCGTCCCTCTGACTTGAATCGCGCGCAGTCGCCACGCGACAGACTGACTGGGAAACTCCTCCCCCATCGCGATGAAGTAATCGTGAGCGCCATCGAGTCCCGTTCCGATGAGAGCGTCGAGCCAGCAGAGCCAGGCCCTGGCATCCGCTTCTTCTTGGGAGAAATCCTGAATCCCATGCAAGACCATCGCAGCCACGGCGCAGAACCGCCATCGGGCGCAACGTTGGATAAGCGCTGAAGCGTCCCCGGAGATACTTCCTTCCGACCATACCAACAGGACGAAGGCTTCGGCCACGATGTCCGGCTGAACAGGCGCCACCCCGTCATCCTCGTCTGGCAACGCTTCATTCAATCGGGCGACCAGATCCCGGGGGCCCTCGGCCCAGAATATTCGAAGCGCCGCCATCTCCTCGACCGTCACCTCAAGCGATTGTTCGGCCGAAAGTCCATTGGTGGCCGTTGTGTACGCGGCCAGGTGCCGAAACAACCGCATCCCGCTTTCGCCATGATTGGCTGGAACAAATCGATCGAGACGACGGAGTTCCTGGCGTGCTATCTCCCTGGCCAAATCGGAGTGGCTCAACTGAAGCGAACGTCGCAGGGAGTCATTCGAATTCCCGATGCCGGGTGGCACACTTTCCCGGGCCACCAGCGCCGCCATCATCAGGTTGAGTGGATCACTCCAACGCTGATGCTCCAGGGCGGTGTCCAGAACAGGATCGGTCCCTGGCCGGGGAAGAATCGGTGATGGACCTCCATCATGTTCACTCGCGACCCGAAGAGTCTCTTCCAGCAAGGCGCGGCGGGTTTCAACGGCTTCGATTGGCAGCAGCGACAGGGGTTCCGGCGGGAGAAACAGATCGCGAACCGGTGCACCTGCCACACTCGAGTTCAGATCCAATAATTCCTTGAACCAACCTTCCGTCGTGCTTGCCTCGCGCTCCAGCAACAAGAGCCTGAGCGGAGCGACATCCTTGCGGGCCAGGCGCCATGTGAGCGGCGGAAAGAAACGTCGAAGTGCACGATCAGCGCTTTGGGCTGAGTCGATGAGCAGTAGGGTGGGGCGGCGCCAATTCCACGCCTCCCAGTCACCGCGATGCAGGAGCGTTTCCCTGGTGACCGCGCCAACATCCCAGGAATCCCCGCGTTCGCGTTCAACCTGCCACAGAAATTCCAAGCCCAACCGTGTCTTGCCCGACCCGGCCCGTCCGACCAACAAACGAGCGCCGACCGGCTTCGGGGCGTCGAGCCAGCTCCACAATTCCTTGAGGTCGGCTT
The DNA here is from genome assembly GCA_963205105.1 of Verrucomicrobiota bacterium. GTDB lineage: Bacteria > Verrucomicrobiota > Verrucomicrobiia > Limisphaerales > CAIMTB01 > CAIMTB01. The sequence goes on along the minus strand of CAUJJW010000140.1, from coordinate 7,216 downwards.
CGCGCCCCAGCAACTCCGTCGAACGATACCTGGCCTGGAGAATCCAAAGATCCGAGCCGCGGCCGCAGGCGTTTCCGAGTCCCGCCCCCGGTCGGGGCAGCCCCAGTGCCCATGTCCGCAATACTTCGAGCCCACCAATCCAGAAAACCCCTCGGTCTACCCCCGGAACCATCCCGGGAACTGCCGCGAGCGTTTCGACCAGCTTTCCAATGTCGGCTTCGAATTCCCGATCGAAACGAACCGGCAACGCCGGCAGCCCTCGGAGCGCCGAAAGCGTTCCAGCGAGTTCCGGGTCTCGGCTGCTCAGATCCTCAAGAACCTCAGCTGAAGGCAGCGACGCTCCATCCACCAACACCGGAACGATCCGCAAACCGGGCCTAGCGAACGCGTACTGGAGCTCGCGGCGGACGTGGTCGGCCGGATTCTCCAGGCGTCGGCGCCCCGCCTGGCTCCCATCGGATTCCTTCACCTCGAGCCAGCCGTGGTGAATCAACACCACGAACGCCCGGCACCCGTCGATCCTCGTTCGGATGGTCTCCCACAGGGTGGCCCCACCTTCGATCCTTTCCGTATCCCGAAAGACGGCGCTCTCTCCAAAGGTAGCCTTCAACCGCTCGTGAAGAATATGGGTCGCCGCATTCGAATCGAAGCGGCGATACGAAAGAAACATGGCGTTGGCGGGCGTCCCCAACATGGGCGGCTCGACGGTTGTCTGGTGCCGAGCCTCCAGCGTTCCCACCTCCCCGACAAGCTTCCGCCGACGGTTGCCGCGAGCAGACCGTCCACCGCTGGAGATGGGACGGGTCGCGCACCAGCGACCCCACACACTCGCGCCCGCCGCCGTGATGGGAAGCACCGGATCGCCGAACGCGCGATCCAACCCCGCCAACCAACGTTCCAAAGCGCCAGCAAGGATGAGGACATGGGTTCGCGCCCGTTCGACGCCTTCTGGAAGGCACGCCTCCGCGCTTCGCCGGGTCGCACCTACGGAACCGGCCTGGACCCGGACCCATGGGTCTGGCAGGGTCCTCCACGCGATCGAAACCCTTGTGGCGAATCTGGCGAACTTCAGCGGTCCGGGGCTTATCATTCCACAGCTGCGTGGGGAGGATCCCGCCTCCGTCATCGACGAATTGGTGGCAGTCATGCAGTCGGATCATGGGGTGATGGACGCGACGGCATTCCGTCAGGCCGTTCTGCGTCGCGAATCCATGGGAGCAACGGATCTGGAGTTGGGCATGGCGTTTCCGCACGCACGCCAACCCGGGCTGAAGGAGGTTGCCTTGGCCTTGGGCCGCCGTGCGGAACCTCTTCGATGGAGGTCACACGCTGCCCCGTCGGTGCGCTTGGTCTTCCTGCTGGCGATCCCCGACGACGACGTGACCCGATACCTGAGCCTCCTTTCAGGACTGGCCAGGCTGTCGAAGGACACCCGGCTCGTGGCTCAATTGATGGAGGCGGCCAATGCCGTCGAAATGCTCGCGGTACTTCGGGGGGTGAATCTTGGCGGCAGCGCGCCTGCTGATTCGGCGGGAACCCGAATGACGTGAGCTTGGTGCATGCCCCGGGGGGAGGTGATTCCCCTTCCTCATGAAACTTGCGATCCCCTTCAAACCCAAACTGTTCGAGTCGCTGGCCCACTACTCCCGCGAACAATGGCGGCGTGATTTTGTCGCGGGTTTGAACGTGATGATCATGGCTTTCCCCCTTTCCGTGGCATTCGCCATCGCCTCGGGGGCCAAGCCAGAACAGGGGCTGTTCACGGCCATCATTGGTGGCGGCCTGATCGCGGCGTTTGGGGGATCGAGGGTGCAGATCGGCGGACCCACGGGGGCGTTCGTGGTGATCATCGATAGCATCCTGCACCGCTTTGGGTCTGACGGCTTGGTGGTGTGTACGGCGCTGGCGGGGGCGATGCTTTGTCTGATGGGATTTGCCCGGCTCGGTTCGGTGATCCGATTCATTCCCTACCCTGTCAGCCGAGCGTTCACCAAGGGCATCGCGGTGCTCATTCTCAGTTCCCAAATCAAGAACTTGCTGGGACTGGGCGTGGAGCATCTGCCCGTGGATTTTCTGGGCAAGTTGCGCGTGCTGGCGACCCATTGGGAGACCATTCACCCGCCCACGGTGGTGGTGGCGCTCGTTTCACTGACGGTGATGGGATTCTGGCCCAAGAAACTCTCCCGCTGGGTACCAGGTTCGATGGCTGGTCTTGTCCTGGCGACGGTGGCGGTGAGTGGCTTCGGCCTGGAGAGCCGGTTTCATATCGCAACGATCGGCTCCCAGTATGGGGAAATCGCGCGAGGTCTCCCTTCCCTGCACCTGCCAGCCGTAGATTTCGGACTCCTGCCTGAGATGATCCAGCCGGCCTTCACCATCGCCATGCTGGCGGCGATGCAAGCGTTGCTGTGCGCGGTGGTCACCGACGGCATGCTGGATGAACGTCATGATTCGAACCAGGAACTGGTTGGGCTGGGCTTGGCCAACCTGATCGGCCCCGTGCTGGGCTGCATACCCGTCACCGGGGCGGTGGCGCGGTCGGTGGTGAACGTCCGTTCGGGCGCGGGCACGCCGGTGGCGGGGCTCGTGCACTCCGGGCTGCTCCTTTTGCTTCTGCTGCTGGCGGCACCGCTGTTGTCGCACATCCCGCTGGCCGCACTCAGCGCGGTGCTGGTGGTGTCGGCCTATCGTATGGTGTCCTGGAGGCAGTTCCTGCGGCTGACCCGCTGGCCTTTCAGTGATTCCTCGGTATTCCTGGCCACTTTTGCCCTGACGGTGCTGACGAACCTGACGCTCGCCGTTGAAGTGGGAGTGGTGCTGGCGTCCCTGCTCATGGTGAAGCGCATCTCGGAGACTTCGCAGATCACGGCGGTGGATGAGAGCACCGAGACGGAAGGCTCCCAACATTCGCTCATAGGGCGCCGTGTCCCGCCCGGTGTGCTGGTGTTTCGCGTCTTTGGCGCGTTCTTCTTTGGGGTGGTGGACAAGCTCGACGACGAACTCAAGCGAGCCAAACAGGAGCCGGACGTGCTCATTCTCAGGGTCCGCAAAGTGCTGGCCATGGACGCCACCGGGCTCCAGGCGCTGGAGGACCTGAACGCCAAACTACGTTCCAAGAACAAGCACCTGATTCTCAGCGCCGCCCACACCCAGCCCCTCCTGGTGATGGAGAAAGCTGGTTTTCTGGACCGCCTGGGTCGGGAGAATGTTTGCCCGCACATCGGAGCGGCGCTCGCGCGTGCTCGCGTCATTCTGGGACTGCCTCCGGAGCCCGAACCCGAACCCTTCGAACGGCTTCGTTCCAGAATCGACGGAACCAACCCGCGGCCGATCTCTTGAAGCAGGAGACGGTGAATCGTTCACAAACCAAGGATCAGCGGCATCGGAAACGCCGAAGGCACACTCACGCAGCCTATTTTCCCGTCTGTCCCCCCGCTGGGTTGCGGAACAACGGGCCGGCGAGCTGCAAGGCGATCACCGAATCCACCGGGTCCGGCGCGGGCCCCGAGCAGGAAATCCGGATGCCACCGTTCTGGGAAACAGCATCCACCGGCCCTCCTGCCAGCCGCCGCACACCTCGGACGACGTTGGTCACTCCCTCCAGCCGGATATGACCGTTGGCGGGCCACTCCAAGACGTGCAGGTACAACGTCGTGTCCTTCCCGGCTTCCTGGACCGTGATCCGGCCCCAGGCAGGTTTCGCAACCGGACTGGCGGTGGTGGCGACGATGGATTGGCGGTTCACCTTCATCCAGGCACCGATGGACTGCAGGGCCTCGACGCTCTCTTGGGGCACGCTGCCATCGCCGGTGGGACCGATGTTGAGCAGGTAATTCCCGCCTTTGCTGGCGATGTCGACCAGGTTGCGGATGAGCGTTTCGGAAGACTTCCACGCCTGATCATGAGCGCTGTAACCCCAGGTGGTGTTGAGGGTCATGCACGTTTCCCAATCGATTCCGGGGATGCCGGTGTCGGGGATGTGCTGCTCGGGGGTGATGAAGTCTCCGAAACGCGGGTCCAGCATGTTGGCAAATCCGTCCGTTCCCATGCTCTTCCAACCGGCCTCGGGCGTGCGGTAGAGCCGGTTGTTCATCAAAATGCCAGGGTGATGCTTTCGAACCCTTGCCATCAGCTCGGTCGCCCGCCAGGCCTCGTCACCCTGGAAATCCTGGGAACTGTAGTCCCACCAGAGGACGTCGATGGGCCCATAGCGGGTGGCGAGTTCTTCCACCTGGGCGTGCAGGTACTCCACATAGCGCCCGTGCTGTCGGCTGCCATTCGGGTAGGGAGTTCCCTTGAGCGGATGAGGCAACTGCTGCGAAAGGCGGTACCCGTACTGGTCATGGTGCCAGTCGATGACCGAATGATAGAACCCCACCCGCAGTCCCTCCGCTCTCAGGGCGGTGACAATCTCTTGAACCAAATCGCGCTGGAGTTGGGAGCCGGCGTCGAATTCGCTCACTTTGGAGTCATGGAGCGCGAATCCGTCATGATGCTTGGTGGTGAAGACCACGTAACTGCATCCCGCTTCCCGAGCCAACCTTGCCCACTCGCGGGCGAAATCCGGCTTCGGCTTGAACAGAGGCAAAGCCGCGCGCGCGTAACGGTCGGTGTCGGCCTTGACCCGTTCCTGGATCCACTCCATGCCGCCGCTCGTGCCGACCACTTGGCCCTGCCAGGTGCCGGCCAGCCCCGAGTAGAGCCCCCAATGCACAAACATTCCGAATCTCGCCTCGCGCCACCATTTCATGCGCGCGTCCCGGGCAACGGAGGATTCCGGCTCTGCCGCCGACACCTCCGCTGCCACCCCACGACACAGGGAAAGGACCAGGAGGAAACCGCACGCAAAGAGCACGGATGGACGTCGCATGGGGTGACGATCCGCACCGCCTGCCGGACTCGCAATCACTTGGTGGCCGAAGGGGCCCGAGGCTGATCCAGTTCGAAAAGCACCACGCGACCGACGGCTCCCTGCAGAACGGAAGCCTCACTTCCAGGCCCAGCCCACCTCCAACGTGCCCTCAGTACGTGATTGTCTCCCCAGGGAGCTTGGGGGTGGTTGGCGGCAGGACACGTACCGGACCCGCAACCGCTTCGTAGCCGCTGGCGATCTTGATCAACGTCGGTTCGCTCCAGGGGCGTCCCAGAATTTCCAAGCCCACCGGGTTTCCATCGGCAAGCAGCCCCATGGGAACGACCAAAGCCGGAAATCCGGTCAGCGGACTCACCTGGATGGTGTCGCTGTAAATGCTCTCGGTGGGACGCGGCCCGATGAGCATGGCCCGTCGCAGACGATGGGGATAGACCAGGGCGTCCAGCTGGTACTTGTCCATCAGTTCGATGACCGCGCGCTGGAGGGAAGCCTTTCCTTCCAAGGTCGCCCGATACTCCGGGTCACGATCGAGGTCGGGCGGGTTCTCCAGGGACTCGCGGGTGGCGGGTCGCGCAGGAACGCCCGGGTGCCCAAGCAGCAATTCCACGGCATTCTTGAACGGATACCCCGGTCCCTGCCGGGCCAGGTAATGGTTGATGGCGTGAACGCGCTCATGGCGGCTGGGCATGGAATTCGCCACGCAGTACTGCTTCAGGTCGAAGCCGAGGGAAATCGGGTCAAAAACCTTCGCCCCCGACTTGCCCAGGAGCGCGATGGTGGCCTTGGCGAGATCGACGACGTCTGCCTCCACCGGTGGAAAATCCCAGCCTTCCTTCAGGACTCCGATGCGGGCGCCACGCAGGCCCTGCTTGTCGATGAACGAGACGTAGGGTTGCCGGGGCAACTTGCCCAGGCTTTGGGCGGTCCACATGTCGAAGGGATCGAAGCCGGCGATGACATCCAGTGTGGCGGCGAGATCGTAGACATTTCGGGCCATGGGTCCGCCGCGTTCACCAGTGATGTAACTCCACATCTGTCCGTCGCGGGAAATCAGGCCGGACGTGGACGAGAGTCCGTAAAGATTGCCATCGCTGGTTGGCGTGCGGATGGAAAAGCCGGTTTCGCTGCCGAGACCGATGGTGCCGAACACCGCGGCCAGGCCGGCGCTGGTGCCTGAACTGGACCAACCGGGGGTTCGCTTGAGGTCATAGGGATTCAAAGAATTCCCACCCAAGGTGGAGGCGGCGACCATCGGCGGGGCGGCATACCAATCGGATTGGTTCGCCTTGCCGAGAATGATGACTCCTGCCTCTCGGAGCTTCTTGATGATGAAGGCATCCTTCGTGGGTTTGACATCCTTGAGCACCACGTACCCGCCCGTGGTGGGCAGGTCGTAGGTGTCAAAGACGTCCTTCACAATCGACACGGTCCCGTGCAGCGGACCACGCACTTTTCCTGCCGCCCGCTCCGCATCCAGCGCGCGTGCCTCGTCCAGCGCCCGGGGGTTGAGGGTCAGGAAGGCTGCCAGTTTGGGTCCGTTCTTTTCGTAAGCCTCCACCCGAGCCAGGTAGAGGGAGACCAGTTTCTCGGAAGTCAGGGCGCCCTTGGCCATGGCCGCCTGGAGCTCCGCGGCGCTGGCGGTGGTGATTTCCAACTGGGCGGCATTCACCGACGCGCCAATGGGAAGGGAAGCCAGGAGGAGAACGATGGCGAAGAAGCGGGTGCAGGTCATGGGAATCGACCCGGGACGCTGATCAAGAAGTGTCCTGACCAACAGGAACCCGGGTGAACCCAAAAAGCAGCCCGCATGCCAACCTGTCTGGCAGTCACGATCACCCAGGGAGATCGACGGCGCTATCTGCGGGCTTCATGGACATGTTCCGATCGCGCACATGGCCCATGGCAGAGCGGGGTCTTTTCGATGTGCCCAGACTCTCCACCGAGTGCGCCATCGAAGCGGGTCATGGACAAGCCTCTCACCGCGCATGCCTGCGGCTGAGGCAACTTGCGCGGCCTGTCACAAATTGAGCGCGATGCCTGATTGGCATCCCCCCACGAACCACGCGGCCTGCAGATTCTGGACAGGCCCCTGGATCGACGGCCCCCAGCGGAGGCGGGATGACGAACACGAGGGGGGAGTGGAGGTTCATGGGAAGCGCCCTGTTCGAAATCGACCTGCTCACGGCCCTTGAACCGCGAAAATGTAAGTCGTTGGAAATCAACGAAACGATTTCACGGTTCATGGAGAGCGGCGTTGGCGCGGGCGCCATGCTCACGGACCATGAACCTGGGGAGGCGGGCGGATTACGATTAGGAGTAGGAGTACGATGACGAGGGGAAGGC